>DLYT01000066.1 GCA_003447595.1 Porphyromonadaceae bacterium
TCTGCCACCTCTCCAAAAGAACTTGTTAGTTCTGCACTCGTTTTCTCTCGATTGCGTTGCAAAGGTAGCTATATATTTGGTATATGCAATAGTTTTACGAAGTTTTTTTACAAAAATGTAAATTCATGGCTTCTATATCGCGTGTAGTTGTTGTGCAGTTGTCACGATGTTTTGAGGTGTGTGTTGTGTATTGTTTTGTGTACTAAATGGTTTGTGTTGTTTGTGTTCGTTGAGGCGGAAATTACATTAAGAGTGTTTTTATTTTAAATTCCATTTTGTGTTTGGAGGGAATATCCTTTGTTTTTGAGGCTAGTTTTTGATCTAGATTAGCGAAATCGGTTGTTTTTGTGAGTTTAGAAAATGGATATTTTCAGCGTAGGAAGCAGCTTGCCGATAAAAAGCAAGCATGCTTTTTCCAAAAACCTTGTTTACTTCGTCGAAAAAGTAAGTTTAGTTCTTGAAAAAAGCATGCATGCTTCTTGCCAAGAGGGGCCCGGCGTTTTTTAAAAGGGGCTAGGCGTTTGGGTAAACGCTGCCGATCTTTTCGAGGAGAGTAAAAAAAGTCTTCTCGAAGAGTGTTTTTCGTTTTCACGAAGAGTTCTAACACTCTTCACGAGAAGTTTCGAAACTTATCACGAATACTTTTTTTACTCTTCATGAAGAATCTGGGCCGTTGTTTCGATGAGCTTACAGCGGCTATGCCACAACCCGGCAACTGTAGCGGCCAGAGCACTGTGAGCGAGTTGAGAAAATACAAACTGTTTGCACTACGGCACTACCACGATCTTTTTGATTGCCTCAACAGAAAGCTCCGGTAACCAATTTTCCGATGCGTTAGGCAACAGCATCTTTGGGCGATAAAGTGTAAGCCTTACTCGTGACACGAAATAAAGTAATCTAGCGAAATATAAGCCCTTTAGAGAGGAGTATCACCAATAAATGATAAAAAGCTAGAGGAATAGCCATTTTATCGATTTGTACAATAAGTTGCCACAATATAAGATGTGGCAACCTACATGGTAATTATCGCTTCAAGAGGTAGTTGATTAGGCAATAACCGCCCAGTATTTGGATCAGCATGCCGGGGATGCCGATGCGGAAGTCTTGCACGGCTTTGAAGAAGTCGCCTATCAGAGCCCATTCTACCAAGGTGCCGAATACTTGATACGTGAGAACTACCAGCAGCAAGATCGGGATGGAGATGCGCTTGAAGTAGTGTGCGGCAAAGGCGGCACTGCAAGCAAGAAATACCGATTTGGTAAGGATAGCCGGAAGTACGGCCATCGGTGGCATACCAAACAGCAAGTGGTTTACCACCGGCGATAGTATGGCTGTAAGCAAACCGGCTTGCCAACCGTATTTATACGCTGCGATCAGCGTGAAGAAGTAGATGGGCAGGAATATAAACCCACCTTGCGGAACCGTGTGTGCCAGTTGAGGCAGCACGATGTTGCCGATTACGAATAGTATGGCAAACAAATAGGTCTTTGCTTGCGTATAGTGAAGCGAATAAAGTTTTACGGATGTTTCCATTTTGAATGTCTTTAAAGGTTGATGAATTAATCAAATCTTGAAGCCGAAACGCAGCGCGTATTATGCTGAGTCACAGCGAGCGTTATGCCGGATTGCAGCGTTGGCGCATTGCGAGGATAAAGCCCGTGATCAGCGGCATTAGTTCGGACACCGAGTCGGAGACCGCGCAAATCTGCTCCAATGGGCAACCGCCCGTTTGGTCTCTGTTTTGGATGCCGGCAACGCACAGCTTGTAATCCACCTGTACGTTGTGTGCTTGAAACAGCGCGAGTGCCGATTGGCTGATCACTCCCGCATACACTTTTGCCACGCCACCTTGTATCATCAAGGCAGCCGCCCCTTTGCCAATCACTTTATCGGCCAGCGACGCACCGCGCAAAAAGGCAGCATCGTGATGCAGCAACTCATACACATCAATCACACCCCTGCGGGTAAACGTGCGCACGTCGGCACCGTTTTGTATCACGCACGAATAGTTGCCTTCGTGCAGCAAACTGATCAACTGGTTCATTCGAGGGTTCCTTGTTTAAGTTGTTCTACAAACGCATCGATGCGATGCAAATCTTTCGGGATGTTGATGCGCTGCGGACAATGCTCCGAGCACTGATCGCACCCCGTGCAGTGGTTGGCCTGTCTTAGTTTCGGCACACTACGGTCATACCCTACGAGAAAAGCACGACGCGCCTTGTCATAGTTCTCGTCCTTGCTACTCTTTGGCATGTTACCTTCGTTGATACATTTGTTGAAATGCAGCAACACACCCGGTATGTCGATCCCGTACGGACAAGGCATGCAATACTTGCAGTCGTTGCACGGAATGGTAGGATATTGCAACATCATTTGCGCGGTTTCATCGAGAAACTCGCGGTCTTCGTCTGTCAAGGTTTGCAGTGGCGAATACGTTTTTATGTTGTCTTGCAAATGCTCGAGGTAAGTCATTCCGCTCAGTACGGTAAGCACTTTGGGCGGACTACCGGCAAATCGAAAAGCCCATGAGGCAACGCTTCCATCGGGATTGCGTTCTTTCAATCGGGTGAAAATGTACTGCGGAATGTTCGACAAGCGTCCACCCAACAGCGGTTCCATTACAACCACCGGAATATCCTTCTTGGAGATCTCACTGTACAAATAATCGGCATTCACGTTCGCCCCTTTGGCATACTTCCAGTCCGAATAGTTGAGCTGAATCTGAATAAAGTCCCAATGTACATCGTCGTGCATAGCCAGCGCCTTGTCAAACTCGGCCTGTGTGCCGTGAAACGACCAACCCAAATGGCGGATGCGTCCTGCTTTGCGCTCTTTGAGCAAGAAGTCGAGAATACCGTTTTCGACAAAACGCTTTTGCATGCTTCGTTCGCCTTCCGAACCCACCACGTGCAGCAAGTAATAATCAATGTAATCCACCTGCAAATCCTTAAACGAATTGTGGTACATCTTTACCCCGAAGTCGAAATCATTGTTGGAGAAGTTCGACATCTTCGTGGCGATAAAGAACTTATCACGCGGATGACGCTTCAAAGCATTCCCCGTCGTTTTCTCAGACCATCCTTGAATGTATACCGGCGAAGTATCGAAATAATTCACACCATGCTCGATGGCATAATCGACAAGACGGTTTACCGCGTCCTGATCAATCACGTTTCCGTCGCCCGCAGGAGAGGGCAGTGTAGGCCAGCGCATGCAACCGTAGCCCAACAACGAAACCGTATCGTCGATAGAAGGCAACTTTCTGTAACTCATCTTTCCTTTCGGAACGGCCGAACTGCCGCTTTGTTCGCCCGCCGAAGCCGACGAGCAGCCCGTAAGTACCGCGGTAGACGAAGCCGTACTGATACCTACAATCTTGAGGAATCCACGGCGATTCATAGCTATATCTTTATGCATAGGTAGTCGTGTTAAATGGTTTTATGAAGTTCGTGCCCTTCTACGTAGATGGCACTAACGGGGCGCGATGGACACAGGTGCTCGCACGCTCCGCAGCCGATGCAGCGTTCGGTATTTATGGCCGGAACTTTCAATGATTCGGGATTATTGGCATCGGACGGAATCATCACGATGGCATCGGTAGGGCAATGGCGTTCGCAGTTGCCACAAGGTTGGTTGTCGGCAATGGGGAT
>DLYT01000165.1:0-8544 GCA_003447595.1 Porphyromonadaceae bacterium
GTCGAATCAAACGCAGAGAAGAAGAATACAACGATCTCACTAACCATCCCTACAAAGAGCATCTCCTTAGCAAATGGAAGATTTGTTAGTTTGAATAATACACCTGTCAAAATAATGGCAGCTCCCCAGCAATACATAAAAGAAAAGATACGTTTCTTATGCTTCAAGAAGGGATTGTAGAAAAGTCTAGTTTTCATAAATTAGATTTTTAAGGTTTACATGATTCATTGTTTGCGAGGATCAACCACTGTTTTTACGCATCTGAATCCCACAAATGAGTGTGCGGCATCTTGATGAGCGTATCCTCTGAGGTCGGATCTGATTTGTTGGCTCACATCCTTCCACGATCCACCCCTTACTACTTTTTGTTTCAAGTGATCGGGATCGCTTTGCGAAGCCCGATAAGTAATAAACGGATTGATATCGGATGCCATCGAATGTCCGGCTTCAAAATAAGCAGAAGCCGTCCACTCCGAAACGTTGCCGGCCATATCAAATAAGCCATAGGCATTGGGTTGATAGTTCATTTTGCGCGAAGTTGTCAACGCTCCGTCCGAAGTATAGTCGCCAACTCCCGGTTTGAAGTTACCTACAAAACACGATTGGCAAAACGCCGCATCTTCTTTTTGCCACGGATACCTCGCTTTGTTATTACCTGCTCTTGCCGCATACTCCCATTCACCTTCGGTAGGCAGTCGAAACTCTTCAGAAAGATCGATGCCGGTTTTAGCATTTCCTTTTCGGAACATCATCGTGCGCCATTGGCAATAAGCCATTGCTTGATGCCAACTTACGCCCACTACGGGATATTCATTGTAATCGGTATGTGTGAAATAGTTGCGTACAAGCATGGAGTTATTTGAATTCCTGAAATCGGTAATCCAGCAGTATTCATCCGGAAAGATGGGAATAATATAGGTGTGTATGAAATCAGAACGAGAAGAGAGTGGTCTTTCTATGGTTTCGGTAACGATTGCACCGTTGGTATCGAAGTAAGCCGTATCTTTTGTGATTCGGATCGATGCAGCTTTGTCGGTCGAAAGCAGGCGTCCGTATTTTAAAGCAGTGTAAGAATCGAACCATTCGAATGTAAATAACAGCTGTTTTTCATCCATTCGTTTTTCGCCCGAGATAGGATCCATATAAAAGAGACTTTCAATGGCGGCTAGCTCTTCATCACTACCATTTTTCCAAGGGATCTTTTGCGACCAGTCGAGATAAGGCGGTATTGGGTCTCCATACTCATCTTGGTCTATCTTGAACAGTTCATTGTCTCCCAAGTTAGGATCAGCAAGTCGTTCCCGGATGATGGAGTCCCTTACCCATACTACAAACTCTCGGTACATCGCATTGGTAACCTCGTGTTTGTCCATCCAAAACGATGAAAAAGAGGCACCCTGCCGATAAAGCGGATCATCAATGATGGAGTCGTTGGCAAGTAATTGATTAAATTCAATCGAACCGCTTTTGATCAATACCATCCCCGGTGGTTGCGGATCGAGCATGCGCTTATTTTTCGAGAGAGATTGAGCGGTTCCTGAAATGAAAATACAGAAGAGTATACACACAAGTATAGTTCGATACATGGGTTGCATGGTAGTAATTAGATTAGGTATGTGGTAAAAGTAAAAAAGCGAAATCTGGATTTTCATCAGACTCCGCTTTTCAACTATAATTTTTTCTTAGAAATCAATATTCTTCCTCATTAAAGAAGAAATCTTCTTTACTTGGATAATCAGGCCAAATGTCTTCAATACATTCGTAAATTTCGCCTTCATCTTCCATTTCTTGAAGGTTTTCGATTACTTCAAGAGGGGCTCCCGAACGTTGAGCGAAGTCAATCAGCTCATCTTTGGTTGCAGGCCATGGGGCATCTTCCAGCTTTGAAGCTAATTCTAGTGTCCAATACATATATGAAAGGTTTAAAATAGTTAAACTCCTGTTTTTGCCGCAAATATAGAAATAAAAGGATTAACTACAAGTATAATCCCACAATATTTCCTTTTTATTGTGTATCAGTGCCTCTTTACGTCCCAAAACGAAAAAGTAATCTGATAGTCGGTTCATGAAAATAAGTACCGGAGATTCTACAGTCGCCGTTTCTGCCAAGCGATACATTTCGCGTTCGGCTCTGCGGCATACGGTACGACAAATGTGCGCCAACGATGCAGATCTGCCACCTCCGGGTAGTACGAAATTATTCAACTTCGGTAGTTCGTTGTCGATCTTATCAATCTCACTTTCTATTTTGTGGATGGTTTCGTCAGACACTTTACTTTCTACCTTCAAGTCGGTGTGTTCTTGATCTGTTGCGAGATATGAACCGATTGTGAATAACTTGTGCTGGATAAAGAGTAAAAACTCGCGGTCTTCCTCTTGTTGTATCTCAGCAATCAAGGCACCAACAAATGAATTCAATTCGTCGACAGTACCATAACAATCGAGGCGAGGATGTGTTTTCGAAACACGTTCGCCCCCTACCAGTGATGTTTTACCACTGTCGCCGGTTTTCGTATAGACGATACTTTTTTTCATAGCATATTATTTCTTCGATTGTCAAAAGTAAACTTTATAATTTCTTTTGTGCAATTTCGGATTAAAGAAAATAATACCCATTGAATACAAGTCCATCGTAACCGAAACATTCGGATTATGAATGATCTCGTTCCACAGCTTCGAGGTGCAATTACACTTTCGGATGTTATTGATTACAAACACCGTATTCTCATGAGCTTTCTCAATACATAGTGAGAACAATTGAAGGTTCACTTCGTATTCACGTTCTAAGTTAAAAAAGACAAAGTCTGCCTTTTCTATCTTCATCATGATTTCCGGGATCAGCATAGTGTAACTACCGGTATGCAATTCGATGCGATCGTTTCCTTTAATCACATCTTTGATATAAGGAGCAAGCGACTCGTTGTTTTCGATTGCGTTTACTTTTACATCCGAACTATAGGCCGCCAGATAAAGAGAAGAGAAACCGAGGGAAGTTCCCAGTTGAATAATCTCTTTGGGTTTAAAGAAGTTGGTAAGTCGGAAGAGGAGTTTTCCCTTTTTCGACGAAATGGCTTCTTGTTTAAACAAAGAGGCGTAGCTAACCGCGTGTTCCTTTCCTTTTCGGTCTGTATATACAGCCTTTCCGGGATGTTTAATAAAATGTTCTTGAATTGTGCGTATGTCTTGATACGCATAGAAATAACTTTTCTCTTCGATTACTTTTGTGATTAGATCAAAAGCAAACGGAGAATGTACACCAAACCCTTTTCTGAATCGCATTTTGCGATACAAGCGTGCTCCGGTTTTCTTTAGTCTGTATTTACTCTTTAATAAGCGCATAGTAGAGAGTATTGGATATAAAAAAAGCCCTGCGCATGCAGAGCTTTCTTTTTCTGTACCCAGAGCCGGGATCGAACCGGCATGGAAGTGAATCCACTGGTGTTTGAGACCAGCGCGTCTACCAATTCCGCCATCTGGGCGTTTCAGAGCTATCGTTTTTCCCGATTGCATTGCAAAGGTACGCATTATTTTCATTCCTGCAATAGTTGCACCACTTTTTTTTCAAAAAAAATCAATTTAATAGGTTCGGAGTAAATATTTACTACATTTGCGTATATCATATTTGTATCATAAAAGCGCTGATTATGAAAGACAATTACTGTGTAATTATGTGTGGGGGGATAGGAAGTCGCTTCTGGCCTTTTAGTAGAGAAATTTATCCAAAACAGTTTCTCGACTTCATGGGGACAGGCAGAAGTCTGCTTCAATTAACCGTCGATCGCTTTAAAAAGATTATTCCACAAGAAAATATCATTATTGCTACCAATAATAGATATGAAGACCTCGTTAAAGAACAACTGCCCGAATTTAGTAGCGAACAAATTCTTTTAGAACCAAAACGAAGAAACACTGCTGCCACGATCGCGTATGCAGCTTATCATATCAAAGCGGTGAATCCGAAGGCAAACATTGTAGTTTCTCCTTCCGATCACCTGATCCTTAAAGAAGATGAGTTTTGCAAAGCGATTGCGAAAGGGCTTCAATTTGTAAAGGACCATCAAGCACTTGCAACGCTAGGAATAAAACCCAATCGAGTAGAGACCGGATATGGATATATCCAGGCCGATGAAGATTTAATCGGAGATTTCATGAAAGTGAAAACGTTTACAGAGAAACCCGATCATGAGCTGGCAAAGATTTTTGTAGAGAGTGGTGAGTTTTTCTGGAACTCGGGACTATTTTTCTGGAACATCGATGCAATCATGACGGCACTGCAAAAGTTTATGCCCGAAATTACGACGCGCTTTGATACCGGCATTGACTTTTTCGGTACGGAAAAAGAAAACGAGTTTATTTTCGAGAACTATCCGTGTTGTCCCAACATCTCGATAGACTATGGGATCATGGAAAAGGCAGATAACGTATATATGCTTGCAGCAGATTTCGGATGGGCCGATCTCGGAACTTGGAACTCACTGTATGAACTGGCTCCGAAAGACGCAAGCGGAAATGCTTGTCTTAATACGAAGACATTGACCTACGAAGCCAGCAACAATGTCATCGCCGTAGAAAATAAGGGAAGATTGGTTGTAGTGCAAGGCGTAGACGATTGCATCATTGCCGAATCTGGTAACGTGCTTCTTGTGTGTAAACGTCAGGATGAAGAACGTATCAAGCAGTTTGTTGCTGATGCTAACCTTGGCTTCGGTGACGAATACAATTGATTGCGTTTCGTTCTTACAAACAATAAATCTGTTTATAGTGAAGAGCGAATCGTCAGGTCCCGACCTGACGATTCGCTCTTCGTTTGTTTTAAATCGTCAGATGCCGACCTGACGATTCTATTCTTATGGACTTTGATTTTAATGCTTCAATACAACCTGCATGTTGTTCGTGTTGTCTGCATCTACTTCTAGCGACAACGATTCATACGAGATCATACTAACCGTCACCATAGCCTTGTCGCCTTTGGGCAATTGCAGCGAAAAAGCTCCGTTTATATCGCTGTAGCATTTTTTGCCGTTTACTTCGATGGAAGCGCCTGTAAGCGGTTCGTTGGTTCCGTTTTCCAATACTTTACCCACGATGGTTACGTGATTTGATTCGGTAGGAAGTTGTTCTTTCTTTACACTGTCTGTGGTTTTGTCGGCCGCCCAAGTTGGCATCGAAGCCGAGCAAAGCAGAAGAGAAGCTGATATGGCAGCTAGAAAATTGTGTTTATTCATATTCATTTGTTATTCGATTCATTCAAACCCTTTTTTATCACTGCAAAATTAAGGTGAAGATATTACCGGATTGTGTCAATCGCACTACAATGTTGTTGCGCCAAACAAGTGGTGTTTAGTGATACGTATGCGAAGAAACGAGCTTCCCTTCTTCATCCCAGATACTCCAAGTACCCCACTTGCGTCCGTCTTTGTAGTACATTTCGTAGCGCAAACGCCCCAAGTCGTCCCATACGCGCCAGCGGCCGTTCTTTTTGCCGTTGCTGTAGTTGGCTTCGGCTACCAAGAAACCCACTTCGGTATAGGTGCGCCAAAGTCCGTTGAACTGCCCGTATTTGTATCCTCGCACTTCCTGCGGACGTCCGTTTTCGAAGTAAACCACATAACTTCCCTGCGGCTTGCCGTTTTTGAGCGACACTTCGAGTCGGAGCGCTCCCGAGGGATAATATTCGAGATAGTCGCCCGTATACGATTTCGTTTGTGTAGAGTCGGTATAATAAACGCCGTCTACCAGCGTCAGTTTTTGTTGGGCATTAAGACTCGGTAAAAGCGTGCAAAAAAGCAGCGCAATCCAGATACGTGTATACATAAATGCAAAGATTGTTTCGGTTTGTAAAAAAAGAGAATCTGCACGGAGGCAGAAACACCGGCAGATTCTCAAGTATTGATCTATAGTTGGATGCGATTAAAGCGAGCGAGTCCAGCCTTTTGTCCAGTCGTTGTCGGCAGCAACAGCTCCTTTGTATGCTGTTTTCACGAAGAAAGCGTCGCTACTTAGGTCTTCGCCACCTGCTACAGTACCGATGAAACCGTTCAATGGAATGTCTGCATTCACCGCATTGGATTCGATCGCTGCCAGGTCGTATGTCTTTGCCACTTCGCTAGCTTTGTCAAATTCGCCCGAAGCCCATACATACATTACCTTCGATGTATTGTCTTTGAAGCTCTCGATGGTTTCGGCAGTTTCTATCGTTACGGCTCTTGATTTGCCCGTAATCAACGCGTTGTACATCTTTACGAAAGTACCGGCGCGAAGGCGTACACCGCGAGCAGCGTCTGCGCTATTGTTGCCGATCAATGTAAGGTTTGCAATCGTAGGGAACGATACCGGCGTGCTTTGGAAGTTGCCCGAAAGGTTGTCGGCTTCGATGAGGCAATCGCCCGATTCCGCCTGTTGCGCTACCCAGAACTGACCTTTGCCTACCCAGCCTTCGGTCCAGTCAAACGAGTCGTCTTCACTTCCTGTCGAAACCAAGTATTTCGCGTTTAAGGTTCCGCCAAACCACTCGAATCCATCGTCGGCACCCATATATGCTTGTAAGTATTCGGCGATTGTACCGTTGCCTACACCGTAAAAGGTAAACCCGTTTGATTCTTTCTCTTCGTTGAATGCGAAGCCGGTATATTCGAGACGAATGTAACGCAATACGCCTGAGTTGTCGGCCGCGTCATTACCGCCGTATTCAGCGTCGCCGATTTCCGATTTGCCCTTTCCACCGCTCAAGTTGATCGGAGCTTTCCCGCAAATGTGGATTCCGCCCCATGCGCCCGGTTGCGACTTATCCGAAGTCATCACGATTGGTTTGTCTTTTGTTCCTTGCGCATTGATCTTGCCACCTTGTTCGATCAAGATGTAAGGTACCCCTTCGGTCGCGGCTTTGATGGTAACGCCTTCGGGAATTACCAATTCACCGCCTTGCTCTACGTGGTATCCTCCTTTGAGAGTATATGTCTTTCCCGCAACCAATTCGAGTTTGCGTTTCAATGTTCCTTCCAAAACGGTAAGGTCTTTATCTGGGTTTTCATTGTTGTCGTTACCCGGATCGTTCGAGCTATCGCACGAAGCAAAACTAACGGCCATCATGGCAAGCATTGTGCCGAATGCAAATTTTAAATACGACTTTTTCATGTTCAATTCTAGTTTAAGTGTGAATCTTATTTGGTGTGATTAATAGAATGAGTAGCTGAAACCGACTTCCAGTTTAATGCCTTCTTTGGATCTGCCTACGGTTTCTTTCTTTCCCGTATCGGCCACTTCTTGTTGAAGGATGCGCGATTGGTTGATGATGTTTTTGGCTTGAAACGTTAGTTTGGCCTTTGTGTTGAGTTGCCACGACCCGATGAAATCGAGGGTATGAACCTCTTTTTCGTTTACATTGCCGATGCCGTTGATCCCTACCGCATAGATTCTGGGCCCGCGTAGGTTGTAAACCAGTGCCAATGAGGCCGAGTTATTTTTACCCCATTGCGGATTGTAACTGACGTCGGCATTGATCAGGTACGGCGAAGCACCTTGCAGTTGTCTTTTCGAGTCGGTGTAGACACCATCTTCGGGTAGTTTGATAAAGGTGTAGATATACGAGGCATTGATTCCTGCTTTCCAGTCGCGCGCCAGGTTTTTACGCCATTCGGCTTCTATGCCGGCCACTTGCCCTTGTTGTACGTTTCGAAACGTTTGAATCGCCGAGCCCGAATATTCCTGTACACGCTCGATGGGTTTGTCTAGAAACTTATAATATCCCCCGATTGAAATGAGTTCGCCCGTTGCCGGAAACAACTCGTATCGCAAGTCGAAGTTGTAATTGTAAGCGTTCTTCAGATCGGCATACCCGCGAATGGTTGCGCTTCCGTACGATTCTTTGTAATCGAAAGGAGCCATCTCAATAAACGAAGGGCGAGTAATGGTGCGTGAAGCAGCCACGCGCCATGCGTTGCGGGCCGAAGAGCTATACTTTGCGTTGATGGCCGGGAAGAGGTCAAAGCCTTTGATTTCCGATTGCTTTGCCGTGCCCGCATCGTTGAAGTAGTTTACGGTTTGTGTAGCGTATTCACCGCGAAGCCCCACGTTGAGCAGCCATTGCTGATTGAGGTTCCAAGCCAAGTCGGCATAGGCAGCGGCAATTTGCATCGATGCTTTGTAGGCATCTTTGGGTAGCGTTCCGTTTACGATACTGATATTTCCCGAAGCAATGTTGCTTGCATTGATGAAATCGGGAGTGTATATGTCGGAGATAACAAGGTCGTTTGCGAATGAATTTTTATAAGCATAATAATACTTATGCGAAGCGTAATCGCGGTTCTTGTTGCGGTAAGCAGCTCCGAAGTTCAAGGTGTTTTCTTTGTTGCTTTGCTTGCTAAGAAAATAAGTAGCACGTGCCGAAGCGGTGGTTTCATGCTCGTTCAGGCTCCCGAAAAAGCGCATGGTCTCTTGCTGATTGAGGCGAAAGATCTTATAACCTTCGGGTGTGCGCTGGTACATTACTTGGCGACGATCGGGTTCGTTGCTTTCGGTGGTTCCGTACGAAGCGTTCCAATTCAG
>DLYT01000165.1:8787-9856 GCA_003447595.1 Porphyromonadaceae bacterium
TAGGCATGGTACACGCTGTTGCTTCCTTCCAGTTCTACCCCTTCGGCGTCGAATCCGGTACGTCTCGAATACATGTCTTCGGTATTGTGGGCATACAGTAGTTTGTAATAGAGTTTCTGATTTCCGGCAAACGTGTATCCTACTTGTCCCGTAAGGGAGGTCGTGGTTTCGTATAGGTACTGATCGGCTTCAAACTCGTCGAGTTTCATGCCCTGTGCCGTAAGGGTCGACGAGAGTACATGCTCTTTAATCTGGTAACCGTTCTTGAAGTTTCCGGCCGCCAATACGTCGAGCGTGTTGTTTCCGATATTGTAAATACTTCCCCACACGGCAGTGAGTCCGATGTTGGGTAGTGCTCTTTTTTTGTGAATGTCGAAGTTGGTTTTGAAGAGGTCTGCTTTCAAGTTTTGAAAATCATTCCAACTCATATCTTTTACTTGCTGTGAAAGTTTTCCACCACTTGCATAACCCAGATAGGGTATACCGCCTTCTTTGTCTGATGAATAGAAGCTTTTCAACAGGGTGTTGATAACTCCGCCCGCCGTTGCCGAGACCGACAAATAGTGTTTGCCCATGTTCTCTTTGGTTTCGATGTCGATCATGGCTCCCGAGTAGTCGGCAAAGTGTTTCGGATCATACACTTTACTTACTGTAATATTCTTTACCACGGCCGAGGGGAAAAGGGTAAGAGGTATGAGTTTGTTGTCGGGATTGGGCGACGCGATAGGCATGCTGTTGAGCGTGGTTGCGCTGTAGCGGTCGCCAAGTCCGCGCACAATGACCTGACTGCTTTCGCCAATTGAGATTCCGGTAAGTTTCTTTACTCCGTCTTCTGCGTTGGAAATTCCTTTGATACTCATTTCCGACGCACCGATACTTTCTACGGCCAGGTTGGAAAGTTGGCGTTGTTGCAACAATACGTTCTCGCTTTCGAGGTTGCGTTTTGCAGTGACTACCACTTCTTCGATTTGTAGATTGGCTTTGCTCATCTCTACGTCGAGTGTCGTGGTTGCACCGGCTTTGATTGCGATGTTGCTGAATCGTTTCGGCTCGAATGAGATGTACGAAA
>DLYT01000165.1:10191-11748 GCA_003447595.1 Porphyromonadaceae bacterium
ACGCCCGACAAGCTGCCTGTTTCTGCTTTCGTTTGTGCGGCTCCTTTTGCTGTGCATACGAGCAACAAAACCACAGTGAATAGTGAATTAAGAATTCTGTTCATTGGTATCAAATCTTCATCATTGATTTACAATGGCAAAGAAATCACCTGTTTGTTGCAACGAGGTAACGACGCGGTTACGTGAAAATTAATTACTTAAAACAAAACTATTACGCTTGTTAAGGGAGTATGTCGGTCTGCGACGAAAAGTAGTATCTTTGTGTACAGTAATGAATTAATGAAATTGACGTATGGGGCTTTTAGGAAATATTCTTTTTTGTGTAGTGATAACCTTATTGCTCGGATTGGTTTTGTCGGGCAAGTCGGCCCTTCGCGGACGCTTTATTTCTGAAAACACGGCAGAGTTTGCTTATCTCGAATTCAAGGATAAAAAGATGGTGACGATTGCGATCAGTGAAACGGAAGAGTGCTATACGGTGTCGTATCTACGTAAAGGCGATCGCATCACGATAGAAACCGTTCATGGTGATTTGGTATTTCGTGTCGTTGATAATAAGCGAATCGTTGGAGTAGGAAGTACGATTGGTGCTTACGTAAAGATGTGATTAAATTTAGGATATATGCTTACAGTTATTTCTTGTATGGTGATCGGTATTCTGACCGGTTACGTGTTGCGCAAGAGACATATTGCCGGCTTGGTGGGCAAATTGATCTCGGTTGCGATTGTATTATTGCTTTTCTTTTTAGGAATATCAGTTGGAACAAACAAGGATATTATCAATAACCTTTCTACCATTGGGGTAAATGCGGTATTGATCTCTTTTGCGGCTACGATGGGCAGTGTGCTAGTGTCGTGGTTGGTTTATGTAATTTGGTTTAAAAGTAAGGAGTCATGAAGAGTACGCTTATAATACTTTCCTTTTTTGTAGCAGGTGTTTTGCTGGGGATTACCGAAATGCTTCCCGGCTATTTTATAGAGAACGATTTTACAATCTACGCACTTTATTTTCTGTTGTTTTGTGTGGGGGTGAGCCTCGGATGCGACGATCAGTTGCGTGGGATGGTGAAAAAGATGAAGCCGAAAGTGTTGTTAGTGCCTATCGGTACCATCGCAGGTACTTTGTTGGGCTCTTTTGTAATCAGCTTCTTTATGCGCGGCTTTTCTATTTCTGATGTGATGGCCGTAGGTTCCGGCTTTGGATATTATTCGTTGTCTACGGTGTTTATTACCCAATACAAAGGGGCCGAACTGGGCACGATTGCACTGACGGCGAATATCTTTCGCGAGATCTTTGCATTGTTGTGCGCGCCTTTGCTGGTTACTTTTTTTGGAAAACTGGCACCCATTGCAGCAGGCGGAGCTACTACAATGGATACCACGCTTCCTGTCATTACCCGTTATTCGGGCAAAGACTGGGTATTTGTCGCGATTCTACACGGTTTCGTCGTAGATTTCAGCGTACCTTTCCTCGTGACTTTTTTCTGTACGATTTAGTTTGCCCGCAATCTTATCTACGATTACCGCAATAGCACCGTCGCCGGTTACGTTACATGC
>DLYT01000165.1:12023-14909 GCA_003447595.1 Porphyromonadaceae bacterium
AGTCCCAATGCGGCCATAATGGCTCCTCCCGGTACGCCGGGTGCGGCTACCATGGTTATTCCCAGCATCATTACGAAGCCGGCAAAGGTGGCAAAGTCAAACGGCATTCCCGACATGATCATGATGGCAAGCGCGCAGCTTACAATTTTCATGGTGCTACCGGCCAGGTGAATGGTTGCGCACAAAGGAACGGTAAAGATGGCGATGTTTTCGCGTACCCCGTTCTTGATGGCCTGATTCATCGTTACCGGAATGGTAGCTGCCGACGATTGTGTTCCGAGCGCGGTCATATAGGCGGGAAGCATATTGATGAGTAGCTTGAACGGATTGCGTTTGGCTACGGCTCCGGCTATCGAGAACTGAATTACTAGGAGTAAGATGTGCAATACAAAGATGATACCGATTACTTTAAGGAATAGGAAGATGATTTGAAACACCTGTCCGCTTACGGTCATATTGAGGAATATACCGAAAATATGTAATGGTAATAATGGGATGATTACTTTAGAAATAAGCAGGTCGACGATGTCTTTGAAATCGTTTGCCACACCTTTTAGCTTGGTTCCGCTAATGGAGGATATACCCAATCCGAGTACAAACGACATGATTAACGCGGTCATGATATCCATGATCGGTGGCATCGCTACCTTGAAATAAGGAAGTAAAAGGAAGTCTTCAGGGTTGTCGATATTACTTAACTCTGAGTTTGCCGGCAGTATATGAGGGAAAATTGTGTCGCTGGCAAAGTAAGTAAAGAAGCCTGAGAAAAGAGTGGATCCATAAGCGATAAGGGCGGTAATGAGTAGAAGTTTACCCGCGCCTTTGCCCAGCTCACCAATGGCAGGAGCAACAAGCCCTACAACGATAAGCGGTATACTAAAACCAAGAAACGACCCGAAAAGGGAATTGAAGGTTACAAAGATTCTCGCGATTGAAACTGGTAAGAACTGACCCAGCAGCACGCCCGCCGCTATGGCCAGTATCACCTTACCCAGAAGGGATAGCTTAACTTTTCTCATACTTTATACGTTTTATTTTATAACCTAAAGCCGCAATGATCAAGGTCATTATTGGGCTTATCAAATTAAAGAAACAATAGGGCAGATATGTCAACGTAGGTACGTTTAGGATGGTAGACTGAGTCATACCACACGTATTCCACGGAATCAATGCAGAGGTTACCGTAATGGAATCTTCCAAGGTACGGCTTAGCAGGCGGTCTTCGTAACCGTCTTTGTCATATATAGACTTAAACATATTACCATTCAAGATAATGGCAATGTACTGGTCTGATGCGGTAAGATTCAACAAAAGCCCGGAAGCAACGGTCGACGCTACCGTGCCGAATGTATTGGTCATAAAACGGATAAACATCGACGTGATCGTACCCAACATACCGCTAGCAGTCATCGCTCCGCCAAAACACATGGCACAAATGATCAACCAGATCGTATTCAACATACCACCCATACCACGCGTGGCAATAAGTTCGTTTAAGTCTTGAAATCCACTTTCAATTTGCGTAGATCCGAAAAGGATCTTTAGTCCTCCGGCATAGCTTGCAGCAGCTCCGGTATATTCGCTTCCTGCAATTTGTTTAATCAATTCAGGTTGGAAAATATACGTTGCAGCAAGTGCCAATGCAGCCGATACAAACAACGTTACGATCGAAGGTATCTTCTTCGCAATCATAAGCATAGTAACAGCCGGTACTACTAATAACCATGGAGAAATATTGAATGTTTGTTCTACCGCAGTATTAAATCGCTCAATCTCTGCCGTATTGGTAACTTCGTTGCTGAAACCGAAGACTGCAAAAATGATCAGTGTAATAATCATCGTGGGTACGGTTGTAATCAGCATGTAGCGAATGTGGCGGAAAAGCGGAGTCTCCGATACCGATGCGGCAAGCACGGTTGTATCGGAAAGTGGCGACATCTTGTCTCCGAAATAAGCTCCTGAAATGATTGCACCGGCAATCCAGCCTTCCGAAAATCCTTGCACTTTGCCAATACCCAAAAGGGCTATACCAATGGTCGCGATGGTAGTCCAGGAACTTCCGGTCATCAACGAAACAATGGCACAAATCACACAGGTAGAAGCTAGAAAGAAGCTTGGATGTATAATCTGCATCCCGTAGTAAATCAACGTAGGCACAACGCCACTGACCATCCAGGTACCGGCAACGGCTCCGATCATTAACAAGATCAAGATCGAAGGGGCTACACTATCGATATTGTTTACCATCGCATGCTCCAGTGTTTTCCAGCTCACCTTTAAGTAACCAACACTAATTACGCAGCAGAGTGCTGTTGCGACTAAAAGTACAATTTGGCTTGCACCGCTAAGGGCATTGTTATTGAATACACTTACGGTTATGATAAGTAAAATTACGAGAGCTGTGATAGGCAATAGTGATAGTAATATGCCGGGTTTACGAGTCATTGTGATTATAATTTGTTCTTTATTATATCGCAAAGATATCAATATGTAGGTTTTTTCGTTTATAAGTAATGGAAACGTGTGTTAAATTGACTTTTGATTATGGTTTGTTATGATGAATTATTTAATGCTTCTAAATTCAAGTTGCAAAAGTTTATTTTTAACGGATTTACCGTATGCATAGTTGCCGATACCTCCGGAGGTAGGAATGATACGGTGACAAGGGATAACGATGGCGATGGGATTCTTTCCAATGGCAGTGCCTACCGCACGAAAAGCTTTCGGATTACCGCTAGCGATGGCTATCTGTTTGTAAGAAGTTGTGGTTCCGTACCCTATCTTTATAAGCTCACTCCAGACTTGTTGCATAAAAAGGGTACCACCTTCGGGGGCAAGAGGAAGGTTGAATTGATCCCGTTTATGGGCGAAATATTCTTCGAGTTG
>DLYT01000165.1:15220-23599 GCA_003447595.1 Porphyromonadaceae bacterium
TGGTAATATGCTATACTTTTAGACATAAGATTGTAGTATCTTAGAAAGTTCCTCGACTCCTTCCGATGCGCTCTTTTGTATAAATGTAACATCGTTGCGGTTGGTACGTACCTCGTTCGGGTCAATCAAAAAGATAGGTTTCCCTTTCTTTACGTACGAAAGTAGTCCTGCTGCCGGATACACATTGAGCGAAGTCCCAATTACCACAAAGATATCAGCTTCTTCAGCCCATTTGATTGCCGGTTCGATCATCGGAACAGCTTCTCCAAACCATACAATGTGTGGGCGTAGTTGTGAGCCTTTTTCGCACAAGTCTCCTATGTGAATATCAGGAGCTTCTTCCGTCAATTCATAAATCAGCTCAGGATCTTTAGATGATCTTACTTTGAGGAGTTCACCGTGTAGATGTATAATAGAAGTATTGCCTGCACGTTCGTGCAAATTGTCTACGTTTTGCGTGATGATTCGTACATCAAATTGCTTTTGAAGATCGGCTAATCCGAAGTGCCCTTTATTGGGTTCAACCTGAAACAATTGACGTCTGCGTTGGTTATAAAAGTCAAGGACGAGTTTCGGATTCGCATGAAATCCTTCGGGGGTAGCTACATCTTCGATTTTATATTGCTCCCACAGTCCTCCATTGTCTCTGAATGTGGAGATTCCACTTTCGGCACTCATGCCTGCTCCGGTAAGTATAACTAGCTTTTTCATATGAAATACAACTTAGTAAAAGCAAATGTATGAAAAAGTTGAGTCTTAATGGAGGATGTATGTTTAATTAGTTTATTTTTGTCGTTTATTATTAATTGTATAGATACATCACATGGATAAAGTAAGTTATGCACTTGGATTGAGTATTGGAAACAATTTCAAAAGCTCAGGAATCAACGCTATTAACGTTGAAGATTTTGTAAATGGTTTGAAATCTGTAATGGATGAAACAACTCCGGCTATTAGCTACGATGAAGCAAAGGCTATTATCAACGAGTTCTTTACAAAATTGCAATCTGAAAAATTAGAGTTGAATCTGAAAGCAGGACAAGAGTTTCTTGAAGTAAACAAAAATCGCGAAGGTGTAGTAACTCTTCCTAGCGGTTTGCAATACCAAGTGCTTCAATCGGGCAATGGTGCTCATCCTACAGCAACAGACAAAGTTAAATGTCATTATGAAGGTTCTTTGATCAATGGTACAGTTTTCGATAGCTCTGTAAAAAGAGGTGAGCCTGCTGTATTTGGTGTGAACCAAGTGATTCCGGGATGGGTTGAAGCTTTGCAATTAATGAAAGAAGGCGATAAATGGCGTTTGTTCATTCCTTCAAACCTAGGCTATGGCGAACATGGTGCAGGTGAAGTGATCGAGCCAAACAGCGCATTGGTATTTGACGTTGAATTATTGGAAATTGTAAAATAAATAAACAACATGAGAAAATTTAGTGCTATTGCTGCGGTAACAGTTGCTGCAGTGGGTGTAGTTGCTACATCGTGCGATTCAAAGAAAAGTGTAACGTTAAAAACTGATATGGATAGCGTAAGCTATGCAATTGGTGTAAGTACAGGTGCAAGCTACAAGGAAAATCTTAAAACTATTCCTGGTGGCGAAGCGAATGTAGATGCGCTTATCGCTGGTTTCACTGAAGCGGTAAAAGGTGAAAAAACAAGCATGACTCCGGAAGAAGCTCAAGCTTTCATGCAAACTTACTTCGTTCAAGCTGCTCAAAAAGAAGCTGATGCAACAAAGACTGAAGGAGATAAATTCCTAGAAGAAAACAAAGGTAAACCAGGCGTAATCACTACTGAGAGTGGTTTGCAATACAAAGTAGAAACAGAAGGTAAAGGTGCACAACCAAAAGCAACAGACAAAGTGAAAGTTCACTATACTGGTAAACTTCTTGACGGAACTGTATTCGATAGCTCAGTAGAGCGTGGCGAACCTGCAGTATTCGGTGTAGACCAAGTTATCCCAGGTTGGACAGAAGCATTGCAATTGATGCCTGTAGGATCTAAATACATCCTTTGGATTCCTGCTAACCTTGCTTACGGTGAGCGTGGTGCAGGTAGAGATATCAAACCAAACTCTACACTACAATTCGAAGTAGAATTGATCGACATCGAAAAGTAAGAGATTTCATAATATTTAAGGCGGGTGAAGATGTTATTTGGCATCTATCACCCGTCTTTTTTGTCTATAAGATACTTTTATTTGATAATTCTATTCGTTTTGAAAGAGATTTCTTACTTTTGATTTGTTTTTGAGTAAGAGATCTATAACTAAAAGTTTATGGAAAAAATAGATAAACTGGACAGGAAGATTCTGAACATTATTTCGAAGAATGCCAGAATTCCTTTTAAAGACGTAGCTGAAGAGTGCGGCGTATCACGTGCAGCCATTCACCAGCGCGTTCAACGAATGATCGACATGAATGTAATTGTCGGATCCGGTTACCACATCAATCCCAAAGTTTTGGGCTACAATACTTGTACATACATTGGAGTGAAACTCGAGAGAGGCTCTATGTATAAAGACGTAGTTCCTGAGTTTGAGAAAATACCGGAAGTTGTAGAGTGTCACTTTACAACAGGGCCTTACACCATGCTGATCAAGCTGTATGCAAGAGACAACGAGCACTTGATGGAATTGTTGAATGACAAGATTCAAGAGATTGGAGGAGTAGTTGCTACAGAGACGCTGATTTCATTGCGTCAGAGTGTAAAACGTGTGATTCCGATTGAAGACGAGCAATAAATGCCAACGTCTATTTAAAATTATCAACACGATACTTAGATTCATTCGACAATCGAATTCTATCTAAAAAAGGAGCGTAGCCATAGCTTTGTGGTTATGCTCCTTTTTTGTTATAAGTCGAGAGGAAGAGAAGTATCATCAAGGATCGATGAAATCGCAACCTTATCGAGCGATATTTGGCGCTTAAGAGCTTCTAGTCCGTCAAACTTGGCATCACCACGCACGAAATCAACAAAAAGTATCGTAAGTTCTTTGTTGTATAAATCGCGATCAAAGTCAATGATATTCGCCTCGATAGAGATTTGGGTATTATCGTGTACAGTAGGGCGATTGCCTATATAAACCATTGCCTTGTAGATTGCACGGTCGATCACGGCCCAAGCCGCGTAAATTCCGATAGCCGGAATGATTTTATACGGTTCGTCGATATGCAGATTGGCTGTTGGGAAGCCAATTTTGCGGCCAATTTGGAAGCCTTTCACCACAGAACCCTTTAAATGATAGGGATAAGTAAGCAGGGTAGATGCGGTAGCAACATCTCCGTGTTGTAGTAAACGTCTGATTTCGGACGAACTCACATGCGTATGACCATTGTCGTATTGCAGTGCTTGCAAAATAGTCATCCCCACGGTAGCACCATAACGCACGTAGTCTTCAAAACCTTCGCTGCGGTTGTGCCCAAAACGATGGTCGTATCCAATCAAAAGCGTAGATACATACAATTGATCACGAAGCACCTGCTCGATAAACTCTTGTGCGGTAAGGCGAGAAATCTCTAACGAAAAGTCGAGTACAATGCAATAGTCAATTCCCGTTTCGGCAAGCAGCGCAATCTTTTCCTCATAGCCCGTAAGCAGTTTGGGTTGATAGTCGCTGTGCAAAACCTGGCGAGGATGCTGACGAAACGTAATCACAGCCGATGCCTGTTGTTGCTTCGCTGCTTCTTGCTTCACTTGTTCTATCAAAAAACGATGACCGAGATGTACACCGTCGAAAAAGCCAATTGTAGCTGTGAGTGCAATGCCCTTCAGATCGGACAAGTTTGTTACTGTAATCATTCCGCCATTTACCTTTATACCTACGAACAAAGGTATTAATTATTCTGCTTTTATTCTCTTTTTCCTTACTTTTGTAACACACTATTATAGATAAGAACAGATGAAGTACCGTGTAACAGGAATAGATAAGATCGAAGGCAACATACACTTGCCGGCATCAAAAAGTATTAGTAACAGAGCATTGATTCTCGATGCGTTGAGCTATAGCCCGTATGGTATCGACAACTTGTCTCGTTGCGACGACACCGACGTAATGGTGAAAGCCTTCGAGAGCGACAGCAATGTATTCGACATCAAAGCTGCCGGAACTGCTATGCGTTTTCTTACCGCTTTCCTTTCCAAGATTCTTGGAGAATGGGTGATTACAGGTACCGAACGTATGAAGAATAGACCCATCCGTATATTGGTAGATGCCCTCAATAGCATTGGC
Source organism: Porphyromonadaceae bacterium (assembly GCA_003447595.1). GTDB lineage: Bacteria > Bacteroidota > Bacteroidia > Bacteroidales > CAMTPD01 > UBA12018. The sequence goes on from DLYT01000165.1 coordinate 19,452, forward strand.
GCACGCATCGAATATATGGAGAAAGAAGGATATCCTCCGTTGAAAATCTATGGTAGTGCTTTGCAAGGAGGTGAAATTGAGCTCGACGGAGGCGTGAGTTCTCAATACATTTCGGCCTTATTGATGGTTGCTCCAACAATGGAGCACGGTCTTGTGTTACGACTCAAGGGCAACGTGATCTCGAAACCCTACATCGCGCTCACCCTTTCGTTGATGAAACGTTTTGGAGTAGATGCCGAGTGGAATGAAAATACCATAACGATTGCACCGCAAACGTACAAGCCAATTCCTTTTAAAGTAGAATCGGATTGGAGTGCGGCTTCGTATTGGTATCAGATGGTTGCATTGGCAAAAGAAGCGAATGTATTTTTAGTTGGCCTCGAAGCCAACAGCGCGCAAGGAGACAGCAAAGTGGCAACACTGTTTGAGCAACTAGGTGTACAGACAAGTTATGAAGAAGGTGGCGTTGTACTCACAAAGACAGGGACGCTATGCAAGCGCTTCGAGCACGACTTTGTCAACGAGCCCGACTTGGCACAAACCTTTGTTGTGACCTGCTGCATGCTAAACGTTCCGTTTCGTTTTACAGGACTACAAAGCTTGAAGATTAAAGAAACCGACCGTATCGAGGCGTTGAAAAACGAATTGCTAAAGTTCGGTTATAAGATAACAGATCACGAAGACAGCATTTTGGAGTGGAATGGCGAACGCGTAGACGTTACCGCTGTTCCGGTTGTAAAGACCTACGAAGACCATCGCATGGCCATGGCCTTTGCGCCGATTGCATTGTTGGGTGAAGCTGTATTGGTAGATGAACCGGGCGTTGTGTCGAAGTCGTATCCCGAATATTGGGATCACCTCAAACAAGTCGGTTTTAATGTTGAAGAATAAAATAAAGAAAGAATTATGTGGTTGATAATCTTAGGAGTTGTCATCCTTGGCCTAGTGGCCGCAATCATTGGTTATTTCCGTAACCGCAAACTAGAGCAGATGCTCGAACGTGGCGAGATCGACGCAATTCCCGAGCCACAAGAAGCCGAAGAGGAATGTTGCGGCGCGCACGAGCTATGTGAGAAAGACAGTCTGCTTGCGGCAGTAAGCAAAGACATCGAATATTACGACGACGAAGATCTCGACCGCTTTCGCGGACGACACGGCGACGAATATACCGACGAGGAAGTATCCCACTTTGGCGAAGTATTCTATACACTCAAAAGCGAGGAAGTAGCCGGCTGGCTTCGCAGTTTGCAGTTGCGCGGCATCGAATTGCCGGATCAGCTCAAAGACGAAGCCTTATTGGTAGTATCCGAACGCAGAATTCATCCTTAAACCTATGGAACTATTATCATACACTTTCTTCCAGAATGCTTTGCTCGGTAGCTTGTTTACCTGCATTGCATGCGGAATCATCGGAACTTACATTGTATCGCGCCGACTGGTATTCATTAGCGGTGGTATTACCCATGCGTCGTTTGGCGGACTGGGACTGGGCTTTTACCTCGGTATCAACCCCATTATCTCCGCACTTTGCTTTTCGGTGCTTTCGGCCTTTGGTGTCGAATGGGTTTCGAAGAAGTATGATATTCGTGAAGACTCTGCCATCGCAGCCTTTTGGTCGTTGGGGATGGCACTCGGCGTATTGTTTATTTTCATGACACCGGGCTATGCACCCAATCTATCGGCCTTCCTGTTTGGTAACATACTCACGGTGAGTTTTTCCGATATTACGATCGTAAGTATCCTTGCCGCGGTCGTGTTTGCCTTGTTTCAGCTCTTTCGCCGCGAGATACTCTATGTATCGTTCGACAGCGAGTTTGCTTCCACGAAGCGCCTTCCCGTAAAACTCATCGAATACACCATGATGTGTCTGGTCGCAGTTACAATTGTGTTGGCCATTCGTTTGGTAGGGATCATGCTGTTGATGTCGTTACTCACGCTTCCGCAAATGACGGTAAATGTGTTTAGTGCCAACTTTCGCACCATCGCTTTCGGGTCAGTATTGCTCGGCTTCGTCGGATGTTTGGCCGGACTTTATCTTTCCTACTTTCTCAATGTGCCATCGGGTGCATTTATTATCCTTACCCTTGTCGTCTTTTTTATGGTTGCCAAAGCAATGCATTCATTGAAGAAAACCTAAATAGATCGTGTTGACCTTACTTCGAAAACTACCATTTCTCCTTCTTTTACTGTTGCTGATCTGCGGATGTTCTACCCGCAAAAACAACAAATATACGCGTTGGTATCACGGATTTACCACACGCTACAACGGCTATTATCATGCCGAGAAGAAATACAACGAGCAGATTGCCGCAATCAACGACCGTATTGCCATTCCCCGAGGAAAAGACTTTGCCGAATTTTACGTTCTATTAGCACCCGGAAACCTCTTGGTGGAGCAAACCGATGCAGACGTATTTCTTGACGTTGCTAAGCGGTGTGAAAACTTAATAGCCAAGCATTCCGTGGCCAAACCTCCGCGTCGCGACCGGCGCAAGCAAAACGATATCGATTACCAACGTTACCTCCGTCGCAAAGAATTCAACCCCATGATGCATCGCGTATGGTTGCTCAAACAAAAAGCATTGCTGCTAGGTGGCAGTACGAACGAAGCAATAAAAACGGGAAGAACGATCGAACAACATTTTGCCCATGATACCGCCACGCTGATTCAATCCCGCATCGTAAGCGCCGTAGCCTACAGTCTCAAAGGCTGGATCTATGCGGCAAACAACCTGTTGGCACCGTTGCAATATCGCCCCGATGTTGCCTATATTTCCGATATGTTGCACCATAACGAGGCACATTATTTACAAGCTCAAGAGCGTGTCGCGGTAACGATCTCACCCCAATCTATTTCTCCTTCGAAACAAAACAATACCGTTGCGGACCACACTCATCTCGAGAAACTCAACCCGGAGCGTGTTTTGCCTGAGTCGCAACCCTACATTCGGCTCATTCTTTATCCCAAACCAACCGTTGCGGAAAACGAATCCCTGCTTTATCAAATCAATAAAGTAGCCATGACCTTTGAGCGCAAGCACGAGTTGTCCGTAACAACCGAAACCAACAACCACAAGCAGACAATAGTTATATCCTCGTTTGAGACGCAAGCCGAGGCCGAGAAGTTTAGATCTTTTCTAGACAAGGAGTTAAAAGAAACAGCCGTTGCAGACAGTATTGGCTACGAACATAGAAATTCATTATTTATAACAAATAGATAAAGTGAAAATAAAGCGGAAGTAATATATCTTTGTGAGAGAACAGAAAACGAAACAACATGACAGAAATAACTATCAACGGACTCGATTCGATTCGTGACGCGGCCAAAGCTTTTATCGAAGCAATGGACGACCGCACGGTGTTTGCTTTTTACGGCGACATGGGAGCGGGGAAAACGACTTTCATTAAAGCAATCTGCGAAGAACTAGGTGTAGAAGACGTAATCAACAGTCCTACGTTTGCCATTGTAAATGAGTATCGCTCAGATTCGGACGAACTAATCTATCACTTCGACTTTTATCGCATCAACAAGGTTGAAGAAGCATACGATTTTGGGTATGAAGATTACCTATACTCGGGAGCATTGTGCTTTATCGAATGGCCTGAGAAAATTGAGGAACTCCTTCCTTCAGACATCGTAAACGTAACTATCAAAGAAAATGAAGACGGCACACGTACCGTGTCGGTAAAATAAAGTCATGGCAGATAAGTTTGTATTTATACTCTTCATGCTCATCGGCGCCTTGTCTGTTGCAGCTTCGGTTTTCAACTTCGAGTGGTTTTTCAAAACCAACGGAGCTGCAACATTCATTCGTATCTTGGGCTACAAAGGTGCACGAATCTTTTACGGCATTCTCGGTGTCCTGCTTATCGGCGTGGGACTTTCCTTTTGGTTTGATCTGCTTTCCTGACAGATTATACATCTAATACCTTTAAATGTTGCTTAACATCCCCTTTGTTTAGTAACCAATCTAAATTCTTCCTTGTTATAGTTTATAAAAGCTATAACGTATGCATACCGAAGATTATATCAATCGCGAGCGTCTTTACGGCGCGCACAATTACCATCCGCTACCAGTAGTATTGCACAAAGGCGAAGGCATCTATGTATGGGATGTCGACGGCAAACAATACATGGACTTTCTTTC
>DLYT01000165.1:23947-24258 GCA_003447595.1 Porphyromonadaceae bacterium
TATATGGAATATGCCTGCAAACTGTTTGGTTACGACAAACTCATCCCGATGAATTCGGGTGCCGAGGGCGTTGAAACCGCACTGAAACTATGTCGTCGCTGGGCATATGTGCGAAAAGGAATCCCCATTAATTTAGCCAAGATTGTAGTTTGTGAAGACAACTTTCACGGGCGTACCATTACGGCGGTATCTATGTCTACCGATCCCACTTCTTACGATCAATTCGGTCCGTTCACTCCCGGTTTCATTAAGATAAAATACAACGATCTCGATCAACTTGCAGAGGTTTTGAAACACGAGCATGTGGCCGG
>DLYT01000165.1:24587-25222 GCA_003447595.1 Porphyromonadaceae bacterium
GGCAAGATGCTTTGTTGCGATTATGAAGGCGTACACCCCGATGTGCTGATCTTGGGCAAAGCCCTTTCGGCCGGTATATTCCCCATCTCGGCAGTATTGGCACGCGATGAAATCATGTTGTGTATCAAACCCGGTGAGCATGGGTCTACCTTTGGCGGAAGTCCGCTCTCTGCCCGCGTAGCCAAGGCTGCAATTGAAGTGGTGATCGAAGAGAAGCTTGCCGAAAATGCCTTTGTGATGGGACAATTGTTCCGTGAAGCACTTGAAAAGATCGACTCTCCGCTCATCGATATCATACGCGGAAAAGGATTGCTCAATGCAATCGTTACCGTTCCGCAAGATGGAGTTACCGCGTGGGATATCTGTATTGCGTTGCGCGATCGCGGTTTGCTTGCCAAACCAACCCACGAACACATCATCCGTTTTGCGCCACCGCTTATCATCAACGAAGCACAGCTACAAGAAGCGATCCACATCATTACCGAGGTATTCGCTTCGTATCACGGAAAATAACAAAGTCAACAAATTCTCTAAATACCGTTTGCCATGAAGATAAATGTAATAGGCGTTCCGCTCAATTTAGGCTGTGACAGACTCGGCGTGGAAAAGGCTCCGAACAAAATACGAGAGCTGGG
>DLYT01000165.1:25491-26755 GCA_003447595.1 Porphyromonadaceae bacterium
AAGTATACGAAACATGCACGTATGAAATACCTCGATGCCATCGTTGAAGTAAATAACAACTTGGCCGAGTTGGTTTACGATACTCTCAAAGGCGGAGCATTTCCCATTGTACTGGGCGGCGACCACGCACTAGGGCTGGGCAGCGCATCAGGTGTGGGGAAATCGTACGAAGACTTTGGTATCATTTGGCTCGATGCCCACGGAGATATCAATACCTCCGAGACTTCGCCTAGCGGCAATATACACGGAATGGCCCTCGGTGCATTGATGGGAAAAGGAAGCGATGAATTGGTCAATATTTATGCGCCCGGCAACAAAGTAGATCCTCGCAACGTGTTTTTGGTAGGAACGCGTAGTCTCGACGACGGCGAAGTAGAGTTGATCGCAAAAGAAAACATCAGCATCTATCCGATGACTGTAATCCGAGAAAAAGGAGTTGCCTTCGTCGTAGAAGATATCAAGCACAAGCTCAAAGAGCGGAAGATACGCAACATTCACTTTAGCATTGATGTGGATTCGCTCGATCCGGCTTTGGCACCGGGTACAGGAACCAAAGTGCCCGACGGACTCACACGTGACGAATTCTACGGTTTCATCGATCCTATTCTCGATACAAACCTCATCAAGTCGCTCGACTTGGTAGAATACAATCCCGATCTTGACGAAGACGATAAGACCGCACGCATGGTGCTAGATATAATTGACCACATCACGGCGCGATTGTAGCAACAGAAACGATTGGGGATTGAATATTTCATTATATTTATCCCCATAACCTATATCTAAATCGTTTCTACATGAAGAAAAAGATCTATGTATTCGCAGCAGCCTGCGCACTTATGAGTAATGCATTGTCGGCACAGTCGGTAACGGGCAAATGGAATGGAAAGCTCGACATTCAGGGAATCATGAAACTTCGCATCGTACTCAACGTAAAAGAAGCCGGCGGCGTGTATACGGCAACCTTGTTAAGTCCCGATCAAAATGCGGTAGAAATTCCCGCATCGAAAACCACGTTCGATCAAGGCGTCCTTACGATAGAGTGCGCTTCCATCGGGATGAAATATTCCGGCAAGCTCGAAAAAGATTCGTTGAAAGGGACCTTTACGCAAGGAGGAGTGAATATGCCGCTCAACTTGGGGCAAGGAGAAGTGGCGCAAGTACGCAAGCAAAACCCCGTTGCACCGTATCCCTACAACAGCCAGGAGGTGGTCTTTTCCCAAAAGCACGACGGTATCAATTTGGCCGGTACGTTTACCTATCC
>DLYT01000165.1:26943-27269 GCA_003447595.1 Porphyromonadaceae bacterium
AAAACGGGTACAAACTTTCCGGTGGTTGTGTTGCTTAGTGGCAGCGGACCGCAAGACAGGGATGAAGCGTTGATGGGGCATCGTCCGTTTTTGGTACTGGCAGACTATCTTACGCGCAATGGTATCGCTGTGCTTCGTTTCGACGATCGCGGAGTGGGGAAATCGCAAGGAACCTACCACAAAGCAGGGGTAAATGATTTTGCAAACGACGCCGACGCAGCCATCCAATACCTAAAGACGAGAAAGGAAGTAAACCCGAAAAAGATCGGAATCATCGGACATAGCTTGGGCAGTTCTATCGCTTTCATCGAGGCAGCAGGCAGAAA
>DLYT01000165.1:27522-31190 GCA_003447595.1 Porphyromonadaceae bacterium
GCAGCCTTGAAAAAGCAACGTGAAGTGCTGAATAAAAAATTTGGCTTGCCCGATGCCGCGGCACAGCAAAGTGAGGCAATGATTACTCAAATCAATGAATTGATCGCAAAAGAAGGTGTGACTGCCGTGCAGGAAAACCCCGATAAATACATCGATCAGTTGATACCGACACTTTTGAAAGGAAATAATCAGGTGCGAGAAGGCTTTAAAAAAGCATTGGAACAATGTGCTTCGCCCGAGATTGTCTCATTATTGGCATACGATCCTGCCGGTGATTTGGCCAAACTATCGTGTCCGCTGTTTGCAATCAACGGCACCAGCGACCTGCAAGTAGACGCCGATCAGAACCTGACAGGCATAGCAACAGCAACGGGCCACAAGGCCACGACCAAGAAATATCCCGAACTCAATCACATGTTTCAGCCGAGTAAAAACGGCCTTCCCACCGAGTATGGCGAGATAGAAACAACGATTTCACCGCAAGTATTGCAAGATATCGCCACTTGGATCCAAAGTGTAACCAAGTAAATAAAATAAAGAAACCTCTTTTATCCGCAGAGCTCGATGCCCTGAGATAAAAGAGGTTTTATTTTGTAGATACGTTAACGTAGTCTGATTAGAACGATTTAAAGCCCATGATCTCGCGAACTTCACGAAGGGTTTTCGAAGCGCTTTCGCGTGCTTTTTCCGCACCCATTTTCGCAACCTTGCGTAGGTATTCTTCGTCGTTTTGGATATCAAGGATGCGCTCACGAATAGGAGTTGTCGCAGCGATGATATCGGCAGCAAGTTGTTTCTTTAGGTCTCCGTAACGAATCTCGCACGCATTCCATTTTTCGTTGTAGAAGTCTACCACTTCAGGTGTAGAAACAACGTTAAGGATGGTAAACAAGTTTTCGATATAGTCCGGTTTCACCGAGTTCATCTCTTGTGGGCCTTGGTCGGTCAATGCACGCTTTACTTTCTTTTCGATGGTCTTTGCATCGTCAGACAAGTAAATACAGTTTCCTTCCGATTTACCCATTTTGCCGCTACCGTCAAGACCCGGGATCTTGATCAAGTTTTCGCCAAAGTTGTATGCTGTTGGTTCAGGGAACAATTCTACGTTGTAGAAGTTGTTGAAGCGACGAGCAAACTTGCGTGTCATCTCAAGGTGTTGTTCCTGATCTTTTCCTACCGGAACTTTGAATGCTTTATGCATCAAAATATCGGCCGCCATAAGCGTAGGGTACGTAAGCAAACCTGCGTTTACGTTTTCAGGTTGTTTGCGTGCTTTTTCTTTGAACGAAGAAGTTTTTGCAAGCTCACCCATGTAAGCGTGCATATTTAGAAGCAAATAAAGTTCTGTTACTTCAGGAACATCACTTTGCACATAAATGGTCGACTTTTCAGGGTCTAGTCCGGCAGCCAGATACTCTGTCAAAACATCTTTCACGTTTTCGTGCAAGTGCGCAGGATCAGGGTGCGTAGTTAGTGAGTGATAGTCTGCGATGAAAAAGTAGCAATTATTCTCATCTTGCATTTTGATGAAGTTACGAAGAGCACCGTAATAGTTACCCAAGTGTAATCTTCCTGTCGAGCGGATTCCGCTTACAACTGTTTCCATGTTTATATCAATTATTCTTATTTGTTCCGTTTCGAAGAAACCGGATTCGTTTTTGTGTACCGCATATCCGGGTTTCTGTTGCTACAAAGTTACTGAGAAACTGCCTTGAATCCTTGAAATCGTTCTTTTATTTGTTTCAATTCAGTTCATTTTTCAACAGAACTTAGCGGCTGCCTTTGCGCTTGGGGCGGTTCGCATCGTACACAGACCTCAAAATATAATAACAGGCAGGCGATTTGCCTTGTGGCATCAATATTTTTTTGACCATGTAAAAACTCACGTCCTTGCGCCAAATATTTTCGTCACAACCATTGAGGGCTAGATACGTACTTCGGGTAATAACGGAGTTCGTAGTCATATAGTCGAGTAGTCGTTGCTTGCGCTCCTCAAATGTATAGCTTGTAGGTTTCGGCAAAACAGCCTTTTCGATCGTTGCACCTTTAATTTGAGACACGAACGTTTTGCTACAACGGAAGTTTACGTCCTTTACTTCGATCGAATTAGCGCGTATGTATTTATCGTTGGTTACTTTGTGCGAAGAAAGTACGACCGAAAGTGAACCGATTCCATTGAGCGAGACTTGATAACCGCCACGTAGCGACTTGATTATAAACTTCTCGAGGCTTTTCATTGCCGCTGCTACGTCGGCCGCAGACAATGTTCCCGACATGCTGGCCTCTTCTGCCCAATCATCGAGTGTTTTTCTGCCACGCGAAACGGGTATTGGAAATAAATACGTAAGTTCTTCCTCGTTTGGTTTGGGAAGATTTCTCATCTTGTATAAGATCGACATTGGTGTGTTTTTAAGGGTATTTATACTTTGATTAAGGTTCGACATTGCACGAGATAAGGTTTTTCTGGTACCACGTTTATATTTTTCTGGCACCAGACTTATACGTTTCTGGTACCAGAAATATACAAACCTGGGCCCACAGTTATACTTGTGTGGAGGCTCTCAGGCCTTAGCTGTTGTAAAGTCGAGCGCAAATATAAGTTATTAACAGGCAAAAATGCAACGAAGAAGCCCCTTATTTTTAATTATCTTTCTGATTGCCAATAGCGTGTTGAGAGATTCGGTATTGCGGGCGTGAAGTTATCAACAAGCAGTTGATGAAAACCTGGAAGGCATCCATTGCATAAGGTCGTTGTGTGTTGAAAACGGTTTTTTCGGTGCAATTTTATCCGAATTAATGGTCTGTATCTAAAGATCTTCCTATATTTAGCGCATTGTATCAATCCTTATAAATCAGACTACTATGAATGAAACAAAAGAATTTGAGTTTCAAGGAACCGTAATATCCGGCTTTGTGATGCTAGGTATGTTCTTTGTCTTGCTGGGCTTAGCACCATTTTTCTTTATTCGCGCGATGCATTTTCCGGGTGTAATCTGTGCGGTTGCCGCTTTCTTAACGTTGCCCGGCTTTGTTCTGATTGAGCCAAACAACCTCAGGGTACTTCTTTTCTTCGGAAAATACAGAGGGACACTTCGCCGCAACGGCTTCTTTTGGCTCAATCCTTTCTACACCAAAACAAAACTCACGATGCGTGCGCGCAACCTCGACATTCCGCCCATCAAGGTAAACGATAAGAACGGTAATCCGATCATGATTGGTTTGGTAATCGTGTGGCGCTTGCGCGATACGTACAAATGCATGTTCGAGATTGATAGCTCTTCGTTTATGGCTCCCGGAGCTCCCGCACTTACGGCGCAAAATCGGATGACTGCCTACGAACAGTTTGTGTCGATACAAAGCGATGCTGCCTTGCGAAGCGTAGCGGGAAGGTATGCTTACGACTTGCTCGATAACCAGAAACACGAAACGACCTTGCGAGACGGAGGAGAAGAGGTGAATAACGAGCTCGAAAAAGAAATCAACGAGCGCCTCGACATTGCGGGCATTGAAGCCATTGAGGCGCGTATCAATTACTTGGCTTATGCGCCCGAAATTGCGGCGGTGATGCTACGTCGTCAGCAAGCCGAAGCCATCATCGCGGCACGCGAAAAGATTGTTGAAGGAGCGGTGTCGATGGTAGACATGGCATTGCATCAATTGAAAGAAAA
>DLYT01000165.1:31400-32471 GCA_003447595.1 Porphyromonadaceae bacterium
CGATAAAAAGGCAGCCATGGTAAGCAATCTCCTTGTGGTTCTTTGCTCGGACGAACCGGCTGCTCCGATGATCAATACCACCGGCGAATCGAAATAACTGATCAATCCACTACTATTATGAAGATACTAAAATACATTGTTATTGTTGCGTTATTATTTATAGTGTTTCTTGCTGTTTCGATAAAGTGCTCTACAAGCATTAAGTTTCCTTTTCGATCTAAGAAAACAGTTATGACTGACTTTCCTCCTCCAACGGCACAGATGTACTTTTACCATAAAAGTGAGTATGAACGATTCGATAACCAGATGCGTGTAGTTGATCCGCGTATCGATACGGTATGGCATTCGGATATAACGTATGCAATCATGATTCCATTTAATCCTTCTATGGTAGATGCTCGTAATTTACTTAATGCCATTGAGCGGCAGAGTGTGTACAATCGGTACAATACCCTCTTGTTTTATACCAAGGGTAATGAAAAAAACATCAATGAATTCGCTCCTGATTTTAAAAAGGTTTTTATGGAGATGGGTATGACAAATCCTCAGAATCGTGATATAACGTATTATACGATCGAGAAGAAGAAAGATGAAAGATTTGACTACGTGTTGAAGAAAATAGAGTAGTTATTGACAGGTATAAAGAAACCCTCCTTCCGGATAAGGCTTTGATAAAAAGCAGTATGCGGGAAGGAGGGTTTTGTATGAACAAGGTTATTAACAACGTGTGAATAACGTCGTTTTTTTGTTTTATAGATCTTGTTTTTCGATCTTATCGATGTTCATTTGAATTTCTTCTTGCGAGAGTTCATGGTTTACCAAGTCGCCGGCGAAGTACTGATCGTAGGCGGCCATGTCGATAAGCCCGTGTCCGGAAAGATTGAAAAGGATCACGCGCTTTTCGCCCGCTTCTTTTGCTTCTTTCGCTTCCTTGATCGCCGCGGCAATGGCATGTGCCGATTCCGGTGCCGGAATGATTCCTTCGGCCTGAGCAAACAGGGTTGCTGCTTCGAACGACTCGAGTTGCTTGATTGCTACCGCATCCATCAGGTTGTCTTTCTTCAACTGACT
>DLYT01000143.1 GCA_003447595.1 Porphyromonadaceae bacterium
CCTTATATAGCCTTTGTTCAGAGGATCCCTTTCAGTTTAAAAGATTGTCTACATACCGTGTAGACAATATAAAAATAGCTAGATAAAAAACACCTCCCTCTTTTGCACTGTCGCAAAAGAGGGAGGTGTTGATTTATTGTTAGGCATCGAGTTGGATGCGGTATTCGCGTGTGTTCATTTGTTTGAGGTATCCGCTTAGGAAACGCCATTCGTTTTCGAGAATCTCACGTCCCAACTGTCCGTTGATTTGTACATCGGGGATCAAGTTGTTGCTCAGCAAGTGCTCGATCACGTTTTCAGGATAATTGATCAAGATGGAGAGTCCTTTGGTTTGTGCAGCCTCCGGATTGTAATGTTCGTTTGTAGAGAAAGCAAGCGCTTCGAGTCCGCTTTCGGTATACGTAACACCCGTTTTCTCGTTGAAGAAGAAAATGGCTCCGTTCTTTATTTCCGACGACAACGCGACCTCGTCTTGATTGCTGATTACATTGTATGCCAACTCAGCCTCTTTGCGGTTGGTTGCCAATAAGAATGGCACCCCTTCGGTCAGGTTTTCGAAGAGTTGTTTTTGCTCCGATATCAAGTCGCGGTAGTTTGAATCCTTAGCAGTAAGGTTGATCTCCATCGACTCCTCTTCGCTTACATCCTTAGACAGCGTATCGGCATCTGTTTCGGCAATAAAACCATCCACAATCCAGCACTCTTCCGCTTGCAAGAAACTACCCATCGCGATAGGAGGGATGTCGTTTACATCGGGGAATGTCGATTTCAAAGCCTTTATGGTTTCGCCGGTAGCGATGTGCTTGTAGTAAACAAACTCGCTTTCGTTGCTAACCAGTGTAAAGGTTCCGCGAAACATACGTCCGGTGTTGCGTAGGAAATGCTTTACAGTTTCGTTCTTCACCATTTCGGCAAACCACTGCTTGGTCGTTTTATTCAGTAAAACGGGAATGTTATGTAGGTATAGCAAGTATTCGCTGTGGGCAAACACTTCGCGGTCTTCTTGCGTTTCGAAGTTTTGTATGACATCAAGATGGCGAAGGCGTATCTCATCTTCGTTGAAGAAGAATAGATAACAGCCCATACCGAAGTCAGACAAGCGTTCGCTTATCTCCGTATAGGGAGCATCGTCGTTAAACTCAAGAAGCTCTTGGTATTTCGTGTTGATGTATACATTCTCAAACTCATCTTCTAGTATTTCGAAGATCACTTCGGCTAGTCGTTCGAGTGCCTCGTTGTAGGGGTGAATCAACGTTTGCAGGGCAAGTCCTCGTGTTTGCATCAAATAGTGCCACAGCAAAAGCTTCACCTCACACAAATTAAGGTCGCCTTCTTCGTACGGATCTATCCCGCCGTAAAAAGGAACCGCATAGGTATTGTTCTCTTTATATATTCTTACAAATGCTTCAAAAATACCTAGTTCCGACACAATATCCTCAAGGTAACATGTGATATAGATACTCATCCGCTTCAATTCGTCCTTTTGGCCTGTTTCGTCAAAAAGCTCGTTTATGTTGAGTTGGGTTAGTTGAGCATATAGTTTGTTGGCTACCTTAATATAAGATACATCGATGTCCGAGCTCTCGAAATAAGGGTGATATTTGAGCCAGTCTTGTATCGTAACTAATTGTCCTCTCATTGTAAATAGTTTTTGCAAATATAGATGAAATCTAAGAATCGTACAGCATGTAGAGCCGATAAAGATGCTATAGATAAGCAAACCGCTCTGTCGCGATTGGTAATCAGCGTGCAGAGCGGTTCGATTTATATTTCGTATTTCGGTCGAAGAAACGTTGTAGAGTCGTTATTTAAACTCTTTGATTTCGGTTTTAGTGATACCAATATGGATGAGTTTCTCTTGCTTCGTATCCGTAGCAAAGATAGAATCTCCGTCGAGAGCCATTCCGGCAACCGTGTCAAACTTATATTCGCCCAGGTTGCGCAAGTCGTTCTCTTCTTTGTCTTCGTCTACATTGATCCACTTCATGGTGTTGTTGCCTGCCACGCATGCAAAGTTGTCGTACATGCCAAATGCGATTGGAGCAAAAGGAAGTGTAAAGTTTACGATACGCAAGTTGGGTGATGTGGTTTCGTTTACCAGTTTCGGGTCGAACGAATACATCTTGTTCTCGTATCCATTGGTTACATACACACGATTATCCTTTCCAGGCGCCATTGCATGCGTATAGTGGTAGTTTGGATTCAGTTCGCCCGATTTGTTAATCAACGGCATTTCGCCCAGGTTGGCTACGGTGAGTTTAAGTGCATCAATCGTATAGATGGCACGCTTTTCACGTACAAACAACTTGTTGTCTGCATATACCATCGCACTCGGACGGTCTATCATCGACCAAGTGCCATTACCTAGGAAGAACAAAGGCTTCAAGGTGGTATCGTCATACACGTGAATATAATGTCCGGCCGCCACATAGATGCGTTCGTTTCCGGCCGCGATAGCTAGCGGCATCTCGTCGAGACTACTCTCAAACATCTCATTGCTGATGCGGGTATCTATCTTACCAATCACGGTTTGCTTCTTCTTATCAAAAAGCCACACCCCGTAACGTCCTTCTTTCTTATTGGCTACAAGTACCGTGTCGCCTTTCACGCACACCGCGCCCGGCTGCAAGTCGCCCGCATCCCATTTGTCTGTCGTTTCGCTCCCTAGCTTGTGCTGCATAAAGAACGAATAGTAGTAATAAGTAGTATGGTCGGGATATACTTCGTTTATCTTTTCAATCACATCATCGTTGCAGGCCCACGAACAAAGAGCCAGCATGCCTAAAACTATATATTTGAATGATTTCATATCATAAGGGTTAAGTTACAGAGCCAACGAACGTACTACGCGCTTGCCTGCATCATTTATAAATAAACTATTTCTCTTTACGTCTAGTTGTTCGGCTTGGCCGAATACCAGATTATACATTTCGCCCACATCGGCCGTCAAAGTACCTGATGTAGCCTCGAAGCGCATCACTTGAGGCAATACGCCCATGCGTTCGAAAGAAACATACATGTTGTCGCCGTGAAGTGCGATACCTTTCGGTTTGCGCTCCTTCATGTCAAATACCTGCACAGGGGCGAACGCTTTCATCTCTTTGATGGTTGCGGGATCTACCACTTGCACCGCGCGCTTCTCATAGTCGGTAAAGTAAACCGTTCCATTCTTAGCCACGGCAGCATCGTATGTATTGAAGTTGGTATTGTAACCCAGTGTCTCAGAATACGAATAGCGAGGAATGCGTTGGAAGTCTTCCGGTGTGATATCTTGCTCATTATACACCACGATACGTTCCTTGTCGCGAACGAAAAGTTGTCCGTTTGAAAATGCCAGCGCAAATACATGCACCATACGATAGGTAGAGTTGCCCCAGTTGCCATCGCCTATACGGGTAACGAAGTTGAGCGTTTGCACGTCAAAAACTTCAATCTTCGAGTTGCGTGTACCCACGTATACATACTTGTCAGACACAGCCACGGCGGTGATCATATCATCGAAAAAGTACGATTTTTCCTTGTATTGCCATTCTGAAAGCGTACGGATATGCTTTTTGTTTTTAATGGAGAAGGCGTGAAGTTGATAGCGGTCCGACTTGCGTTCGCGGTCGATCACAAAAAGCGTATCTCCTTTCACGGCCGATCCTACAGGCATGAAACTGTTCAACGTGCCGCCCGGCAGCATGGTTCCGTCAATGGTAATCTCTACTTGAGAAGTATCGGGACGCCAAGCCGTATCTTTGTCTGTTGGCGCTACATCGTTGCTACACGAAGCAAAGCAAAGCACGCTCAGCGTAAGCAGAATATATTTGTACATAGGAAATTCTTTACTGGTTTTCAAATTCGTTGTTTTCGATTTCGTATTTCGAAGCGGCATAATAGTCGCTTCCGTAGCGGGCACGACTGCGACGGGTACGCATTACGTTGCGCGTGTAAACCGGCAATTCGCGGCTGCGACTCATCTGCTCATACACATTGCCGCATAGTACGGTCCAGGCATCGCCATAGGTCATGTTGCTATCGTGGCTGTATCCGAGGCAGTGGCCTAGTTCGTGGAAAATGGTGTGCGTAACGCTCTTGTCGTCGGCATAGTGCTCGAGAAAGCACCACTCTGCAAGACCGAAGGTTTCGCCTCCGCCCAATCCGTTCACTCCGCTTACGTGTCCGAAACGCAATCCCGAATGGTCGATCACGCGTTGACGCAACTGTTTCGTGTCGATTGGGTTTCCGTTGTTGTCGAGCAAACGACCTTGCCAACTGTACAATTCGGCCGCGAATGTGTCGGTACTGTACATATAGGCCAGGTTCAAGGCAATTGCTACCGCCTCGCGCATGTGTGCCGGTAAGATGCGATACGCCCAACTGCCATCTTCGCTGTAGGCCGAGAAGTAGATGTTCCAGTCGGGAATGATCTTTTCTAGCTTTTTGTAGTAAGGGTCGTCGCTTGTTATTTTGAGTTTTATCGCGTCGGGCGAGATGTACGGATTGGCTTCTATCTCGATCCATTTACCGGCTTCTGTTTCGTAGAGTTTGGTAGAGTCGGTAAGCGGAAGCGCGAATGTGCTTTGAACGAAAGCAGGAACGGTATCGATCTTTGCTAGTTTGAAGTAGCCCGGATACCCCGGAATCTGTGCCCACACGGTAACGTTTTTCACTGCGATAGGTGAGTACAGCGCAAGCGCTAGTTTGCGATCGGAATTGATGGATACTTGCAACGGAGCATTGGTCTTGAAACTGCGTTGCGAGGGATCGAACGAAACCTCACGTGCTTCGTCGTCTTTAAACATCTCAATCGTGTTCTGGTCTGTAAACGCTGCGGTGCCTAATTCGAGTATTCCGCAATCTTTTTTCTCAAATTCAATTTCTTTGTCTGTCGTGATTACTACCTCGTCGCCACAAGCCGTGAAGATTAGCGCCGACGAAAGCAGGAATGCAGCCAACAGCACTTGGTTGGTTAGGTGTTTTACTCTCATTTTTTCTCTTTAGGTCGATTAATATGGGGATAAAAATAATAAAAAAAGCCTCTTCTTGCAGCGGAGTAGCAGATTAACGTCCGGCAAAGAAGAGGCTTGAAGTCAATAAGTAATGATATTATCGGTAAAAAGTAGGCCTTGTTATCGTAGTATATTATAGCAGTTTTTCTTGCCAGTCGGCTTCTTTAAATCCAACAAGTACGGTGTCTCCTTTTACAAGGATAGGACGCTTTACCAGCATTCCTTCCGAAGCGAGTAAGTTGATCAGCTCGTCTTTCGGCGCGGTTTTCACCACATCTTTCAAGCCCAACTCTTTGTACTTTGTGCCGCAAGTATTGAAAAACTTTTGAATTGGCAATCCACTCTTCTCAATCCATACCGTTAGTTCTTCCTTAGTTGGATTAGCAGTAACGATATCTCTCGAGTCGGCCTCAATGCCGTTTGCTTTTAGCCACTTCGAAGCCTTTACACAGGTTCCGCATTTAGCGTATTGAACGAATAATGGTTTCATTTCTGTTGTTTTGTTGATTTGATGCGAAGATATAATAAATTCTTTAAATTTGTACTCAGTTTAAATTTAAAATAATGACGCTTGTGCGTGTTTGTGTTTATAGCGTTGATTTAGAATGAGCAATGTGTTGTGGG
>DLYT01000057.1 GCA_003447595.1 Porphyromonadaceae bacterium
GAGCGCGAGATCACAAAAATAGATCTTTATTCATACAAATACATCTCGGTAATCAATGCGATGATCGATCTTGAAGAGGTTGTTTTTGAACCTTATACCCACATAAAGGGATGATAACGTAAACGAATTACTCTTTTTTAATTGCTTTTAGGTATTTGTTAAATTAAAGTCTATCCCTATCTTTGTACCTGAAATCACAAAAGATTGCTCACTTGAAAAGACACATGCTACATATCACCCGCTGGTTTTTGCCAATACTCTTTATGACGTATTTTGGCATTGTCAGTTTCTTTATGCACGTGCATATTGTAAATGGTGTGACCATTGTGCATTCTCACCCTTTTTCTTGTGATGGCAATGTACCGCTCGATCACTCACACTCGAGCAGCGAGGTACAACTCTTTATTCACCTATCACAATTTGCTGCTTTAGACGGAGCCGTGTCGCAATTGCGCATTAGTGCCGAGATGTTATTGCTTCGCACACTAGAAACCGTAATTCCGACCACTTCGCATACTACTACAGTTTGTGCTGTCCTTTCGTGGAGAGCTCCTCCTTTCTTGGTTTAAGTTTTAATAATTAATGGTTTACCTGCCACGATTGAGGTGGATGGGATAACTACGTCGTTACGTAAAGATTGTAACGACTCTGGATTAGTACGTCTTGTTGGCCCTACGGATCAGCAACAGACGTGGTATATATCTATCACTTTTATTATTCGCTTAAACCGATTTTAAATGAGAAACAGACTGTCATTGCTGTTTACGCTGCTTGTAATTTCATTGAGCGTAATGGCTGAGAATCATGCAGATTCGAACAAAAAGAACGAAGTCCATATCTTTGGGCACGTTATTGATAAGAAAACAAAAGAACACCTTCCATATATCAACGTTATTGTAAAAGGAACTACGATTGGGGTTACTACCGATGGTACCGGACACTATTCGCTTACCAATGTGCCTGTAGGCAAGCAAGTATTGGTTGCAAAGGCGTTGGGATATGCAACGGTTGAGAAACCAATTGTTGTAAAAGAAGGGAAAAGTCAGGAGGTTAACTTCGAGATCGACGAAGATGTAATCTCACTTGATCAGGTAGTGGTTTCGGCTAATAGAAACGAAACTACCCGTCGTATCGCTCCTACGTTGGTAAATGTGCTTGATGCGAAGATTTTCGAGAAAACCAGTGCTTCTTGTCTTGCCGAAGGGTTGAACTTTCAACCTGGGGTGCGTGTAGAGAACAACTGCCAGAACTGTGGTTTTCAACAAGTACGTATCAACGGTTTAGAGGGGCCTTATACACAGATCTTGATCGACAGCCGTCCTATCTTTAGTGCGCTAACGGGTGTGTACGGACTGGAACAAATCCCTGCGAACATGATTGAGCGTGTAGAGGTGATGCGTGGCGGTGGTTCTGCTTTGTTTGGTTCGTCTGCAATCGCAGGTGTAGTAAACATTATTACCAAAGAGCCTATCCGCAACACGGCTTCGTTGTCGCACAACTTGACAATGATTGGTGGTACCAGACCGGAGAATGCGACTTCGTTGAATGCTTCTATGGTAACACCTGACAATAAAGTGGGACTTTATTTGTTTGGACAATCGAAATACAGAGCTGCTTATGACCACGATGGCGACGGATACACCGAACTGGGTAAGTTGAACGCGCGTACACTTGGTTTTAGAACTTACTATAAAACATCGGCGTACTCAAAACTTACGCTCGAATATCACAACATGCACGAGTTTCGTCGTGGTGGAAACAAACTAAACGAACAGCCTCACGATGCGGATATTGCCGAACAAACCGAACACAATATCAATGGTGGTGGCTTGAAGTTTGACTTGTTTTCGAAAGATTACAAGCATCGTTTGAATGTGTACACTTCGATGCAACATACCGATCGTAACAGCTACTACGGTACCGGACAAGATATCAATGCTTACGGACATACCACAGACCTTACGGCTGTTGCGGGTACTCAGTACTCGTTGTCTATGGACAAGTTGTTGTTTATGCCAGCCGAATTTACCGGAGGTTTCGAATACAACTACGACAAACTTCACGACATTATGAAGGGATATGACCGTGACTTGGAACAAAAAGTACAGATTGGTAGTATCTTTCTTCAAAATGAATGGAAAACAGATCGTTGGGGATTCTTGATTGGCGGCCGCTTTGATAAGCATAGCATGATTGATCATGTGATCTTTAGTCCTCGTGCAAATGTGCGTTTCAATCCGACTGCCGATATCAATTTGCGTATGAGTTACTCATCGGGCTTCCGTGCTCCGCAAGCATTCGACGAAGACTTACACATTGCTGCTGTTGGTGGTGAAGCGATGATTATTCAACTTGACCCGAACTTGAAAGAAGAAAAGTCGCAAAGTATCAGTACTTCGGTCGATTTCTATCATACGTTTGGCCGTGTACAAACCAACTTCTTGGTAGAAGGTTTCTATACCATGCTGAAAGATGCGTTTGTGTTGGAATCGATGGGCGAGAGTCCCGAAGGTATTCAAATCATGGAACGTCGCAACGGTTCGGGTGCGAAGGTGATGGGTATCAACTTGGAAGGTCGTGCTGCATTTAATGCTTGGATGTCTTTGCAGGCGGGTGCTACGTTGCAACGCAGTAGATACAATGAGCCTGAGCAGTGGAGCGATAATCCGAACGTAGAACCTCAGCGTAAAATGTTCCGTTCGCCGGATACATACGGTTACCTTTCGGCTACCTTCGGCCCTATTCGTAACTTCTCGGCTTCGGTAACGGGAACGTACACTGGTAGTATGTTGGTGCAACACATGGCCGGGTTTATTCCGGAAGACAGAGAAGAAACAACACCTGATTTCTTTGATATGGGTGTAAAGCTAAGCTATAATATTCCTTTAACGAAGTTTGTAAACTTTGAGGTTTCTGCCGGCGTGAAGAATATCTTCAACGCTTATCAGAAAGACTTTGATCAAGGAGAGTTGCGCGATGCCGGTTACGTTTACGGACCGTCGTTGCCTCGCAGCTACTTCGTGAGCGGCAAGATCTCATTCTAAGAATAGACTCAACAAAAACCACTAATGAATGATCCCCGGATACTCAGCGTAGACACGTTGCTGAGTTCCGGGGTTTCTTTGTTTTGCGACGGGAATAAAGTAACTTTGCATTTCAGATTTTTTTTGACGGTGTGTCATGTGCTGCCGTCAATGTGATGGTAACGCTTTATAATTAGCTCTTAAGAAATTTATCAATGAATTTGTCTATTCAGAAGTATTTTCCGTTGTATCGTTCTATTATTCGAGTGGGAATTCCTATTATTCTCGGCCAACTGGGTATTATTGTAGTTGGTTTTACTGATAATATAATGGTGGGTCGTTATGGTACCGACTCGCTTGCCGCAGCTTCGTTCGTAAATAATTTATTCAACCTAGTTTTTATCTGCGGAATGGGCTTTTCGTACGGACTGACTCCGCTAGTGGGAAGGTACAACGGCGAGAAGCGTAACGATCGTTTGGT
>DLYT01000097.1:0-2318 GCA_003447595.1 Porphyromonadaceae bacterium
TTAGATTTAAGGTTAACAAAGTTTGTTAAGGGAAGTCGTGAGACTTTCCTTAATTTTTTTTGTACCTACCCCAACTATCCTAAATAAAATCGTGAATAACGAACCCTTTTTCATCCGCTATCCACGACTATTAAATCAAGCAACTCTATCGTTTTGTTGTCGCCTCCATTCAAGAAAATATAGTTTACTCTTTATCTATTTTAAACTCAGTATATTTAAAACAGAAATTTATTTTTGAGTTGATTCTGATCACACTCTTTTCAATGCATACGAACCTCCGGGCAAACATTTCACATATCCTTTCATCTCCATTTCGAAAAGCTGAGAAGAAAGTTTATAAACAGGAATCCCTAGTTTCAATGCCATAATATTTAGATGTGAAGACTCGCAAAGAGATAAGAAATCTACAATAATCTGCTCTTCGGCAGAATAGTCAAAACAAATCTCTTGTTGCTTTGGTGTCATTACTTTTGTTGTAATATCCCAACGCATCATCTCAATCAGGTCGGTATGAGAAGTAATCATTGCCGCTTTATTTTGCTGAATCAGTCGCACACACCCCGCAGAGTATTGATCATACACCCTTCCGGGAAATGAGAAAACATCGCGCCCATAAGACGCTGCCAATTCTCCTGTAATTAAAGAACCTCCTTTGATCGAAGACTCTACAACGATTGTTGCATCGGCAATACCGGCTACAATGCGATTACGCTTTACGAAGTTTTGTCGGTCGGGATTCGTTCCACTTGGAAAATCGGTAAGCAATCCGCCGTTGGAAAGCATTTCAATGGCAGTTTTCCGATGTACCGATGGATATATACGATCCAAGCCATGAGCCAAAACCCCTACAGTTGGCAGTCCAAGCCTAACAGCCGCACGATGCGCTACGATATCAATTCCGTAAGCAAGTCCGCTTACTACCAATAAATCGGGATAATGCTCTGCCAGCCCCATCAATAACATTTCAGTAAGATCTTTGCCATATTCGGTACAATTGCGCGTACCTACAATGCTTACAATCTTAGAGGCATTGAGATTCATGTCTCCTTTGGCAAAAAGAAGAATCGGAGCGTCTGCACACTCTTTCAAACGAGAAGGATAATCCGGATCGGTATAAAACAGAGGAGTGATGTGGTTCTTCAAAACAAAGGTCAACTCTTTTTCTGCTTCTTCAAGTACTTGTGGATTTTTCAATTCTGAAGCAAGTCGGTCGGTAACACCAAAGACTCGTTTCAGATTTGCTGTGCTTTCGGTAAAAATGGCTTCTTCATCGCCAACTACATCCATAAGATGTCGGGCAGTAATATCGCCCACCCCGCGAACGCGGGTAAGGGCAATACGGTATAAAAGTTTGTCGTGTATCATTTCTTAGACATTTTCTCGAGTACTTTTTCGTAATATTCTCCTCGAGTCAGTCTGCCGTTTTCAACAATCACACATTCAACCTTCGCTTTCACGGCAAGCTGCTCATCACTTGCTCTGTAAATATCCTGATGGAACACAATCTTTGGTCCCTCTTTACCAACATTCAGACAAGAAATAAATTCGTCACCACTTGTAAGCGATGTTCTGAATTGCATATCTACACGCGATACAAAAGCATCAATTCCTTGTTTGTGCATCTCGCCAAAGTTTTCACCCAGCGATTCCCAAAACTCATGACGTGTATGCTCCAGGTAGTGCTGATAGTTGGCATTGTTTACAACCCCTTGTAAGTCGCATTCGTAGTCGCGCACCTTCATCTTCAATTGATAGGCGTACTCTTTTTTCATTGTAATTCTAATTTTAAAGGAAACAAAAACCCCATGGAAGCATGCACTTACATGGGGCACGTGCCTTGGATTACAAATCCGTTATCTCTATTGGATAGACGGATCGTTTGGCACCAATTTAAATATTTTATCCGAAGGACGGATCTTTTCGTTCGTTTTAATTGAGAAAAGGTCACCTTTAACGGCTTGTTGTACCGGCTTGAAATCTACTCTCAACTCTTCTACAATTTGTGTAATCGCCCCTGTAGTAGGTCCGGTAATCAAAACCTCATCTCCAACATTCAACGTTTGCGTTTCGAGTAAGAACTCAGCAACACCTACGTTTGCGAAATACTTCATACCCTTTCCGATGTATACTTTCTTCTTCGTAGCACCCGAACCATAGTTTGATGTCCATTCGCCAAGACGCTGACCCAAGTAATATCCATCCCAAAAACCGCGATTGAATACTGTACTTAGACGCTCGTCCCAGTTTGCGATACGCTCTTCCGAGAAAGATCCGTCGCAATAAGCCAATACTGCTTCTTTGTAGCATTCTACAACCGT
>DLYT01000097.1:2571-9708 GCA_003447595.1 Porphyromonadaceae bacterium
TTCATAAAGTGGATCGTTTTCAAGTCTTTTGGAGACATGATATATTGGTTGTCGATCTCAAGCTCGTTGTCGCTATCTTTCTCACGCACTACATAACCGCGACGACAAATTTGGTTACAAGCACCACGATTGGCCGAAGAGTTTTGTTGGTGCAAGCTGATATAACATTTGCCTGATACCGCCATACAAAGAGCTCCGTGACAGAACATCTCGATGCGAATCAAGTTGCCGCTAGGACCTACAATGTTTTGATTGATAATTTCATCATAAATTGCTTTCACCTGGTTAAGGTTCAACTCGCGAGCCAATACCACCACGTCTGCAAACGAAGCGTAGAACTTCAATGCTTCAACGTTTGTAATATTCAACTGCGTAGAAAGGTGTACCTCTACTCCAATCGTGCGAGCATACATCATTGGTGCTACGTCTGCCGCGATAATTGCAGTAACGTCTGCTTCTTTAGCCGCATCAATGATTTGTTTCATCAAGTTGATATCTTCTCCGTAAATAATGGTATTTACAGTAAGATAGCTCTTAAGTCCTTTTTCCTTACAGATCTCTACAATCTTGTGCATGTCTTCTACGGTAAACGCATTTGCCGAGCGTGCACGCATATTTAATCCTTCAATTCCGAAGTAAATAGAGTCTGCTCCTCCTTGAATAGCTGCCGCAAGTGATTCCCAAGAACCCACCGGCGCCATTATTTCATAATCTTGAATATTTCTATTTCTTTCTTCCACGTTTTCAGATAGTTTTACATGCAAAAATACTAAATAAAGACCAAATCTGGACTAAATACACTAAATTTGCAGAGAATTAAGAGGTTTTGTAATGCAAATAGGCAATATTGACTTAGGAAAATACCCCATCCTTTTAGCACCGATGGAAGATGTTACCGACATCTCTTTCCGTCTGATGTGCAAGCAGTTTGGGGCAGACATGGTATATACAGAGTTCGTTTCGAGCGATGCACTCATTCGCAGCGTAAACAAAACAGAACAGAAACTAAAGGTTAGTGACGACGAACGCCCGGTAGTGATCCAGATTTACGGACGCGAAGTAGAGGCAATGGTAGAAGCTGCAAAGATTTGTGAGCAAGCCCGTCCGGATGTCTTGGATATCAACTTTGGCTGTCCTGTAAAACGAGTTGCGGGCAAAGGTGCAGGTGCAGGCATGTTGCGCAATACTCCATTGATGACCGAAATCACCCGCGAGGTAGTAAAAGCTGTGAATATTCCGGTTACGGTAAAAACACGCTTAGGCTGGGACAACGATTCTAAAATTATTGTAGATCTGGCTGAAGAGTTGCAAGATACAGGTATTGCTGCTTTGGCTATACATGGTCGTACGCGCAGCCAAATGTATACTGGCGAAGCTGATTGGACTCTGATTGGTGAGGTAAAGAACAATCCGCGTATGCACATCCCGATTATTGGAAACGGAGACGTTACGACACCGGAAGGCTGTAAAGAGAAATTTGATAAATATGGAGTGGATGCCGTGATGATTGGCCGTGGTAGCATTGGTCGTCCATGGATCTTCAGAGAAATTTCTCATTACTTGAAAACCGGCGAACAACTTCCTGCCGAATCTTTCCAATGGTACTTGGATGTGATTAAAAAGCAAGTAATGCAAAGTGTGGAGCGACTTGACGAGCACCGTGGCATATTGCACATCAGACGTCACTTAGCAGCTACACCTTTGTTCAAAGGTATTCCTGATTTCAAATCTACACGTATCGATATGTTGCGAGCAGGTTCTGTTGAAGAACTGTTTGCCATTCTGGATGCGATACCCGAACGATTTAATCTTCTATAAATAACTACGGGATCAGTACTGAGGTAGTCTTGTTCAGTGTTGATCCCGTTTTCTTTTTTATCTAAAGCCAACCGGCTTCTTTATACCATTTGATGCAAGCCTCGAGTCCGCGACGAAGCGGATATTCCGGCTCAAATCCCAACTCCTTTCGAAGCGGTTCGATATCGCACTTCCAGTTGCGCTGTTTCAATATCTTATATTTATCGAGATTCAAAGTCGGTACATTTCCTGTTAATTTCCCTACTTGCTCCGAAGCAAAGCAAGCCACCTTTCCTACCCAAAGCGGCAGACGCAACTTGATCGAATGCTTCTTCCCGAGCAGTTCTTTTAGCATCGCACTGTATTCGGCATCGGTATATACATCCCCATCTGCTACGAAATAAGCTTTATTGCACAGTGGACTTTCGAGAGCCAAATAGGCAGCCTTTACCAAGTCGGTTACATAGATAAACGTAATTTGCTGCGGACGAAAACCGAGACCTACCTCTATCCCCGACTTCACAGCCTTCACATTCATGAAGTAATCCTTCTCGCCCGGCCCGTATACTCCCGTAGGGCGCAAAATCATGTATGGAAAATCCGATAGAGACTTTAAATACTCCTCGGCTTTTAGTTTACTTTGCCCGTAAGCTGTATTCGGATTGGGTATATCGCTTCGTTGAAATGGTGTGTAATTCGTTTCGTCGCCCAGGCCAAACGAGCTAAGGCTACTCATCAATACAAACTTTTTCGGAGTGCTTCCACTTGCACGCAACGCATCGATCAAATTACGGGTATACTGATAATTGACACGATCAAAATCGGCCACATGCAACGACTTGGTAAGTCCGGCATTATGAATCACATAATCAAACGCTCCATATTGTGCATTAAACTCCTTCAATTGATCAGTCAGTGCGTTTATATCGGCATATTTCAAATCAATAAAATGAATCCTGTTATCCTGCAAGTTAGATGTATTGCTGCGAGCTCTTACTCCGGCCCACACATCATAGCCACGGTTCAAGGCTTCTTGTACTAAGAATCCTCCGATGAAACCACTAGCCCCTGTTATTAAAATTCGCATGATGCATGTTATTTTTTTGCAAATATAAGGGCATAACCTGTTCTTAAATGTTTTACAATTGAATTTATTCGTTACTTTGTAGTATATTATTAAAAATGCCTAAATGCTTTGATTGCTATGGCCAAAAAGAAAAAAGATATAAAAGCAACACGCGTAAAAAAGAAAGAGTTGATCAAAATGATCATCGACTTGTTTGCAGCTTCTCCCAAAGAAGTATTAAACTACAAACAGGTAGGACGTGCGGTAGGAGCTTCTACCGATGCTTTAAAGTTACTAGTTATTGATGCACTTTATGATCTTGCTGCAGACGATTTCTTAATCGAAGTAGAACAAGGAAAGTATAAATTAAATGGAATCGGTACTACATCGGTAGGAAAATTCGAACGCAGAAGCAATGGTAAGAACTCGTTCATTCCTGAAGATGGAAGCAGCCCGATATTGGTTGTAGACCGCAATGCCGGTCACGCACTTACGGGCGACAAAGTTCGAGTACAATTACTTGCCAAACGTAAAAATAAAGAACTGGAAGCCGAGGTACTAGAAGTATTAGAGCGAGCTGATAATCGTTTCGTCGGAACTCTTGATGTAACGAAAGGCTATGCGTTTCTAATGACAGAAAGCCGCCTGCTTTCGAACGATATTTTTATTCCGAAAGAAAAATTGAAAGGTGGTAAAAACGGCGAAAAAGCAGTAGTACGTATTACCTCTTGGCCTGATAAAGCGAAGAATCCGATTGGTGAAGTTCTAGACGTATTGGGTAAACAAGGAGATAACAACACCGAGATGCACGCCATCTTGGCCGAGTTTGGTTTGCCATACAAATATCCTGAAAACGTAGAGCGTACTGCCGATCAAATTCCGGATGTAATCAGTGCCGAAGAAATTGCCAAACGTGAAGACTTCCGCGGCATTACAACCTTTACCATCGATCCTAAAGATGCAAAAGACTTCGACGATGCCTTGTCGATTCGTCAGTTACCTTCGGGTTTGTGGGAAATTGGTGTACACATTGCCGACGTAACACATTACGTACAACCGGAGGATGTCATCGATCGTGAAGCCGAATCGAGAGCAACATCTGTTTACTTGGTAGACCGTACCATCCCGATGCTACCGGAACGATTGAGTAACGGTATTTGTTCGCTTCGTCCGAATGAAGAGAAACTTTGTTTTTCTGCTATTTTCGAGATGAACGACGAAGGTGAAGTAAAAACGTCCCGCGTGGCTCGTACCGTAATCGAATCGGATCGCCGCTTTACTTACGAAGAGGCACAGGAAATTATCGAAACAGGAGAAGGCGAATATAAAGAAGAGATCTTGAAACTAGACTCTCTTGCAAAGATATTGAGAAACAACCGCTTCAAACACGGCGCAATCAATTTTGACCGCCACGAAGTTCGTTTCGAAATCGACGAGAAAGGAAAGCCGCTAAGCGTATACTTCAAGTATTCGAAAGATGCGAACAAACTGATCGAAGAGTTTATGTTGCTTGCCAACCGTACGGTGGCTGAGATTATCGGTAAACCAACCAACAACAAAAAACCGAAAACGTTTGTATATCGTATCCACGACCTTCCGGATCCGGAAAAGATGGAAAACTTTGCAGCATTCATTCGCCGATTTGGTTACCGCTTGCAAACAGAGGGTAAGAAAGTAGATATCTCAAAAGGTATCAACACATTGCTGGATGAAGTACAAGGTAAGCGTGAGGAAAACTTGATCGAAACAGTTGCTATTCGTGCAATGGCCAAAGCGGTATACTCTACCGAAAACATTGGTCACTACGGATTGGCATTCGAATACTATACACACTTTACATCTCCGATTCGTCGTTATCCCGACATGATGGTGCACCGTTTGCTCGAACGCTATTTGAGCGGTGGTCGCAGTGTTGCCGAGAAAAAATATGAAGACTTGTGTAAGCACTGTTCTAGTATGGAACAAATTGCAGCAAGTGCCGAAAGAGCTTCTATCAAATACAAACAAGTAGAGTTCTTGTCGGATAAGATCGGACAAATATTCGACGGAGTTATCTCGGGGGTTACCGAATGGGGATTGTATGTCGAACTCAATGAAAACAAATGTGAGGGAATGGTTCCTATTCGTGATCTTGACGACGACTATTATGAGTTTGACGAGAAAAACTATTGTCTCATCGGGCGTAGACGCAAACGTCGTTATCGCCTAGGAGATCCTTTAACTATCCGAGTTGTACAAGCAAACCTAGAACGCAAGCAACTCGATTTTGCAATTGAAGAATAACAAATTCTGAATGAGAAATAAACTAACCATTCTTATACTGATCGTTTTGGGTGTATGCATGCATGCACCCAAAGCATCGGCTGAAAGTTTCGACTATCGAATGCTTAAGAGTATCAACGGAATCGATAGTCGCTTTGTGACCAATTACAGCAAAGTGTTTTCAAACTCATTTGCCTATGTGAGCTGTGGTGTTCCGGCCGGACTTATTGTATACGGACTTATTCAAGACGATAAAAAAGCATTACAAAACGGACTTTGGATGACCGGAGCTCTTGTTGCCAACGGTGTTGTTACCTTAGGGCTTAAATACAGCGTAGATCGTAAACGTCCTTTCGAAGCACATCCCGATGGCATCACGTTGCGCGGAAAACGAGAAGACTCTCCTTCTTTTCCTTCCGGGCATACGTCTTTTGCCTTTACTACGGCAACAGCACTTACTCTTGCGTATCCCAAATGGTATATCATTGCTCCATCCTATCTTTGGGCCGCCTCAGTAGGTTTCTCCCGCATGCAACTGGGCGTACACTATCCTTCTGATGTACTTTGCGGAGCTTTGATCGGAGCAGGTAGTGCATGGTTAGGATATGAAGTGAATAAATGGTGGATAAAAAAACATGAAGCCAAAAAGAGTAAAGCTTCAAAAGATATTCTTCAAGCCTATAACTTTAGTTATTGAGGCTTTTACCTAATTGTATAAAACTGTAGTAGATAAATTTGAATCTGCTACAGTTTTTTTTTATCAAAACTGGTTCTTTCTGAATTCTTCATATTATATTTAGACCTGTCGTAAACGACAATACCAGAAACACAACACAAGACCAGTTAACATGATTACGAAATACCTAATGAGTATACTTATTTGTATACTTACTTTTTCGAATGCACATACAATTGCGGCAGAAGCAATTCGGCTTTCGGAAGTGAAACAGCTTAGTTTTAGAACCAATAAAGCTGAATACTTACCCGGAGACTCTATACTTGTTCATTATTGGGTAATTGATCCGACTACACAGCAACCAACTAATATAGAAGGAGGAGTAACTTTCCAACTACTCGATAAGGATGGCTTAGAGATCTCATCCATTAGAAGTTTGCCAACAGAAAAGGGAGCTACTGCTTTTGTGCAAGCACCATATTCGAAAGGTGTTCATTTTCTGCGTGCCTACACTGATGAGATGCTTAATATCTCTGACATTCTCCTTCCGTCAATACCATTGTTCATCAATGCCTTGAAAGATGACTTTGCTCCATTCCCCAAAAAACAAATCG
This sequence comes from Porphyromonadaceae bacterium, assembly GCA_003447595.1. GTDB lineage: Bacteria > Bacteroidota > Bacteroidia > Bacteroidales > CAMTPD01 > UBA12018. The sequence goes on from DLYT01000097.1 coordinate 8,987, forward strand.
AGGTATATCCCGAGGGGGGGATATTAGTTCCAAACCATCCACAACGCATTGTTATTTCCGCTCCAAGTTATATCGGAGACTCTGTTTTCGTATATAATAAAGACAAAAAGCTAGAAGCAGAATCAATCATTTCCCAATATGGTAATACCATGATCATGCTTACACCGGAAGAAAACCAATCTTATACGCTACAAATACTTGACAAAGAGACTCCAATCGAGGTTAATGCTTGTGCAACAACTTTACAGCTTACTCAGAATCGTGATCGGATTATCTATTCGGCTCTATCTGATAAGGCTATAACAAAAGCTGCGAAAACTAAGCTTGAAATATACACTGGTAGCGAACTTCTGCACTCCACAAATATAGACGATTCCAATACCAGCGGGTCTTTCGATATATCCAAGCTTCCCAATTCAACACTCTTGTTTGTCCTTACACAAAACGATTCAATTCAAATAGCTCAACGCGCTGTTTTTATTGATAAAGTAGATGATCTTGAAAAGGCACTTTTAAGCAAATCTATTGTAAACGCAACTCAGACAGCCGATCTAAAAGTAGACTTCAGTGATATAGATCCGGAACAATCATATAGAGTATACATCAATACTTTTACACCTCTACTTACAGACTTGCTTCCGTTATCAGCCAAGCAATCGGCCCAACTAAGCGATTGTTTTGATGCCCGACTTCCGGCTGCAAAAAGACATTATATCATTGAC
>DLYT01000097.1:9946-14955 GCA_003447595.1 Porphyromonadaceae bacterium
ACCAACGGGTACTCAAACAAACTTCGGGGAAAAGTTAAGAAAGAAGTTGTGGGTGCCGTCGATGAAGGTAAAATCATTGCGATTAACTCACAAAACAGAGATTTATCGGAAGCTCTTCTTAGCAAAGGTGGCGTCTTTAATATTGATCTGGGAGCATTTACCGATAGCACCTCATTCTACCTACAAGCATACAATAAGAAAGAAAAGTCAAACTTCTTCGTCATTGAAATAGACTCCACACATAAGCCTTCTTTTACACCCACTCATGGCAAAATAAAAAAGACGACAAATACATTTATCTCCCGTCAAAACATCAAAGACATTGCTTTCGAAGACGTAATTCCGGAAGTAAAAGTAACGGCTCGTAAAATAGAAAAGCCAATAGAAGCTGCTGTTTTTTATGAAGGAAAAACTTTTACAGCACAAAAAATACAAGAACGCGTATTCGGTTCATTAGAGCAAATTATCAATAGCATGACAGACGTGTATGTTAAATCTATACCTGCAGATTCTTTGAACAGAGTATTAATAAAAGTAGTCTTCAAAAAAAGTTCACCATTAGTTATACGAGAAGGATATGTCCCAGCCGTTGGTATCATGATCGACAATTGCTTCTTTGAGTTCGAGGAAGCCAATAACTTTCTGGATGTAAATGATATTGAGAAAATTGAATACATTCCTGCAATTCGCGCTTCGATATATGGAACGAGAGCATTCAATGGAGTAGTACGAATCGAAACAAAGTCGGGATGGACCACACAAGATGTTCCCTCACAAGGGATCAAGTTTTATCCGAAAGGATTTAGCGAACGTACCAACCGTGAAAGTTGGCATAAACCCGACAATGAATGCATCGTTGTTACCGGAAAAGAGCTAACAGATGGAACTACCATAACAGCCACTCATCCAATAGAATCGATCTTTATCGAAGGCTTTGATAAATCTGGTAAGATTATCCAGCAACAGATTACACTCAATGATTTACTTTAATCACATGTTCGATTATTACAATTATTAATTCTATAAAATCACTATTATGAAGTACTTATTATCCATACTAATGGCAGCAGGTCTTCAAATGGCCACAGCCGAAGTTATTCGATTATCCGAAGTAAAACAACTTAGCTTTAGAACCAACAAAACAGAGTATCTACCCGGAGACTCTATTCTTCTTCACTATTGGGTAATTGATCCAACCACACAACAACCAACAACCATTGAAGGAGGAGTTACTTTTCAACTACTCGATAAGGATGGCTTAGAAATTTCTTCAATTAGAAGTTTACCAACAGAAAAGGGGTCTACTGCTTTTGTCGAAGCTCCATATTCGAAAGGTGTACACTTTCTGCGAGCCTACACTGACGAAATGCTCAATATATCGGACAACTTCATTCCGTGCACCCCTTTATACATCAATGTAACTAAAGATGAATTTGCCCCTTTCCCCAACAAGCAAATTCAAGTTTATCCCGAAGGAGGTGTATTGGTTCCGAATCATGAGCAACGTGTAGTTATTTCTGCCCCTAACTACATTGGGGACTCTGTTTTCGTATACAACAAAGCAAAGGAGCTGCAAACAGAATCGATCATTTCAGAGTATGGAAACACAATGATCATGCTTGCTCCGGATAAAAATGAAAACTATACGATACAAATACAAGATAAAGAGATCCCTCTTCAAGTAACATCATATGCAAGAACGTTGCAACTTATTCAGAAGCAAAACAAAGTAATTTATTCTGTATTGTCGGATGTCGCAATCCCAAAAGCATCAAAAATAAAGCTCAATGTTTATGCAGGAAAAGAGCTTATTCACTCTGTAGATATTGACGACACAAACAACAATGGCTATTTTGATGTTTCAAAACTACCAAACACAATTCTCTCTTTTATCCTTACACAAGACGACTCGGTACGTGTGTCGCAACGTGCATTGTTCATCGATGATATCAAAAAGGTTTCACAAGACTTAATTGACAAAAAACAATTAAAGAACAATCTCATAGAGGTGAAATCTGCATCAAATCAAATTGATCCGGAGCAATCATATCGAATATATATAAATTGTTTCAACCCTCTTCTATCAGATTTATTACCCGCAACTGCAAAACGAACTACACAAATCGAAGACTGTTTCAACGAACAGCAATCGGCCGCGAAAAGACAGTTTGTTTTAGATCTTCAAATGATACAGTTATCTGAGGAACTTACAACAAATTACAATGAAGTATATCCTCGCGGATACTCGAATAAATTACGGGGAAAAGTAAAAAAAGAAGTATTAGGCTCTGTCAACGAAGGTAAAATCATTGCAATTAATGCAGATAACAAAGCTCTTTCTGAAACTACCCTTGCCGATGGAGGTGTATTTGATATAGATCTTGGGGCTTTCGCCGATAGTACATCTTTTTATTTGCAAGCTTACAATAAAAAAGGGAAATCAAACTTTTTCGTTATTGAAATAGATTCAATGTATAAACCGGATTTCTTACCAACCCATGGCAAACTAAAGCAAAAGTTAGAAGTTTTTCACGCTCGTGAAAATATAAAAGACATTGCCTTTGAAGATGTAATACCTGAAGTTAAAGTTTCGGCACGGAGAAAAGTAAAACCAGTGGAAGCCTCTGTTTATTATGATGGAAGATCTTTTAACGTAGAGCAAATTCAGAAGTATGCATACACGACTCTCGAACAAATAGTCGACGCACTAAGCAATGTACAAGTAATTAGTTACATTGAAAAGGGAGGATTTGAGTATAAAGAAATCCGCAACATTCGAACTCCTTCCATTATTAGCAAAGATTATAGACCCACAGTGGGTGTTCTGTTGGATAATCATTTTGTTGTATTCAATGACATCGTAAATATCATTGATGTTAATGACATCGAGAAAGTTGAATACATCCCTGCTGTTCAAGCCGTTATTTATGGCACTGAAGCATTCAATGGTCTTGTAAAAATTGATACGAGAAAAAGTTGGAAAAATAAAGAAGTTTCGGCTAAGGGAATTAAGTTTTATCCGAAAGGATTTAGCGAACGCACCAACCGTGCAAGCTGGCATAAACCCGACAATGAATGTATTGTAGTTACCGGACAAGAACTATTAGACGGAACTACCATAACAACCTCTGATGCAATAGAATCGCTACTTGTAGAAGGCTTCGATCAATCTGGTAAGATTGTACAACAACAGATTCTCTTAAACAACTAAAACCACAATACTTGAAATACCTTATATCCAGACTAATGGCAGCTAGTTTGAAACTAGCTGCCTCTAATACTTTACGATTATCTGAAATAAAGCACTTAAGCTTCATTACCAATAAAACGGAATATACATCGGGGAATTCAACACTTATTTATTATTAGGTATCACTCTTAGATTTAAGCAGTTACAATTGAACAGAAAGAAACAAAAATATAATTAAGTCCGGTTATTATACCAACCAAATTCATCGAATAAAAAAAATAGACAAAACAATGCTTTTTTTAGGTAATAACATCTATATTTGTAGATAACCCTTAAACTATGCTGAATAACATGTAAATACAACAAAAAACACATTATTTACATGAAAAAAAAGATTGAAAAGGTCATATTTTGACGAGTACTTTGTCTTCATAGCAAAATCAGAGGATTTTGAGAAGTAAAATTTGTATTTACATTTGCAGTGTCGAAAGGAAAACAGATTGTATAACTCAGACAAAACAAAAATGAAAGAACAATTTTACAAACCAATTTATTACTGACGGTTATGGACGCGCAACAATTTCAACAAAAACTAATGGGTCTTCAAAGCAACATGATGAACTTTGCTATGATGCTTACTGCTAACAGAGAAGAAGCACAAGACCTTTTACAAGATACTACTTTAAAAGCTCTTGACAACCAAGAGAAGTTTGTTGATAATGTCAACTTTAAAGGTTGGGTATTGACGATTATGCGTCATACGTTCATTAACAATTACCATAAAGTTCTGCGCACACAGACAGTAGTAGATCAGGAAATTGATCTTTACAATGTAACAGTTACAACCGATAGCGGCTTCGAATCTCCAGATGGTGCATACGCCATGAACGAGATTAACAAAGCAATCGCCGACTTGAATGACGAACTTAAAGTTCCGTTTTCAATGTTCGTAACCGGTTATAAGTACAACGAAATTGCTGAAGAGCTTAATTTGCCATTAGGCACTATTAAAAGCCGCATTTTCTTTGCTCGTAAAACGTTACAATTGAAACTTAAGGATTTTAGATAAAACATAAAATATGGATTAGTGCATGTTTGTCTTCGTGAGAAGATAAGCATGCTTTTTTTTGCTTATAAAACACCTACTCAAGAACGACTTTCCTCCTAAAACTCTTGGAAACCTCCGATAATCAGAAAAAAAGCAAGCAAGGTTCTTTCAAAAAGCAAGCATACTTTTTGGAGAAACCTAGTAAGGTTTTTGGAAAAACCATGCATGCTTTTTCCAAAAGGGAAACGACTTAACACGAATATTATAAAGGCGTTCGAGACTACGCGTATATACGATTAAAAAACAGATTAATAAAACCAATATCGAATCATAAACCGTTCTTAGAAGAGAAAAGGCATGAGTTATACTCAAGAATAATATATCGATAAAATAAAAAAAGCCCGGTGCAATACCGAGCTCTTTTTCTGCCTGTAGCATAAATATCATTAACTGTCCAACTTATAGCAATTACTTCTCGTTGGGTTACTTCGTTTTCTTGCCGTTTAGGATGGCGTTGTATTCTTTATCATCCTTGATCAGTTGCAATGCTTTGAGGTAAGCATCGTTTACTTCATTGATGATTTCGTAATAGGCACCCATGTCGTACAAGTCGCGTGCGATCAATGCTTTGATCTGTAGTTTGATCAATGGCAAAGCCTTGTCGTACTGTTCTTGATTGAACTCGATCTTTTCGGCTGCCGCTAGTGCTAGCAAGTCGTCGAGCATTGCTTGGTTTACTTCAAAGTCTTTGGCAAATGCTTCGCTTGTTTT
>DLYT01000052.1:0-4041 GCA_003447595.1 Porphyromonadaceae bacterium
AGGCGATTTCTTCGAGACATGCGATTTTTAGACCCTGACGTTTTTCGATTACTTCCACAAAAGTAGAGGCTTTTATCATTCCCTCCAAATGTTTTGCTCAAAAAAATGCAATTAATATTTTAACCACCTGTTTAGCAAGTGGTAATAAGCCGCAAAAAAAGGACAACAACATACATTATAAATGAAGCGCGCCTCCCGGTATAAATTTTACAACTTCCTTGGCCGGAACATGAACTTCTTTTTTAGTTTTGGGATTTACAGCCTTTCTAGGAGCTCTGTTTTTAATAACAAAAGAACCAAATCCAGAAATCCCCACCCTCTTTCTATTTACCAATGCTTCTTTTGCACAAGAAAAGAACTCATCCACAATAAACTCTACATCCGTAACTTTATATCCACATTTTAGAGATATTTCTTTTACAATCTCAGTCTTATTCATTTTCTGGTATAGTTAATTAAGTAAATCAAATATTGTTATACAAATCAAGTTTTCACAACAAATGTAATATAAATTAAACAAATTAAAAGGCGTGCGTACTAAAAACCCATCCATTGCCTGCAAAACTAAAAACAATAATAAAACAGAGTCAGAATAAGCCCCTTCACAATTCGCTTACAAATAAAGCATTAATAGTACCTACCAAACCTCTTATAACAAACAATAACATAGACTTGTAAAATTTCAAACTCAAACAATAGCAGCATACCACCTTACACTTCATTACAAAAACAAGCATTAAATAATTAAATAGATCGGAAAACACACATAAATCTTTCAGAACTATTATACCTTCTCAAAGCACGATAAAACAAGGATAACCAGTTGTATGTTAGATTTTCATCAATACTATCTAGTCATGGAAAAGGAAGTAAAATTCAGTCTTGTATATCGCGACATGTTTCAATCATCTGGTAAATACCAACCAAGTGTTGAACAGTTAAAAAAAATAGCACCAGTCATTGTTGATATGGGATGTTTTGCCCGAGTTGAAACCAACGGTGGAGCTTTTGAGCAGGTTAAGCTTATGGCTGGAGAGAATCCGAATACAGCAGTAAGAGCTTTTACTAAAACATTTAATGATGCAGGAATACAAACTCACATGTTGGAACGAGCACTCAACGGACTACGAATGAATCCTGTTCCGGCAGATATAAGACAACTCATGTATAAAGTAAAGAAATCACAAGGAGTTGATATATCACGTTCATTCTGCGGATTAAATGACCCACGCAACATCGAGTTATCGATAAAGTATGCCAAAGAAGCAAATATGATCTCGCAAGCAGCCTTATGCATAACCCATTCAGAAATACACACGGTAGAGTACTATCTTAATTTAGCCGATCAATACATCTCTATGGGAGCAGACGAACTTTGCTTAAAAGATATGGCAGGAATAGGCAGACCAGACATGCTCGGCAAACTTGTAAAAGCCATTAAAGACAAATACCCTCACATAATCATTCAATATCATGGACATACAGGTCCGGGATTTGCAGTAGCATCGATACTCGAAGTTTGCAAAAACGGAGCAGATATTATTGACGTAGGAATAGAACCATTAGCATGGGGAATGCGTCATGCAGATGTAATAACCGTACAGAAAATGCTTCGCAGTGCTGGCTTTAAAGTTGCAGACATAAATATGAAAGCATATATGGAAGCACGAAGATTAACCAAAGAGTTTATCGATGAATCCCTCGGATACTTTATAGACTCCTTCAATGCAACTACCTCATCGTTGCTCGTTGATTGCGGACTTCCCGGAGGTATGATGGGTTCCATGATGGCCGACTTGAAAGGAGCTCAAGCAGGTATAAACCTCAATCTAAAGAATCAAGGAAAACCAGGACTCAGCATAGACGAGCTATTACTAATGCTATTTAATGAAGTCTCATACATCTGGCCTAAACTAGGTTATCCTCCATTGGTTACCCCATTTAGTCAGTACGTAAAAAACATAGCCTTACTCAACATCATGCAAATGAGTAAAGGAGAAGAAAGATGGTCTATGATAGATAAAGACTCATGGGGCATGATACTAGGTAAAGCCGGTCAATTACCGGGTGCTCTAGACCCTGAAATTATTGAGATCGCTAAAAAGAATGGATATGAGTTTATTCACTCCAATCCACAGAGTAATTATCCCAATGAGTTGGAAAAATTCCGCAAAGAAATGGAAGACAATGGTTGGGATCTTGGTCAGGATGAAGAAGAATTATTTGAATTTGCAATGCACGAACGTCAATATAGAGACTATAAATCAGGTGTTGCGCGCACTCGATACGAACAAGAACTTGATAAGGCAAAAAACGACAGTCTCAAACAAGGCCTAACACCTGATGAGATTAAAGCCTTAAAACACGCAAAAGCAACTCCATTACGGGCACAAGCAAGTGGTACGCTTATATGGGAACTTGACTTCAATGATAAATCAATAGAAGCTCAAGAAGGCATCAAAGTAAAAGAAGGCGAAAAACTATGCTACATCGAGGCCTATTACGGTATGGAGCCTGTTGTATCAAGTCAAGACGGACGAATCGTTGAAATATGCGGAAAACAAGGAAGTTTAATAAAGAAAGGGGATATTATAGCCTATGTAGGATAAACCACCCCCCTACTTTTTAAACCTTATAATAGCAAACCTGCCTCACTAAGACCAAACAGAGCAAAGTCGTAGATGATAGGATCATTAGGATCTAAGATACGAAGTTGCTCTGTTAGTTCTATAACAGCTTTTTTGTCATTTTGCTTACGAGTAAGCAACCCCAAAGAACGTGCAGAGTTACCAACATGCACATCTAATGGGATATACAGTTGCGACGGTTTTATAGTATTCCAGCAACCAATATCCACGATACCGTCATTACGCACCATCCACTTTAGGAACAGGTGCAAACGTTTGCATGCAGATCCTTTTTTAGGAGTAGAAATATGTTTATGAGATCGCTCCGGATACGCTTTATTAGCCTCCCTCATCAGATCTCCGAAACAGCTAATTGAATCGAACATATCATTTTCGGAGTTGAAAATATCCTCTAATGAATCAACATCATTATAAATACTACGCAGCCCCCTGCACATAAAAGCGAAGTCTGTAAAATTAAATGTTCGATGAAGCACTTTATCAGAGATCAAGCCATCCAGATCAGCATTCATTATGAATTCATACGGAGCCTGATCCATCTCATCCAACATTCGTTCGATATTACGCAATATCATCGATCGTTTACCCCATGCAATGGTAGCAGAAAGCAACCCTACAATCTCAACATCTCGTTTGTCTGTAAATCTACGAGGAAATTGAACAGGGTCATAAATTATAAAATCTGGACGATTGACCTTTAAAACCAACGCATCCAGATTATTTTTCAGTTCTACAAGCTGCATGATACACCTAGTATTTTACATATACGCTCAAGATAGTATTGATCAATTTCATCAAAGTCATTCACCTTGTCACTATCCACATCCAAGACACCAAAAACAAGATCATTCACTTTCAGCGGTACTACTATTTCCGACTTAGATAATGAGCTGCAAGCAATATGTCCCGGAAATTTATCTACATCCGGCACTAATATTGTTTCATTTTGGCACCAAGCTTTACCACACACACCTCGGCCATATTTTATACGAGTACAAGCGATTGGACCTTGAAATGGACCTAAAACCAGCTCCTCATCTTCTACAAGATAGAAACCAACCCAAAAAAAGTCAAACGTATATCTCAATGCAGCAGCCACATTGGCTAGATTTGCAATAAGATTTGATTCGAATTCTACTAACGCTTCTATTTGCGGTAGCAAAACCTCATATTTTTCTTTTTTACTCTCACTTACCGAAATAATTAAATTCTCAGCCATACTTTTCAGTATTAAAGTCATTTGTTTTTATAAGAACATACGATCCTCACCATCTAATAAGATCGTTTCTTTCTCTTTCAATGCAAAGATCATAAAATTTCTTGTTACAACATTTCAACTTATAAAATAGTTTCTCCTTATAAACGTGTAAATCGGAGCATCAATATCAAATAC
>DLYT01000052.1:4298-4778 GCA_003447595.1 Porphyromonadaceae bacterium
CTCTGACAATTCACTTCGTTCACCTTTAACAAGATTAATATGAGCGAAAAGATCCTGCCCCTTCATTTTATCAATCATATATGCCAAACCATTAGACTGCGCATCAAGATAAGGCGAGTCGATTTGTTGAATATCACCTGTAAATATCATTTTAGTATTCTCACCCGCACGCGTAATGATTGTTTTTATTTCGTGAGGAGTAAGATTCTGAGCCTCATCTACGATAAAGAACGTATCAGAAAGACTTCGTCCCCTTATAAACGCCAAAGCCTCTATCACAAGCTGATTGGTCGCAAACAACTCCTCCAGCTTACGCCATTCGGTACTTCCCATCGGAAATTGACCTTTGATCACATTAAAATTATCAAAAAGAGGCTGCATATAAGGAGCCACCTTCTGCTTTTCATCACCCGGTAGAAAACCGATATCTTTATTTGCCAATGAAACAATAGGCCGTGCCAACAAGATTTGCTTATATTT
>DLYT01000052.1:5078-10307 GCA_003447595.1 Porphyromonadaceae bacterium
GCAAAACTTTGCTCCACATTACGAGCCATAATCCCGAAGTTAGGCTCTTTAACCACTTTCTTGATTCGATGCTCAAATGGGTTATAACGCACTGGCACCGAGTTACGATCACTCTTTAAAACAAAACACTGATTCGGCTCAAGTTTTGAAGCAAACTCTAGCTTGTCTAGTTCGATACCATCTTTCGAGGAGTAAAGCAAATCGATAAGAGCCGGATCAAGACCGTCAAAAGTCTCATGTTCCCTTTCGAACATATCGGTATTGATCACCTTATCAGTTATATAATCTTCAACAGGAATACCCAACGATCGAGCCTTGAGTCTTAAATTAATATCTTTCGTTACTAAAATAGTGGGAGTTACAGGATGCTTTGCCATCAAATTCAAAGTCATCGACAAAATTTGATGATCATTGGTACGTTCATGAAATGCATGAGAAACATTTTCATGATACTCATCCGTTGTGATCACATACAAGCGACCTCTATCTTCACCCAAAGACGCTCCGTTCGTAAAAAGATCATTTCCTGTAATAAGATCAAGCTCTCTTACAAATTCTCGCGCATTGTAATTTATTTGATCGCTCCCTTTTTTAAAATGATCCAATTCCTCGAGCACAACTATAGGCAGATAAATATCATTCTCTTGAAAGTTATTTAAGCATTTGTAATCATGCAAAATAACATTCGTATCAAGTACAAAATTCTTTTTCATTCCCATGGCTTTATCATTTAGTAAATCATATATCTATATAACAATGTTAAGACACAAACGATTGTTCACAGCTATTATATTTTGAATAAAAGAATAAGTATACAAGAAACAGCGTATTTATCACAAAATATAAAGCCTCGTTCGAATAAATATGCAGCAAAATCAGTACTTTTGAGACTCTTATTCAATCTATCCAAAATAGAATTGTCATGAATTACAACGAAACATTAAACTATTTATACAATAGTGTCCCGGTATTCCAACACGTAGGAGCCGAAGCATACAAACCAGGCTTGCAAAATGTGACGATATTAGATGAATATCTAAACCATCCGCATCGCAAATACAAAACGATTCACGTAGGCGGAACCAACGGTAAAGGATCTACCTCACACACCCTTGCAGCTATTCTACAAAAGGCCGGATACAAGGTTGGTCTATACACCTCACCGCACCTTGTCGATTTCAGAGAACGCATCCGTGTAAACGGTAATATGATATCGAAAGAATTTGTAGTTTCATTCGTTGACGAACACAAAGCTAAATTTGAAGAAGTACAACCATCATTTTTCGAACTCACAATGATGCTTGCGTTCTCCTATTTTGCTGCACAAAAAATAGATGTAGCCATTATAGAAGTAGGATTAGGAGGCAGACTTGATAGTACGAACATCATCAAGCCCGATCTTTCGATCATCACAAACATCAGCTTCGATCACATCCAGTTCTTAGGAGATACCCTGGAAAAGATCGCAACAGAAAAAGCAGGCATCATCAAACCTCGCACCCCTATTGTAATCGGAGAAACAACACCCGAAATCCAAAAAGTATTTGAAGAAAAAGCTGCAAAAGAGAAAGCACCAATCATCTTTGCAGAAAAAGACAACATCCTTATTGATGCCGAAATCGACACAGACGGTAGCTGGAAATACTACACCAGCCTCTACGGTATATTAAAAGGAGAACTCGGAGGATTGGCTCAAGAAAAAAACACACGCACAATCTTATCAGCAATACGTGTTTTACAAGACTTAAACTATCACATAAGCACAGAAGACGTAGCAACAGGATTTGAAGAAGTAAATGAGCTGACAGGACTCAAAGGTCGTTGGCAAATACTACAATGTAACCCAACCGTTATTTGCGACACCGGACACAACATCGGTGGAATCAAATACATCATTCAGCAATTAAAACATCAAACCTACAAGCAGCTTCGCATCGTCATTGGAATGGTCAACGACAAAGACATCAATGGTGTATTAGCCCTTCTGCCCCAGGATGCAATCTATTATTTCACCAAAGCAACCATCAAGCGCGCTATGGATGAACACGAGATACAAAATCTTGGCAGCAAACACGGACTTTCAGGAACAAACTATCCATCCGTTGATATCGCTTACAAGCAAGCATTAGAAGATGCCGATTCTGACGATCTTATATTTGTAGGAGGAAGCAGCTTTATCGTTGCCGATCTACTATCTTATCTCGAACAAGCAGAATAAACAACTTACGTATTATAATAAAAACTTATCCAATGAAAAATTCTAGTATCAGAGACTCTAAATCCAAAAGATGGCTCACTCTGATCATCGTATCCTTTACGATGCTCATGGGCTATTTTGTGGCAGATGTGATGTCTCCTCTCAAAAGCATGATCGAAACACAGCTATCATGGAACAGCGAAGAATACGGACTCTTCTCTAGTGCCTACGGCTGGCTCAACTTTTTCTTCGGCATGCTTATCTTAGGAGGTATCGCACTCGACAAATTCGGAATCAGACTCACAGGTACAGCATCAGCCGTATTAATGGTGATCGGTGCAATTATTAAGTATACGGCGATCAGCCATTTACACCATGGCGACAGCCTTCTTTTCGGAATCGACTCGCAAGTACTCATTGCCGGAATTGGTTACGCCATCTCCTGTGTAGGAGTTGAAACATTCGGGATCACCGCTTCTAAGGTAGTCGTAAAATGGTTTCAAGGAAAAGAACTTGCCTTGGCACTTGCATTGCAAGTTGCAGTAGCACGTATCGGAACCATGCTTGCCCTGAGCGCCTCTGTCCCTGTGGCAAAAGCCTTCGGAACCGTAACAGCACCACTTTCTGTGGCAGTAATTACGCTATTGGCCGGACTTGTTATGTTCCTTTACTACTGCGTACTCGACAAGCAATTTGACAAAGCCGAGTCCCTTGCCAACAACAACGAAGAAGAAGAATCCTTCAAACTATCCGATCTAGTGACACTAGCAAACAATAAGATGTTTTGGCTTATCTGTTTCCTTTGTCTCACATTCTATTCGGCCGTATTCCCATTCTTGAAATACGCTACAGACTTGATGGTTCAGAAGTTTGGAGTAAATGAAGACTTTGCCGGTATGATCCCTAGTCTGCTCCCATTCTCTACCCTATTCTTCACACCCATCTTCGGTACATTCATCGACCGTAAAGGAAAAGCAGCAACCATCATGATCATCGGATCCGTGCTATTACTCGGTATCCATCTACTATTCTCTATCCCTGCTCTCGACAGCAGCATTATTGCAATCGTCTTGATGATCGGTATGGGACTATCCTTCTCACTTGTACCGTCGGCAATGTGGCCATCACTGGCAAAGATCACCCCGCAAAGACAGCTAGGTAGTGCATACGCAATTATCTTCTGGATTCAAAACGGAGGTCTTACACTTGTACCATATTACATCGGATACCTACTACGCAACTATTGCGAATCGGAAGTAAATGGACAAATCGTATACGATTATACCTATCCGATGCAAACATTCTCACTTATTGCAGCATTTGCAGTAATCATTGCATTTGCACTTAAGTGGGAAGACAAGCGCAAGCATTACGGTCTCGAAGAGCCCAACTATAAACCAGATTGAAGCAATCACAATCTAACTAAATAACAAACCCTCTAAATGACACCATCCGAAGCTTAATACACTTCAACCGGTAATCATTTAGAGGGTTTCCTTTATTTAATCGGGACGATTTTAATCTTTTTTCTTTTTACTCATTTCGTCCAATGCACTTCCTGCCTGATCAATAAGATTCTTAGCACCGTCAAGAACAGACTTAGCACCCGATTTAAGCTTCAGACCCATGTAAGTACCTTTCAACTTAGCCACTTCTCTTAGCTCCTCTTTCGAAAGCTCATTCTTGTACTTCTCGTAGTACTTATTGCTATAAAGCTCAAACTTCTTGTCTGCCTTTTGCCAATCTTTCTCGTTGTAATCGTCGCAATTCTCCTTTACGTTCTCTACAAACTCATCAAAAGACTCTACATAATCTTGACCTGAGTTGATACAAGCCGTTAGACTCAAAAACAGCGACAACACAAACATTCTTAATAATACCTTCATACTACTTGTCTTGTTAGATTTAAATTGATCGTGATAATATTTGCAAATATACCAAGAATATTGCATCGAAGCTATCATCGCACAAGTTTTGCATATATAAACAAAACCATCATTCACCTGTTGTATAAACAGAAACAAATTAAAACAAAATTCTATGTTCAACGAGACACACATCCACCCCATGTTCGTGCACTTCCCTATTGCACTAGGCATGTTTGGTTACTTGATCTTCTGCATCACTGTATTCTTCAAGCAACACAGCGACTGCTTCAAGTTCTTCAGTTTTCTCATCATGCTCTTTGCGACAATAGCAGCCATCTGCACGGCAATTACAGGCTCATACTTCACATTTCATCTTACAGGAGAGCCTAATACAATTGAAAACATACACTCCAATCTAGCCGGAGTTACCGTTACACTCTTCTCTATCGGAAGTGTCGCACAGCTCTACTCCAAGATCTTCAAAAAAGACTTTCTATATTATAAGTGGGCCGTATTTGCAATTTACACAGCAGCCTTCATTGCCGTAATGATTACAGGCTACTATGGCGGAAGTATCGTATACGACTACTTGATCAACAAAAGTTTGGTAGGACAATAAGTCAGAGCAGCATCTTTTCTAAATAATGGCTATCTTTGTATATAAAACAAAGAAAAATGGAACTAATCATTGAAGACAGAGTAAAAAAAGCCATTGACCATTTCAATGAAGGATACAATTGTGCACAATCCGTATTTCTGGCCTATTCAGACCTTTACAACATCGATCCCGAACTAGCAAAATCACTTTCGGTATCATTTGGCGGCGGACTAGGCAGAATGCGCGAAGTATGCGGAGCCATCAGTGGCATGTCTATGCTAATCGGACTGGCATATCCCGTAACCGACACAATGGATATGGACGCTCGCACCGAAAACTATGCACAAGTGCAAAAAGCATCCGCAATATTCAAAGAAAAGCACCAATCCATTATTTGCAAAGAGCTGCTCAAAACGTTGAAGCCAAGCAACAACCCCACTCCATCAGAACGCACAGCAACCTACTACTCCAACCGCCCATGCGGACGCTTTGTAGAGGACGCTGCTCGCATCTTTGGAAACATCCTGAAAGAAAAAGAATAACATAGATCTTACTTTTCTAAAAAC
>DLYT01000137.1:0-1844 GCA_003447595.1 Porphyromonadaceae bacterium
CACATGGAGAACAATCCCAACACTACGGGGAAAATCACATCGCCTGCCGAGCGAAGTCCGAGCAGAAAGATAAGTACCGCAGCCCTACCCTGCTCCAAAAACGCATCTACAATGATAGCCGCAAACGCAATTGTTATGATCTCTGGATTGTGCGTAAAGAAACCCAGAATCGGTTTTGCCACGACAATAACCACTACACTTACCAGCGCGGTGATAATCAGCGTTCGCTTCAAACAGAAAAGCCCCATCAGATAGGCAACTTTCTTCTTTCCGGCTCCCACCATATTGCCTACGATAATCGCATTGCCTTGGGCAATCGACAACGAAAACAGGTAACCTACGATAACAATGTTACGCACATAGGCTTGTGCCGCCAAGGCTTCGTTGCCCAAAATATTGATAAAGTAAATAATCACTACCTGCGAAAGGCAATACGAAAACTGCTCTCCGGCCGCCGGAATACCAATGCGCAAGAGATTGCGCAGTTGCTCCCACGGAAACGGTCGAAACAACGAAAAGGAAAAGTTATTAACAAGGCGTGTGAATAACACCACAAACAAAACGGTCATGGCAACGAATCGGCAAAAAGAAGTAGACATGGCGGCGCCGGTTACGCCCAACTCGGGCATTCCAAACTTACCGAAGATCAGCGTATAGTTGCCCACAATGTTGAGCAAGTTCACTAGCAAGGTCACATACATGGCATACTTGGGTCGGTTTGCGCTGCGCATCACCGCCGAAACCGTAAGACTCAGTGCTTGCAGAAAGGCAAAACCGCCCACGATCTCCATATAACTTTTGGCTTCGCCCATGAGATCGGGACGAATATCCATCCATTGCAAAAAGGTTCCGCTAAAGAATACCAACGAAAGACTGATTACTCCTCCGATTACGGCATTGAACAAGATGGAAACTCCCATCACTTTGACAAAGCTTTTGACGTCGTCGCACCCGAAGTATTGCGAGCAGAGCACCGAAGTACCCGTTACCGTAACATTAAAAAGGATAAAGATCATCGTAAGCAACTGGTTTACCACTCCCACTGCCGCGACCGAATTGTCGGAATATTGGCTCAACATGGTGGTATCTACCACACCGAGCATCATGATCAGTAACGTTTCGAAGAAGATGGGCCACGTAAGCTGTTGTAGTTTATGTCGCAGTCCGTTGGTCTTTAAGTGCATGAGCAAATGATTTAGCAAGTAAAAGAAAAGAGTGTCGTGTTTTCAGGTAAAGTCAATGAATCAGCGGTAGATTCTCTACGGCATACGCGCGCGAAAAGGCATTGAAGTGCCACCATTCGGAGCGGATGGTTCTGAATCCGGCCTTGCGCATCGTGTCGCGAAGCAAGAGTCGATTGGTGCGCTCGACCGCGGTGATCTTGCCCGTTGCTACCAGCTGGGCTTCGTTGTCGATGTGTGCTTCGTTGCCAAAGTAATCGTATTCGGTTCCCATGGGTAAAGGTTTTCCATTTTCATCGAGGATGGTTACATCTACCGCCGCACCGTAGTTGTGAAGTCCGCCCCCTCGTGCCGGATTGGAAACATAGATGGAGTTCTTGGTGCCGACTACTGATTTCCACATTTGCTGCTGCACCCGCATGGGGCGCGCCGCGTCGAGAATCAGCAAGGTATAGAAAGGGTATTTGGCCTTGAGCTGTTGATTGGCTTTTACCACCATACGGGCAACTTCGTCGCGAAGCCATGCTTTGGTAATGCCTCCGTAGAGGTTCTTTCGCAAGAAGTTCTGATCGGTTGCATACACGATGTGTACACGCAGGGAGGTGTCGAGCTCCGCCACATCAACCAGGTTGCTTTGCCGCATCAGTTGGTCGTTGATTTCTG
>DLYT01000137.1:2233-8766 GCA_003447595.1 Porphyromonadaceae bacterium
CTCACCTCAATGCGGCGGTTGCGTTTGTTGCTTTAGCGAAGTGTGATGCGTTCGGCTTCGATCTTACTTTTAAGAAAGACTTCGGCAGTTTCGGCAAACTTCGATACCGATTCGGTGGTTTGAAAGCGCATGGTTCCGCCACGTGTGACGCGCTGCTCCATTTCGGGGTGACGCAAAAGATAGTCTTCCAGGCTTGCGGCCACGTAATCTCCTTGTGCTACCAACTGGATGTGCGCGGGCGTATATTGCCTGATCTTTTCCAACAACAACGGATAGTGTGTGCAGCCGAGTATAAGGGTGTCGATCTGCGGATCTGCTTGCAGGATGTGATTGATGTTTTTCTTTACAAAATAGTCGGCTCCTTCAGCATCAAACTCTTTGTTCTCGACCAATGGCACCCACATCGGACAGGCTTCGCCCACGACTTTTATCTCCGGATTGATCTTGTGAATCTCGATCGGATACGACTCGGACGAAATGGTTCCTGCCGTGGCCAATATGCCCACATGCTTGGAGTGCGTAATGTTGTCAATTACCTCAACGGTAGGACGTATCACGCCCAATACGCGACGGTTGGGATCCCACTGCGGAAGGTCGTTTTGCTGAATGGTGCGAAGTGCTTTGGCTGATGCCGTGTTGCAAGCTAGGATTACCAGCTGGCATCCTTCTTCGAATAACTTATATACTGCCTGACGGGTAAATTCATATACGACTTCGAACGAACGCGTGCCGTAGGGTGCGCGCGCATTGTCGCCCAAATAAAGGTAATCGTACTGAGGAAGATGTTCTTTTATTTTGTCCAGGATGGTAAGTCCCCCATAGCCGGAGTCGAACAAACCGATGGGTCCCGGTTTGGATGATAACTGCATAACAATTGCATGAATAAAAGAAAGGATGCCTTTTGTGCGGGCATCCTTTCGTAATGGTATATCTTGTTGCTGATTATTTCAAACCAAGTTTTGCTTTTACTTGTGGAGTTGCGTCTACTGCACCTGTACCAACAAATAATACAATCTGTGGATTGTTTTCTAGAAGATACGCAAAACCGTTTTCAGTACCTACAGCTTTGATCGCGTCAGCAATCTTTTGTTGTACCGGAGCAAGAAGTTCTTGTTGTTTTTTCATGTTGTCTTGTTGAGCAACTTGATAAACGTTTTGCATTCTTTGCTCTAGGTCTTGAAGCTCTTGCATTCTTTTCATTTTGATGTTTTCAGTCAAAGAATCGCCTTGTGCAATAAAGTCAGAATATTTTTTGTCATATTCGCTTTGCATGTTTTTCAATTCTTTCTGATATGTTTCTTGCAAGTCGTTCAATTGTTTCTCGATTCCTGGAAGTTCTGGCATAGCGTTGAAAATTTCGCCTGTCTTAACGTATCCGATTTTTTGAGTCTGAGCAATCGCGCCAACGAAAGGAACAATCGCCAAAAGTAGCATTACTAATTTCTTCATTTTGATATTGAATTTACAATTTATTATTTATCAGTTATAACCGCAAATGTAAGGAATTATTTTGAATATCCTAATGTTGCGAGGACATCGTTGCTGATATCTATCTGAGGTGTAGCAAATATTATGCCTGACGAGCTTGCGCGGTCCATAACTAATTGATAACCGTTTTCTTGAGAAAGTAGTTTCACAGCCTCATAAATATCTTCTTGGATAGGGGCGATCATTGCTTCGCGACGACGAAACATCTCGCCTTCGGGACCAAAATATTTTTTTCTCAAATCTTGAACTTGACGTTCTTTGTCGATGATTTGTTGCTCGCGTTTGGTTTTTCCCTCCGGAGTAAGTAACGCTAAGTCGGCTTGGTATTTCTTATACATGTCTTGTGCTTCTTTTTGCACTACATCAATCTCGGCTTGCCACTTCTTTGAGAATGTTTCGAGTTCTTGGTTCGACTGTTCGAATGCCGGTATACGCTTCAATATATATTCGGTATCGATAAGAGCAATCTTCTGTGCAAATACAGATGCTGTTGTCGCTATAATAAGCGCGAATAATAGTACTAACTTCTTCATAATCTATAGAGTTTAAAAATGTTCGTAGGTTACAAAGATAAAAGGGTGGATTAAATAATCCACCCTTTTGATATATTTTAAAATTCTTGTCCGATAATAAAGTGAAAATTACTTCCCGATGCGGAAGGATTTCCTTGAATCTTGTCGAAACCGTAAGCCCAGTCAATACCCATCATACCAATCATTGGTAAGAAGATACGAACACCAAGACCTGCAGATCTCTTCAATTGGAACGGATTGAAATCTTTAATGTCTGGCCAAGCATTACCTGCTTCTACAAACGCAAGACCATAAATGGTTGATGTTGGCTCAAGCAAGAATGGATAGCGAAGTTCCATCGACAAGCGAGAGTATGCATAACCCTCTTGTCCCCATGGTGTCAAACTTCCGTTTTCATATCCGCGAAGACCGATTGTTTCGGTTGCGTATGTACTTGAGTAACCCGACATACCGTCACCACCCATGTAGAAGGTTTCGAACGGTGAGCGTTTGTTCTTATTATAGTGACCTACAAAACCGTATTCAATTCTACTCATCAAGACCGGTGTACGTTTTACTGTGAGCGGTGCAAGTGGAGTAAAGACTCTTCCTTTAAACTTCCATTTGTGATACTCGATCCATTTGTACTTGCTTCCGTCATTGTCTTTCATGTCAGCGTAATCAACACCATCCCACAATGAGTAAGGAGGAGTTGCACTTACTGAGAAAGTAAACTCAGAACCCGAACGTGTATACAACGGATTGTCGATAGAGCTACGTTGCACGGTAAAGTCTAAGTTGATGTTGTTACAGTTACCGTTTTGAATGATGAAGTAGTTCCAGTCTTTCAACATGTAAAGCTGATAGTTCAAACTCAACATGAATGAGAAGTAGTCATCCGGCCAGCTCAAACGTTTACCATAACCAATCGACAAACCTAACATTTTAATCGACTTGTCTGGGTCGAACGAGTAACTTGGGTCGTAATAGTTTCCGTAACCATTTCCGTATCCGCTTCCGTAACCATATCCGTAGCTATATGGATTCATGTAGCTGCTTCCGTAGTAACGGTCACTGATGTCTGTTTGGTAAGAGAAGTAAGCACTTGCCGAAAGTGTATTCGGACGCTTGCCTCCAAACCATGGATCCATGAATGACAAACTATATGATTGATAGTAACGACCGTTGGTTTGACCACTTACTGTCAACGTTTGACCTTCACCCTGAGGAATGATTCCTTTGTAGGTTTTCGGGTTAAATAGGTTGTTCATTGAGAAGTTGGTAAACTTCAAACTTAAACGACCAATTACCCCTGTTGCACCCCAACCGGCAGAGAACTCAATCTGGTCATTTGCTTTAGAGGTTAGGTTATATTGAATATCAACCGTTCCGTTTTCAAAGTCGGGAAGCGGTTTGATGTCCATTGTTTCCGGATCGAAGTGTCCCATT
The DNA here is from genome assembly GCA_003447595.1 of Porphyromonadaceae bacterium. Lineage (GTDB taxonomy): Bacteria > Bacteroidota > Bacteroidia > Bacteroidales > CAMTPD01 > UBA12018. Next base: position 5,683 of record DLYT01000137.1, read on the forward strand.
TGGGCAATCTCACGAGCCGAACGCATCAAGTCTTCTTTGCTAAACAACTGACCTGGTTTTGTTCTCAACTCACGACGAACGATGTCTTCATACAAGCGGTCGTTACCGTTGATCATGACACGGTTGATTGTTGCTTGTGGACCTTCAACGATACGAATCTCAAGAGCTACCGAATCTTTATCTACATCCACCTCTACCGGGTCTGCTTGGAAGAAGATATATCCGCTGTTGTAATAAACATTACCTACGGCATCTTCATCCATTGTCAAACGATCGTCCAGTTTCTTTTGGTTGTAAACATCTCCCGGCTTCATACCCAATACTGCCATCAGGTATTCGGTCGGATACTTCGTGTTACCTACAAACTGAATATCTTTCAAGTGATATTGGTTACCTTCATCAACAGAAAGATAGATATCTACTTTCTTATCGTTGTAAGGCACCACACTGTCTACTGTAAGTACAGCGTCGCGATAACCTTTTTCGTTGTATTTATTGACGATATTTTGCTTGTCCTTTTCGTATTCTTCTGGAACGAATTTCTTCGAGCTAAACATCTCCTTGATACTAGGCATAAAACGTTTTTGAAGATTGAACCCTTCATTGGTTTTCTTCATCACGCCTCTGATATCATTTCCGCTCAACGCTTCATTACCGTTAATAAAGATCTCATGCACTTTCGTCTTTTCGTTTTTGTTGATTACAACATCAACAATCACTTTTCCGCTATTTGCGTTATCATCTTTTTGAACGATCTGTACCGTTGCATTGCTAAATCCTTTGTTGTCGAAGTACTTCTTAATTTCCTTCTTTGCTCTATTTATCAAGTTTGGAGTAATCTGATTACCTTTTACCAAACCTAACTTTGCTTCAAGATCTTCACGTTCGCCTTTCTTTACTCCCGAAAATTTGATTTCAGAAATACGCGGACGCTCAGTCAATTGAATCTCGAGCCAAATTTTGTCGCCTTCCATTCTGGTTGCCAACACTTTCACATCTGAAAACAATCCTTGCTTCCAAAAACGCTTTACAGCTTCCGTGATTTCGTCTCCCGGTACTTCGACGATATCGCCAATTGATAGTCCGGCAAAGCCGAGCAACACAAAATCCTCATAGTTCGTGGTACCTTTTATATCGATCCCTGCAATTTTATATTTTTTCGGAATCCCGGTATATGAAATAGTAGGTACCTCGTGACCATTCATCACGACGAGTGTATCTGTTTTCTCTTGTGCTTGTGAGCTCAACACTCCTGTTACAAGAGCAAAGGTTATAAGTATCCGTCTACGCATATTTAAAGTCACAATGTTGCTATTTGATTAATTGTTCACTGGTTCGTCCCAAACGACGTTCTCGATTCTGAAATTCAAGAATTGCTTCATAAAACTCTTCTTCTCTGAACTCGGGCCAGAATTTATCGGAAAAGAACAGTTCTGTATAAGAAAGCTGCCACAGCATGAAGTTACTGATGCGCTTCTCACCTCCTGTTCGAATCAATAAATCGGGATCTGGTAAATTATGGGTAGTCAGATGAGATGAAATAACTTTGTCGTTTATCTGATCGATAGACATTTCATTATTTACAACCATCTGTGCAATTTCTTTTACGGCATTGGTTATTTCCCAACGAGAAGAATAACTCAAGGCTAGTGCCACTGTGACTCCTGTATTTGAAGCTGTAGCCTCCATACATTCATTCAACGAGACTTTTGCATCTTCAGGCAAACGTGATAAATCACCGATTGCTGTCAATCGGATGTTGTGCTCCATCAGATGCGCTTTTTCCTGATTGATTGCCTGAACCAGAAGACCCATCAATGCTTGAATCTCCTCTTCCGGACGTTTCCAATTTTCGGTAGAGAAAGTATATAGTGTCATATACTTTACTCCTAGCTTAGATGCTGCCTCAATGATTTTCTTCACCGAAACGACGCCTTCACTATGACCAAAGTAACGTTCCAATCCACGCATTTTTGCCCAACGTCCATTTCCATCCATGATAACGGCAACATGCTTAGGCAATCTTTTTAAGTCAATGTTATTCAATAGAGACATCTAATATACTGATCTACTAATTTATACAATATTCATCTTTCCATCCCAGAATCCAAGATAAACGAATCGAAGGTACTAACATCCATCGTCCGCTTGTACTTGTTTCTCTGTGAAATGCATTTACCAACGAAGGATATAACGCTTCGATTTGAGAACCGGGATAAAACCTAAACGTTGTTTCTATTCCTAGAATCAATGATCGTCCCAGCAAAATCTTTGCTCCACATCCTATCGGTAAAGAGGTAAGCCAATTCATCTGCTTGCTACCTGAAGCAAAACCTGTAGATAGACCTGCTAACAGATAAGGAGTAATTGATTTAGAGTTTTGATAGCTATAACCTGACGCAAAACGCCAAAGGTTTAACTCTCCGACTACATCCACTTCAACCATATTTTGATGTAACTGTTGCTCTACAAAACCAATGGAGTTCATTGTTTTTTGAAGACGGGAGAAACCTAAGTTACGGTACAACAGCTCTGCTCTGAGTGCATACCGTGAGTCTTTCATGACTCTTCCCCAAACAGCTAAACCGGGATTAAACACGGTTGGCTCTGCAATCTTTTGCGACATGAATAAAGATGTGTTTGCCGCTAAACCCACATCCCATAAAGACTCTTGTGCCCGTAGACACTGAGATCCGATTAATATATATAATAAAGACCATGAAGCTAGTTTGCAGATTCTATTGCAGCCCAACTTCATGGTATATATTCTAATTAATTATTGTTTGCTCTTATTTCTTCAGCTGCACTAAGCAAGAAACCTGACCAAACTTCATTGAACCAAGTAGTATTATCACTACCTCCAATTAGATACAGTCTCTCTCCTACAGTCGTTGCATCGATATATCCTCTGGCTTTGTATGAAGCAGGCAAATCGATAAGCGTATCAACTAAATTCCAAGAATAACCGAAATCTTTAGATGTATAAATCTCTTTTGAAGCGATTCCCGATTCGGTAATACCTCCAACTAAGTAAATGCTATTTCCGTATTGGGTAACAGCAACCCCTTCTTTTCTACCGAAAGC
>DLYT01000137.1:9028-9327 GCA_003447595.1 Porphyromonadaceae bacterium
ACGGCACTGATGGTTTCGTTATTAATATCTTTACCTCCGGCAAGCATCAAACGCTCGTTGTAAAATGAAGTGTAAGTATATGAACCAAATCCTTTAATTGGGAATCCGGCTAAAACAGCTCCTCCTTCATTATAATTTGATAAATCGGATGTTGCAGCGAAGAAGTATTGACTTCCTTTATTGATCACAACCGATAGAACCGGTTTTGTACTTTGTCCAGGAATATAAGCTCCCAAAATAGAAGCAATTGTATATGGAGCATTTGTATTCGTCCAACTAATTCCATCATTCGAAACATA
>DLYT01000027.1:0-3531 GCA_003447595.1 Porphyromonadaceae bacterium
TTCACACAGCGCTCGTATTAGCCATGTACAACGTCTTGATTTGGTAGAGCCGGCACGTGAAGATTACAATGCGCTGACTATTGCTTCGAATCAATTGAAGGACTCGGAAGCGAAAGCCGCGGAAACACAAGCTAATATCGAAACCTTACAATCAAAGCTAACAAGTCTTACTACTACATGTACACAAGCCGGGGATGCTGTTGTGGCTTTGAAGCAACAGCATGATCTCAAAGCTCCCGAAATAACAAAGGCTCAGGCTCTCGATGTGCAAATGGAGACACTTTCGCTTGATCTGAAAAAAGAGAAAGAGGCGCTCGATGGTACATTGGCTAAGGCCGAAACAGCTCGAAAAGAGAAAACCGATCAGCAAACTGCCATACAGAAGTTACATGATAACCTGAAAACGGTTGATGCTTGGATTGAATTGTATAAAGAGAAAGAACAAGTAGCTGCCAATTTCGATGTGATTTCGGTTTTACTACGCAATGCTACTGCCGCAAAGAAGAATAGCGACGCGCTACTTGCTACCAAGAAAGAGAAAGAAGATTTGTTGGCAAAAACACAAGCAACCATTGCTTTGCTTGAGAAAGAAGTAGGAGAACAAACAACGCGCATCGAGGAAAAAGAGAAAACCCTAGCCGAATTGAATGCTCAATTGGCTGCATTTGATTCGGATGCGATGAGCACTAAGCGCGATCAACTGCAACTAAGAGCCGATGCATTACTGACCTTGAAGTCGAACGTGCAACTTTACGCTCAGCAACTAAAGCAGCGCAATGAAGTACTGACCAAACATACCGAATGTGAGAAAGCTATTGCCGAATGTCGTGAACGTATTGCCGCAGAAGAACAAGAGGGTGTATCTCTCGCTGCCGCTAAGGAAAAGGCGGAACAGATACAGCAACGCATGCAGTTGGCCATTTCGGATAATTGCGAAACGATGCGTAATACGCTTGCCGAAGGAATGCCTTGTCCGGTTTGCGGAAGTACCGAGCATCCTTATCGTGCAGGTAATGTTCAGCTCGACGAAGCAATGCATACGCTGGAACAAGAAGTAGCATCTGCCCGTAAAACGTACGAGGCTTGGCAAATTCGTATGGAAGGATACAAGCAACGTCTTGCCTTCAATACCAATACGCTAAATCAGCTTCCGGATGTAACTCAGCTTGACGAGGCTTTGCTTCAGCTTGAAAATGCGAACAATGCTCTGCTGAAAACGGCACAACTAGCGGCTGTTGATACAAAAGCGGCTGCGTTTGCCGATCAACTCGACGTATTCATCGGGCAAATAAAAGAAGCGCTTTCATCGTTAGCAGCACAGGAACAGTTCGTTCGCAAGACTCAACAGCAGCGAGACGCCTTGCAAACAGAGGTAAAAACAATGACCTCTCAAAGCGCAACCAGTAAGTCCGCTTGCGATAAAGCCAAGCTCTTGTCCGTTTCTTACAGCGATGAAATCGGTAATTTAATGGTTTCTGTCACCAAAGAAACAGCTATATATAATGAAAACATCGATGCTGTTTCTCAATACTTCCCTAATCCTGAATGGATTAAAAACTGGAACGAATCCGCCTCAACGTTCTTTACTCAACTGAAGCACTTTGTGGAGAAGTGGAAAGAAGCTACCGCTTCGTCGGTGCAATTGAAGCACGAGATTGAGAAACAAGAAGAAACGCTGAAAGCGAAAGACAACTTACTTGTGCATATTGCCGAACAATTGCAACAGGCCGAAACGACTTATAAGCAGCGTGTCAATGACTTGGAACAGCTCAAGAAGCAGCGTAACGTGTTATTAGAAGGTAAGGCTGTTGAAGTGGTTCTGGAGCAAATGAAGAAGGAAGCAAAAGATGCCCAATCGCAATACGAGTCGTTACAAAAGCAATGCAATGAGACAGACAAAGCGCTGAAGTTGCTTTCGGGTATTCAAAGTCAGTTGAAACAAGATCAAGAAAGCCTGCAAAAGCAAATAGAGACGAAGCAACAGCAGCTTGCTACATTTACGGAAACAGCAAGCCAAACAAGCAATGAATCGTTTACGCTGGATGCCGTTTTGGATTTGTTACGTTGGAATAAAGCTGAGGCGGATCAAGAGCGAGCGTTTGTAAAAGAGTTGTTCGACAAAAAGTCTAAACTAGAAATAGGATATAACGAACGCTTGCAGGCGCTCAACGACTACAAAGCTCGTCAACGCTTTACGGATAAAACCGACGAAGAGCGGGAGGCTTTGCAACTTCGCAATAAGGAGCTTATCGATTTGATGCTTGCGCTCACCAAGCAGATAGATTCGATGAAAACGGTTTTATTGCAAGACGAGAAGAATAGAAAACTGAATAAGGAGCTGCTTGAGCAAAGAAAACAAAAGCAAGCCGTGCTTGATAAGTGGGCAAAGCTCAATGATTTGGCCGGATCGGCAGACGGAAAGAAGTTTCAGCGCATTGCACAACAGCACACACTCGACATTTTGTTGAAATATGCCAACGTGCATCTTCGCATTCTAAACAAGCGATACGCGCTCGAACGTATCCCGGATACGCTGGCACTTCAAATCATTGATCACGACATTTGTGACGAGAAACGAAGTATCCATACGCTTTCGGGTGGTGAGACTTTCCTTGTTTCCTTAGGATTGGCTTTGGGGTTGGCTTCTTTGTCGTCGAATCGAATGAAAGTGGAGTCGCTATTTATCGATGAAGGTTTTGGCTCGCTCGATTCCGAAACCTTACGGGTAGCAATGGATGCGCTTGAATGTTTGCATGCGCATGGACGTAAAGTGGGGGTTATATCGCACGTACAAGAAATGACCGAACGCATCGCTGTACAAATACATATACAAAAAAATATGAACGGATCTTCTTCAATAGAGATCCGGGGATAAAGCAAGAACCTCTCTAATCATCGCTATTGATAATTAGAGAGGTCCTTTTTTTACAAACAATTAGGGCAAATGCATCAAATCGTTTTGTCATGACTAAATGCGCGGATAGTCGGTAAAAAGTCCTTCGGCATTCGTTGTCATAAACTCTTGACTCGACTCATCTACTATTTCTTGTTCGGGATGTTCTAATCGATAGAAAATAGTAAACACCCATAAATGGTTTGCGTAACACTGTGTTACTTGCTCAATCAAAATTCCCTGACTAAGGAATTCCTTTAACTGCCTTTCCACGGCAACCAGATCTGCGTTAGCAAAGATTTTAACTCTCATCCCCATAGTTGTACGTTTTAATTGGTATACAATTGCTCTTCATTCTTTAAACAATGTAAAACGACAAAAGGATTATGTAAACGCACATTTATTAAGTCGAGATTCGATTTTTAACGACTTCCATACACAAGACGGCGCTTGCCATTCCAAGCAACTGCTTCTACACGAGTCGCATCCGGTAAATAAGGCAACGCCGTGAAGCTGTTGTCATTGCTGCCGCTTCCTACCATTACAATCTTGCGTAAGTTACGATGCGTATAAATCTCAAAGGCAACCACATTTTTCCATGCGTCGTGATCAATGATCATCTTACCATCTGTAATGGT
>DLYT01000027.1:3900-7773 GCA_003447595.1 Porphyromonadaceae bacterium
GATAGGACGCAAAAAGCCGGTACGCACAAAGAAGTCGGTCATATCGCGACGTGAGATATCACAAATACGTTTTACGAAAAGCAACTGACTGCGGCCACTGCTTTGTGTATTGTTGTCTTCGCGAGATAGCGCAAATAGGTTGGGATAGAGGTCGGGCGTTGCCCACGTATTCCCTTTGCCCGCTACACCAAAGAAGAGTTGTAATTGCCAAAGCGGACAAAGCTTTACAAAATGATCCCCTCCCCAATCTTTGCCATTGAAGCGATCCCAACGATCGGGGCCTGCTTGCGTAAGCCATTCTTCATTACGTATAAGCGCGCTTTCGAGATAAGTATTGAAGCGTTCGCCGGATTGGTCGAGCGAGTAACCTTTCATCTTTTCATGCTCAAGGCGCAATGCATTGGGAGTAAAGAGATACTGAGTCCAGGCAGAGAAGATATTATTGGTAACTTCCGTAGTCCCTGTCCAGCAGAGATTGGGATGCACTTGATTCACGTGACCAAACTCGTGTGCAATACCCCATACATTAGACTTTACCTTCGAAACGTCTGCTAGTTCGCCCATGGTATCTTCATGGAAAGCAGCGCCAAGCTCGTCGGCATACAGATAACCATCCCATACAACACGACCCAGCATACGGTTTGCCGGCTTTCTTCCTTGTAGGTTGTAGCCCATCAAGTCTTGCTGTATTGCAATGATTGAATCGTATATTCCGAGAAGTTCTCTTCCTTTGTTGGGACAATATTGCTTCAGACTTGCTACCGAATAGACCAGATGTACGCGATCGCCAACGATATCGATTACATTCGATTGTGCCGCAGCAAGCAAAGACTGCCAATCAGCATTCGATTTAGATGTGTCGAAGAATCCGTTTACGCGCCCCGTCATTATGTTTATCTTGATTTCGGGAGCTTGTGCGTACATCGGTGTAAAGTATTGGATGTATGCAAGTCCTTTATTTGCTGCTTTGAATGTATTCAACCCGGGTTTCAGCTCGTAAACACTGTCGCCGCCTTCTTTTCCAAAGTTATGAATGCGCAATGAGATGGGAGCATTCTGAGTATCGCTTACGGCAACAACAACCTCTTCGCCCTGCTCAAAGCAGATACCGGTAGGGTTGTCAAAGTAACTATACGCACCAGTTTTGAAGTATTTTTGTTCTTCTGCCGGATTCGGATATGCCTTGTATTCTTGCACACGATACGCATATGCGTAGGTACCGTTAAGCATCTGCAGAGCTGCGTTGCGAATAAACGGATTCTCGATAGACGAAAGTTTCTTTTCCTTTGTCTTATTCTTTAGCATCGAGAAGCAGTTGTCGAGAAAGTATTTTGAAGCAGGATGTGATTCTGATTGAATATTCTCAATGGGCGTTGTTATGCTCGAAGCCGTGCTTGCGGCACCGGTATAAATAGCACAAGATAAGAACGTTGTAATGATAATGCCTTTCATTGATAATAATAAGCTTTGAGCTAGTTTTTGTTTATTTGATTACCAAACAAATATAATCATATATTTCAGAATCCAGCCTGCTTTTGCGCGGTAGCTTTATCGATAATTCCTATAGATCCTCTTTGTATTCATCCACAACGTAATTGAGGAAGTCATTCATCGGTTTTAAAACTTCGAAGTCATGAATTACCTCATTGAGCCAATCCTTTTTATCAAAGAAAGCTTCGTCTACTTCTTTACTTACTACAAAGTGCTTTAGTTTTAGCAGTTCGGGATGAGAAAAGTCTTTTGGGAACTCACGCGGAACCGTTTTCAATGCTTCTTCCGTATCAAAAGAATGGTATACCTTTTTAAAGTCTTTGTTTTCGATAATCTGTAAGAATTCATCAATGTGTACGTATACATTCTGGCGAAGCTTCTTCAAAAGCTTTGGATCGGGACGCCATACACCGCCACCGATAAAGCAATTGTCGGGTTCGACATGTATGTAATAACCTCCATGCCCGGCCTTCTTTCCACCTTTGGCTATAAAGGCACCGAAGTGACGCTTGTAGGGAGTTTTATCTGGCGAAAAGCGCGTGTCGCGATAAATCCGCCACAAACAATCTTTTAAGTTCACACCAGCCAGGCTCGGATCAATTACCGACATGCGTAAAAGAAGTTCTTCTACACTCTTATCAAATAGCATTTTTGCTTTTTCATAGCTTGCTTTGTTTTCGGCAAACCATTCACGGTTGTTATTTGCCGAAAGTTCCTTTAGAAAGGCTAATACCTCTTTCATTGTATCTTGTTTATCAATTATCGTTTCGATCGTATGTATGCAATATAAACAACTGTGAATGTAAAAATATTCTTCGAAAGTCTCGATTTCAAGCAATTTTATTCCCTAAATAGAATTGCGAATGCACGGCTTGCCGGCAACTTTATGTAGGAATAGCAAGATTTCTTGTAAATAGAAGAACTTTTATCCCTTTAATTGTGTTAAATGCGTGTTAGCATGATGTTGCTCAAACGTGTAAAGTATGAAAGAACAATTAGTATTAAAACCGGTAACGATAAATTATTTAAGTCAGTACGACGAGCTGATGCGTTATGTGTTTCAGGTAACTAAAAGTTTCCTGGAAGAGAGTGGTTATGAAGAGGGAGAATTAATTCGATCAAAACGTCCTATATTACAAGGAGCCGAAGTATTAGGCTGGTTTACCAAGGAAGACCGCTTGATCTCATCCATATGTATTTATCCGTGCGAAGTAAACATCCACGGAAAGATATACGAAATGGGAGGAGTAACCGGAGTAGGTACTTATCCCGAATACGCAAACATGGGATTGATGAGCGACTTGATCAAAGAAGCGTTGAAGGCAATGCGCAATGCCGGACAATACATCTCTTATCTTTATCCATATTCGATTCCGTATTACCGACGCAAAGGTTGGGAGATTATGAGCGACCGTATCTCGTTTACGGTAAAAGACACACAACTTCCTGCTCATAAAGATGTAAGCGGACACATCGAACGACTCAATGTCGACAATGAAGCAGTCATTGATATATATGACATCTTTTCATCGAGTACACACGGAGCTTTGATGAGAAAGAAGTTTGAATGGGATGAGTATTGGCGTTGGGAAAATGAAGAAGAGCGCACGGCAGCGGTTTACTTCGATCGCGATAATAATCCCCTTGGTTATATGTTCTATTGGGTAGAAGAAGATATCTTCCATATCAAGGAAATGGTTTATCTCTCGCAAGATGCTTACTACGGAATCTGGAACTTTATAGGTGCACACCATTCGATGGTAGACAAGGTAAAAGGAGACATCTTTGTAAATGAGCCATTGTCTTTCTTGCTCGACGATAGTTTGATAGAAGAAACAATCGAGCCTTATTATATGGCACGTATTGTTGATGTAGAAAAATTTCTTGAAGAATATCCGTACGATGACGACATACAGCCATTTCACTTTGTCGTAAAAGACCCTGTGGCCGAATGGAACAACGGTGTGTTTGGATTGAAGGAAGGGACAGATGGAAAGATCGTTGTAGTACGTGAGCCCATAGGGCACGCGGTAGAATTAGATATACAAACACTCTCAACGATGATGATGAGCTACAAAGCTCCGGCTTACTTGTATAAGATCGGCAGATTAAAGACCGATACAATGACACTTCGTTTGCTTGAAAAGATTATTCCTGGCGAACAACCTTATTTTTCAGATTACTTTTAAGTAGATCTCCGTTATTATTCGGAGAGTAAATACATGATAAAAGCGACCTTCCAAGTTATTCAGTATTGGAAAGTCGCTTTTGTTTTGTTTAGAACACGCTTTTGATGTCTTGTCTGTATTATAGTAACGCGTAGTTGCCTCGGTATACTTTGTCTTTGATTTGCTCGATTTGTGCAGAGAGATCATCGGTCGT
>DLYT01000027.1:8024-17390 GCA_003447595.1 Porphyromonadaceae bacterium
TAGTTTTTATCTACAATATGGTAACCATTGCGCGAATAGTAATTCACACGGCGAGTAGTCATTTCGTCGGTTGTTGGTTCTACTTCCAAGATTCGTGTACCATCTAGGTGAGCTGCAATGTAATCCAATACTTGCTGTCCGATCTTCATATTACGCATCTCAGGGAAAACAGCCAGATGCTCCAAGTAATAGAAGCCACCCATATCCCAATAGATAAAGAATCCGCAAAGAGTATCGTTAGCTTCGATTGCATTCAGATACATAGTATCAGCCTTTTCTATAAGCAGACGTAGTTGATTCAAATCACGACGTTCTTCCTGAGGAAATGCTGCAACATATAAGTCGATAATTTGATCCAATCGAGAGTCTTGCTTATCGGTAATACGATTTAATTCGATCATAATTGAGTTGTTTTAATGTTTCACTCCTGCAAATGTGGAGTTATTTTCTCAATCCTCTCTTTACATATGTAAAAAAACAACAGAATCTTATTGAATTCCTGCCCGAATGCGACTAAGCGAGACCTGTGAAATCCCCAGATAGGAAGCAATGTGTCGAAGCGGTACTTTCCGAAGCAATTCGGGTTCATCGGCAACAAAGAAATGGTAACGTTCTGCCGCACTCATAAAATTGCGGCGCATAAAATGCAACTCCATACGGTGAATGATATGATCGGCCATACGACGCCCCCAATTACATAACTCCAAATTCGTTTCGAACAGGTGATTAAGCAGGGCAACGGGAATACGCAACAGTTCCGCATCTTCGAGCAATTCGATATTCTCATAACCTTCGCGCGTAAAGAGATAAGCATTCATCGACAAGAGAGTCATTCCAATCGAAGCAAACCATAAGGTAGAATCCTTTCCTTTCTGAATAACGTATCCGCGTGCCAACCCTTTTACAATAAAGTAAGCGTATTTACCTCCTTGATGTTCGGTAATAACCAATTCGCCTTTTTTCATCGAGACTACTTCTGCATGGCTTAAGAGAATATCAATAGAGGCGTCGGAGAGGGGATATATAGCACGTAAAGCTTGGACAAATTCATTCATAATATACAATATCATGCCGGTAAAGATAATGAAATGGCATTATTTATACCTCGTCGCAAGCTAACTTAATCCCGCATTCATGGTTATTATAAAAAAGAATTACCTATGATAACCGACGATAAGAAACAGCTTTTGATGGCAAACCTAGCAGTCTTCTTTGCTGAAATGTTTAACGGGCTTAATATCAATGCTCAAAAGTATCTGCTTCCCGAATGGTGCAGCAGTTATACGATGTTCTTTCTACGTTGCGCATTTGCCGCAGTAGCATTCTGGATTGTATCTCTATTTATCAAGAAAGAAGCAACCACTCCAAGAGATCGTTTGCACATGATCTTAATAGGGGCGATAGTCTTGTCGGGATATATCTTCTTCTATCTTATTGGGGTAGAATACTCATCGCCCATAGACAGCTCTTTAATCTTTACAACCATGCCGGTACTGGTACTGATCCTTTCCTTCTTTGTGTTTAAGGAGCACATATCAGGCAATAAGCTCGTTGGTATATTCATGGGGATAGGAGGAGCCGTTTGGATTGTAATGAAAGAAGACCTCGTAGCAACTCGATCCGAATCAATAATAGGAAATATCTTTTGTTTCGTTAGTGCACTATGCTATGCCGTGTATTTGATACGCAACAAGCGATATACCCAAAAGTATTCATCCATTACGATGCTCAAATGGATCTTTCTGGGAGCATTCTTAGTAAGTAGTGTCGTTGTTGGTATAAAGGGATTCGAGTCGAAGATCTTTACAGAGACACAAAACCTACTTCCTTTAGCAGTCTTAATCTTCGTTTTAATCTTTCCTACATTCCTTACTTATCTACTTTTGGCCTATGGTTTGAAGAAATTATCAACTACAGCCGTAGCAATGTATGATTATGAAGTACCAATTATTGCATCAAGTATTGCTTTATTCCTTGGGCAGGCAAAATTTGAGTGGTATCAACTTTTAGCGTCAATGTTAATATTTACAGGTGTTTACATTGTTTCGCGTGAGACAAATAAAAAATAATTTACAAATTAAATCATAAAAGCTTTGTAGGTTTAAAATATTGCCTTATATTTGCAGTGTCCAAATGAGATACGGGTTTAGCTCAGTTGGTAGAGCATCGGTCTCCAAAACCGAGTGTCGGGAGTTCGAGTCTCTCAACCCGTGCAAAAAGCAGCATCGAAAGTGCTGCTTTTTTTGTTTTACTATTCTTCGAAACCACCTATACATGCAGTACTTCAAAGAAAAGATTACCCAAGCCTTTCCTTTTCTTCTGCTTATTCTTGAAGTAATAGAATACATTATCTATACGCAAAACACACCGTTTACCTTCTCTTTATCAGTGTGTATACCATTATTCCAGAGCACTCAAAATAATATAAATTTAAGACAACCACTTTTTAAATAAATGATAAGTTTATCTATTTATATAATCCTTTTACATTCTTCCATTGTTATATAAGCGATATCTCTAACACTTAAGACAGTTCTTAATTTATTTCTTATGAAAATTCTTATTACGGGAGTAGCCGGATTTATCGGATTCAGTGTAGCGAAAAGATGCCTAGAAGAAGGTTTTGAAATCGTTGGTATAGACAATCTGTCAAACTATTACGATGTAAACTTAAAGATTGCACGACTCAACGAGCTTGAGAAATTCAACAAAAGCGAAAGTAAACCATTTACATTCGAATTACTGGATATAGAAAACCGAGAAAGGGTAGATGCTCTATTTGCAAAAGAGAAGTTCGATTTGGTTTGTAACTTTGCCGGACAAGCCGGTGTGCGCTATAGCATCGAGAATCCACAAGCATACATCTCCACAAACATACAAGGCTTCTTTAATATCCTCGACGCAACAACCAAGAGTAATATCAAACGCTTTATTTACGCAAGCAGCTCGAGTGTGTACGGAGCCAACAAAGACATTCCTTATAGAGAAACTGACAAATCGGAACGTCCGGTAAGTCTTTATGCCGCGACCAAGAAGGCAAACGAACTCTTTGCATACAGCTATTCGTCTATTTACAACATCACTACGATCGGACTTCGCTTCTTTACCGTATACGGTCCGTGGGGACGTCCCGATATGTCGCCTTTTTTGTTTACCTCAGCTATAAAAGAAGGGCGAGAGATAAAGGTATTTAATCACGGCGAAATGCTTAGGGATTTTACTTACATCGACGATATCGTGGGAGCCGTATTCTCTATTATCAATGGAAGCAACGACTCTGTCAGTGAAGTTTATAACGTAGGCAATTCCTCACCGATTCGCCTCAATGATTTCATTACTACACTAGAGCGAAACATTGGCAAGCAGGCAATACGTCACAACATGCCTATGCAATCGGGCGATGTATTAGCTACTTGGGCCGATACAACTAAGCTTAAACGAGATTACGATTTTCAACCCGAAACATCATTGAATGATGGGATTAAAAAGTATCTTGCATGGTATAATGAATACTATATCAAATGAATAAAACAAATACATTCTCTATAGAAAACAGGAACATTCGTTATTTCTTATACTTTATCCTGTTGCTACCTATCTATTTCTTTCGCGACTTTACCCCCGACAATGAGCTGCGATACCTCAGCATCGTCGACGAAGCGCTACGCAACAACACCTGGGTAACCTTTTATAATCACGGAGAAGTCTATGCAGACAAGCCGCCACTTTACTTTTGGCTGATGATGATTCTCCGAAATATCTTTGGCGCACACTACATGGCTACATTAGGTTTAATCAGCCTAATCCCCGCAATACTCACAGTCTACGTCATGGACAACTGGCTGATCAAGTACAACGTAAGCGATCATAAAGACGAAGTTCTCGGCGGACTTATGCTACTTACTACGGGATTTTTTCTCGGGGCAGCCTTTGTTATTCGTATGGACATGCTCATGTGTCTCTTCATTGTCTTGTCGTTGTATACCTTCTATAAGATGTATGCGGGAGACAAAAGCTCGAAAAACAAGTTACTGTTTGTGCTGTATATCTTTTTGGGCGTATTTACCAAAGGCCCCGTAGGTGTTTTGATGCCACTGCTTTCGATCGTTGCTTTTCTGGTGTATCAAAAAGAATTTAAGACGTTGCGCACTTACTTCTCCGTAGCTTCAGTATCTGTGCTGATACTGCTATTCGCAAGCTGGTTTGCCGCAATCTATTTGGAAGGAGGGAGTAGTTATCTCAACAACATCCTGGTAAAACAAACAGTAGGACGTGGTATCAACTCGTTTCATCACGACCAACCATTTTACTACTATCTAAAGACCAGTATGTTCACATTTGCGCCTTGGTCAATTCTTTATGTGGTTTCGATCGCGCTCGCTCTTTTCAATAAACGAAAATTTACCTCGTTAGAGCTATTCTTCCTATCCATTATAACCACTTCGTTTGCAATGTTTTCGCTGATCAGCTCCAAACTAGATATCTACCTTGTACCTATCTATCCGTTTGTCGCTTACTTTGCAGCCATTCAGCTAAAGTACTTGTACAACAACAAGCTGATAATGCTAAGTATCGGTATTCCGGCCGCTTTGTTTATGCTGGCACTACCGCTATCATTTTTCGCCAAGCCATTGCTTACGTTCGAATACGATAATCTTACGTTTGTTTACATCGCACTTGGCGTATTATTCTTAGGAGGTTTGCAAGCAATATATTGGTTGAAGGCGAACAAAAGCAGAGCAATCAGATCGGTAAGCGTATCGTTGCTAATCTTTATTTTTGTGGCAAGCTTCAACGTAAGTCAATTTAATCAATACATCGGCTTCGAAGCCATGGCTACCGAAGCTCAAGGTCATTTCAAGGATAGAACATGTAGCGAATATGCATACTATCGTTTTAGAGGAGGAGAGAATATGGATGTCTTTCTTAAAACAAGTCTCAAAAGACTTGATAATAAAGCAGAACTCGATTCGTTCTTATTAGAAACGTCGTCATCTGTTCTTTTTATTCGAAAGAAAGATGCTCTAGAAGATCTTACCTACACGGAAGACAATCGTAAACAGCTCAACTTTATTTCGAAAGGAGATTACTACATTGTAGTGATTGAATAAGCAAGCGTAGCTATTATTTATAACAAATCCGCCTCAGCGTTTTAATACTGCTGAGGCGGATTTATTGTTTTACTTCAATTGATCTTCGACAGATTCATTTTTCCAAAGAATCATATTCCGAATATATACTACCAATCCGAACGACTGACCAAGCATAAGCACAATATCGAAACGTATAATACCATACGTAAAGATAATGGAAGCTCCGACCAAGCTGATCAGCCAAAACTTAAACGGCAATACCGAGCGTTGTATTTGGCTCGAGTACCACCACTGATAAATGAAGCGAAACACAAAAATCAATTGTCCAATGGAGCCGAACAAGATAAGGCTCAACGGTAAATCTGTTTGATTAAATAACTTGTCGTAACTAGCCTGTATATCCGAACAAACATACAGCAAAGCCGCTATTGGCATTGCATACGCCAAGAAACGAACCCCGGCATTGAGCTGTTGCCAGTTGTTTTCAATCTTCAGGTTCCAGATATAAATGTAATACGAAATAAGCTGACCCAACACAATCGCAAAGTCGTTGCGCAGCCAGCCATACATACAAAAAATAAAAGAAGCCAATAAACTAAGCTGCCAAAACAAGACAGGAGAGAGAACCTTCTTTGCCTTCTCCGAAGCAATCCATTGCACGAGGGTGCGAATAGAGAAGAGCAATTGGGCCGAAAGACCAACCAATAGGATAAGAATATCTTTTGCCATTCGTGAAAAATTTATAGATAGATTAAATGCTCAAAGCATGAGCATTACGTGGATTTGTCGTTGTCACAAACTTGTTCTTTTAAGGAGTTCTAAATATAGATATTTTATTGTTTCGTTGAATTAATCTATTTTTGAAAAAACAAATCAATAATGGAAACAAAATTCTCATTACAGAAACGAATCAAAAGCTTCTCTTATGCATTCAAAGGCATGCAATTACTGATAAAGTATGAGCACAATGCCTGGATTCATACTCTAGCCACATTGATTGTCGTAGCAGGAGGATTCTTTTTCGGAATCACCAAAACTGAATGGATCATCTGCATTTTGTGTATTGGCTGTGTATTTGCGGCCGAAGCCTTCAACACAGCGATAGAATACACGGCAAACTACCTCACAAAAGAACATGTACGTGAAATCGGAATCATCAAAGACATCGCTGCCGGCGGAGTCTTATTTGTTGCCATTGCCACCTTTATAATTGGGTTACTCATTTTCACCCCTTACGTAATTGCGATGTTTTGAAGCTAGAAAGCAAAATGCCCGGCAAAGTACATCGAACTTTCCGAGCATTTTGTTTTATCCTAGAATGTCGACTTAATCATATCCGCAAAGTCATCCACACTCATTTCACCTACACTTTTTCGCATATCCCCATTCGGGAAAATGTAGATAAACGTCGGGAAACTCTCCACACCGAATAGTTCGGCTATATCCGGATAGGCTTCCATGTTGACTCTGTAGCAACTAATAGCCTCAAACATGTGGCTGATCTTGTCGTAACGAGGCATCATGGCTTGGCAGTGAGGGCACCACGGCACGTAAAACTCCAATATCCCGTTGTTTTTCAACTTTAGCGTCGCATCGTCGCCCAATGTATAATCAAACAGTTGTTCCTTGAACGATTCTGAATTCAATTCGTGTACCATATATCTTACGTATTAAAATGATTTCTAAATAAAATAAGAAGTAGTCGATTTGCGTGCGTTTTCGAGCATGGTAGCTACGCCGCCCACTTCAACACCTTCGAGTAGTTCGTCTTTCGAGATCTCCATTACTTCCATCGACATCTGGCAAGCAATAAACTTCACTCCGTCATATTTGGCCAGATGCACCATAAAGTCAAGTGGAGGAATGTGCTTATCCTTCATGATTTTTTGAAGAAGCTTGGCCCCGATACCCATCATGTTATCTTTAGACAACGGCAAGTCCTGATCACTTTTAGGCAACATCTCTGCCATCATTCTACCTTCCAGATCTTTATGAATCGGGTGATCGGGTTTGCGTCGTAGCAAGCTAAGCCCCCAGAACGTGAAGAAAATCTCCACTTTCATCCCTACGGCCAGAGCCCCCAATGCAATATTAAAAGCCGCGACACTCTTATCAAAATCATCACTGAAAAGTACAATCGTCATTCGATCTTCTCGGTCGGGGAGCGGATTATGCCCATTCTCGGTATGTTTTTCGAGCACGGCGGTAATTAAACCCTCCTTCATCTCGATAGAAATCAACTTATTACCCGTGATGTTTGCCCAAGAAGGCAAATCAGACAATAGCCCCGGATCGGTACCAACCAGTTTTACTTGCTTTCCCATTGCCAAGGTTTTGAATGTATCCATCAGGCTCATAATCGGCCCCGGACACTGCGACCCGCGCGCGTCTATCTCTTGCATTCCCGAAGAGGACGAATTGTCTTTAATATCTTCTAACCGTATCATAATCTCGTTTTCTAATAAAAACAATATAAAATTCAGATAGTTTATCCTCGTTTCATACATGCTTTGCAGCATAAAACAAATGCTGATATAATTACAACTATTCATTATCTTTGTGTCGATCTTAATTTATATTATTAAAAAAACCACCGAAAACTGATAATTGGTATAACCGTAAAATATAAACTAAGAGACATGAATCCGAAATTATTATCACAAACACTGGGCGCGTTGTTGCTATTCTCTGCATGCGAAAGCAAGATTACCGACCGTGTTTCCCTTATTCCTCAGCCAAACAATGTAGAGATACTCAGCGGATCACTTCCTATCAACGAGATTGCGAGTGTGAATCTTCCTGCTTCTATCTTTGCGATGCCCGATTCGGCTTTGTCCCTTATTCGCAATGGCGGACTACAACATATTGCAATCGACAATGCAAATGCGGTAATTAATTTTACTGAAAACAAATCGCTTGTACCCAACGCATACACATTAAACATCAAGAATGGTAAAATAAACATTGAGTGTTCCGATTATTCAGGGGCCTTTAATGCCATCAAAACCCTACAACAATTGATCGCTACTGCCGGTAATGGTGTGTTGCCTAACCTTGCGATCAGTGATTCGCCACGTTTCCAATACCGTGGACTGATGCTGGATTGTAGCCGTCACTTCTGGACGGTAGACGAGCTGAAAGAAAGCATCGACCAGATGAGTTACTTCAAGCTAAACAAACTACACCTGCACTTGACAGACAACAATGCTTGGCGTCTGTATATGGAAAAGTATCCTGAACTAACCGAGAAAGGTACATTCTATGCAAACTTCCCTGAGCTTTCGGGCAAATACTATACAAAAGAAGATCTGAAGGAAGTAGTACGTTACGCGGCACTTCGCAACGTAGAAGTGATTCCGGAAGTAGATATGCCGGGACACAACACGGCTTTGCTCGCGGCAATGCCAAACCTGTCGTGCAACGGTGGTACGTTTGAAGCTTATCCGGAAGAAATGGCCCTGAATCAACGTCGTCGCGGCAACGAGAACATGATCTGTGTAGGAAATCCGCAGTCGATTGCTTTTGTTGAAGACGTAATCAAGGAATTGGTCGATATCTTCCCTTCACAATACATTCACATGGGTGGCGACGAAGTACCTACAACCATCTGGGAATCGTGTCCGAAGTGTATGGCTTTGTACAAACAACAAGGTTTTACCAAACCGGGACAAATACAGGATTACTTTACAAAACAAGTGTCTGATCTGACTCGTAAATACGGTAAAACCATGGTAGGATGGGACGAAATCGACGAGCGCGGCGTAGCTACACCCGAAGATATGGTGATGGTATGGCGCAACGATGGTGTAGAGCAACAAAAGCACGCACTATCTCGCAACATTCCTATCATTATGGCTCCGCAGCACGGTTGCTACTACGACTGGGGATATGCGGGCAATTCTACACGCAAGATCTACGAATGGGAACCGATCGACTCTACCATTACGGCAGATAAGCACGACCTTGTAAAAGGAGTGCAGGCTTGTTTGTGGACAGAGCGCGTCGCAACACAAGACCGCGTAGAATGGATGCTTTATCCACGCATCACTGCACTAGCAGAAGTAATGTGGACAGAGCCGGGCAAGAAAAACTGGGATTCGTTTTACGAGCGTATCAATGCTTACTATCCGATTATGGCTTCGTTGGGAATCAACTTTTACGAAGATGACGCACTCAATGAGACCGAATTTGCTCCGACCAACGAAAAGCCTGCTTTGGTGCGTCACGCTAACATTGAGACAAATATCCCGCAAAACTTTCCGTACCATCCGGA
>DLYT01000027.1:17669-17830 GCA_003447595.1 Porphyromonadaceae bacterium
ATCTTGCTAGGCGAACCGGTAAACGCGAAAGAGATTGAAGTGATTACGGGCGACTCTAAAGACTACATCACCATGGCAGATCTTTTGGTTTCGAAAGACGGCACCACATACGAGAAGGTAGGAGCGTTTAACGACCTGGGTGAGGCAAAAGCTAAACTAAC
>DLYT01000087.1:0-1342 GCA_003447595.1 Porphyromonadaceae bacterium
CTACTACCGGATTTTGATATACCGGTTGTGCTTTCGTTGACTTTGCTTCTGCTCCGAGCGAAATCTGCACATTCACGCCATCGGGATGGTTTTCAAAACCAAGCAGGCAAGTGCTGCTCATCGCATCCCATTCGTAGGTAAAGGTATCGATCTTTTCGCCTTTGTGATTGGTCAACACGACCGATGCCGGTCGAGCAGGCAGAAGTACCCGCATGCTGTTGGTAGTTTCGATAGGACTTTTCACCAGAAAACTGTATGTTTTATTTTTGTACGCTTCGTTATACACACGAGCTGCCGCGGCGAGAACTTGTGGCTTTTTCGGATCTTTCAGTTTCCGGATGTTGCAAAGAAAGGCTTGCTCGCCGGGATTTACCACTTTGGTTGTCGTAACGGGAAGTTGCGGATCAAACAGATCTACCAATACTCCTTCTACCGTAAAAGGAGCATCGCTTACACTTTCATCAAGAACCGATACCAGTTCGTAGGCTCCTCGCTGCAAGTAATAACTGTTCTTGAACTCCATATTCCCCTTGCCGGCATGTTTGTTGTACAGATCTGTAACTACTTCGACGAGTTGTTTGTCTCCATCGGTCTTTAGCACATACTCTTTGGGATCTGTGCGGAGGATGTAAACAACTCCTTTGCCGTATGTATGCGCTCCTTCATTGGGATTGCGTTCTAGTTGCATGCTTTCAAATAGGTGCTGTGAAGGTGTGGTATAGGTGTAATCGTTTTGATTCCACCACTCTTGCACCGACTGAAAAGGATCGTTATCGCTTCCGCTATACACAAGTACTCCGCCATTCTTTACCCACCGAGCAATATCGGCATGCGCTGCTTTGTCGAGGGGCTTCATATTTGAATAAGACATCAAAAGCACCTTGGTATCTTTCCATGTTTCGGGATACTGCACATTCTCAATATGCATGGTTTGCACCGGAACTCCTCGCTTCAAGAAGGGCAATGCTAGCCCGTAAAAATTGGAAAGTTGCGGGTCGTCGTATCCGTCTACCGGTTGTGGCGTACGCTGAAACATGAGAGAATTCGACATCAACACGCTGATACCGTCACTCCCGCTTACCTTTGTTTCGGTCAAAGGCATGTTGTTGAGCGCGTTTACCATTACTTGCATCTGCGTAGAATAGAAACGAGGAATGCGCTCTTTGTTCTCACTGTCTTTACTGGTTTTATATAGCCCTTCGTAGATTCGGTCGGGCCAAGGCATTACTTCGTAGTTGTTATTGTTCGGGAAAAGTAGTTTGGCGGTAAACGTAGCCTGGTAATTCTTTTTATAGTCGGCCCAGTCGCGCGGCCAGTCTTCTATCGGATCGGTAAGAAAGAA
>DLYT01000087.1:1632-1886 GCA_003447595.1 Porphyromonadaceae bacterium
GTCCAAACTTGGGCAATGTATCCATCGACACAAGGCAACGAGGCCAAACTTGCCTCGGGACTCACAATCTGCCATTGCGAATAGTTGACAAGTGAATGGGTAGGCACATAGCAACGCACGTTCATACCTTTACTTTTGCCGTACTCTTTAGCATAGGTAAAGCACGCTTCCAACGCCCGATAATACAAATGGTACTTGAGTTTATTTGCCAGGTAGGTGTTCTCGGCCGACTCGTGTTGCGGTCTCCAATCGAA
>DLYT01000087.1:2224-2777 GCA_003447595.1 Porphyromonadaceae bacterium
ATGTAAGGAACCATGTGCCCATGCCACAATGTATCGCCCTGCATGGTTACTTGTCCTTCATCGAGATGCCATTTACCATCCCATTTTCCCGTGAAATAATCTTGGTATTCGCCCCAAGCAATGCCGGTCATAAAATGGGTAATGTATCCGCGTTTCCGCCAAGAATCTACTCGCTCTTCGAACGACATTTCTCCGTGATCATTCGCTCCGTATACAATCGCCACATCAGATCGCACATCGGTAGTAGGCTTCCATGGCCCGGCTGTTTGAAAGGCTGTTCGCTCAATGCCGTGCCGATCTTTGGAAGTTCTTTGCTGATCCTTCGAAATTCTTCTCGTACTCTTTTGTGCCCACCCGCTGACAAGGCCACAGCACAACCCGGCAATTAAAAACGTTGTTCGTGAGATTTTCATGCTACTTCGTATTAAGGTATACAAACTTACAACTTCCCTAATTTCAAACTATCAAGAATCTTGAATTTACTGCAACAGATTATTCAAAACCAACAAACAGATCTTATTTTGTGCAATAAAGAGAAACGCCGAAAAAGCTC
>DLYT01000078.1:0-2557 GCA_003447595.1 Porphyromonadaceae bacterium
TAATCTGTTGTGACCCCATAATAGCGATCAGTCTCCGGAAGCATATATGATTGTGCATAATCACCCGTTTCTACATCTCTCATTACAGACGAACCAAAATCAAGATAATCCAACCATGTTTCCGTATTCTGCTCAAATTGATTCTTTAATAGCCCGAAGTCGAGATTATTCAACGCGAATGGCATTTCAAAGGCTTTCAAATCACCCAATTCCGCATCTGGAAATATTTCATGATAAATTTTTTGTTTTGCGTCTTTTACCAATGATGCAACAAAACGATATTTATACCCAGTAGGTAGTTTCAACGTTGCTTGAGTTTCATCATCAAATAAACCATAACCATATCGTTCATATTCTACATAAACATCACTGGTATCTACACCTCTAAAAACCTGCACACCAAACACATCTCTGTTAGGATCTTTATCGGCATCTAATGCTGTTATTTTTTTCAGTTCTCCTCCTAGGTTTATCGCGACTTGATATTCTTTCCCAGGAAGATTCGGTTCTGGAATTTCTTTTTCACATTCACAATCTAATGTATTACAAGCAGTAAACAATAAGACTAATCCATAGTAAAATACGTTCTTCATTTCTGTTTTTCAATTGATTAATAATATAGTATAGACATTTCGCATTTATGTGCTCATTATTTCACATTCTTAGCATGTAAAAATAAAACATTCTTACACTACATATATATACTTTTGCATATTTCCCATAATTCAATGAATACTTACCCCTAAAACAAGAACCTTCTGAGCTTTTTTTTACATTTGTATTGAAATATCAATAAATAAAAGAACAACAACCCAAAAGAATGAAGTCTATAATTACAACTGGTTTTATTATTGCCGCAACGCTAACTTCTTGCAATATAATTCAAGATCGCGATAATTCGATTACACCTAATATCAATGAACTACAAGGAGCAATGTCTCTTTTCTGGAATGATGAGTTCAACGACCAAACTCTTGATTCAACTAAATGGAGTACCAATTACTACTCGACTTGGGACTTTATGGATCAAACAAATTTTGAGGAGTTCAAAGCAAACACATTACCACAGCCGTCAATCAAGTATACAGATTCAACGATTATTTTATATACAGATAAAGAAAATCCGAAGGAAGTATTTTGGAAAAATAGTGGACGCAAAATATCTTCGATCCAAACATACGATTGGCTTGCCGACACAAGTTATCTTCCTACTAATTTTGTAGGTGGTTATATCGAAGCTCGCTTGAAACGTTTTGCAGATAAAGATGCGAAAATGGTAAACGGAGCCTTTTGGCTTGATTCTCCGGGGCCAGACTTAAAACATTACTTAGAAAATGGAACCCAAGCACACGGAACTACCGGTATACGCCCTCGCGGACAAGTATTTGAAATCGATCTATGCGAATATATCACTACTGAGATTGTATTACATGGAAACGTAGATAGTCTTGGTAACTTTGAACGAAACATTGGACACCACATCGTGGAAGGTGATTTCAATGACAAATGGGTAACTCACAGCATGCTTTGGACACCGGCCGGTTTAAAGTTCTATATAGACGGACAATTGGTTCGTGAATGGTGGGATCCGAGTGATATTAAATCACCAAACCATTTCATGAACTTTTACCTCGGCATGTATGGCAAAGATGGTGAGACTTCAATGGAAGTTGATTACATACGCTTCTTCACATGGAATCTGGATGAAAATAACGAACTCCCAAATGGTGGTTTTGAATACAATACCTTGTTTCCTTGGGAAGGTAATGGTGTAATCACCCAAAATGATACACGCACAGGGAAACAAGCTTTACAGTTAGCCCCGGGAGCATCTATTTCGCAAATGATCTATACAAATCATTCAAAAACATATGAATTGAGTTTATATAGTAAAGCTCAGATAAGTGGAAAACTTGTTGCTAAAGTAGAGAATATCACGTCCGTTACTGGTGAAGCAGAGAATATAACCAAAGAGCAATTCAGCATTGGTTCTGAGTACAAAGCCTACTCTCTTGACTTTTTCACCAATGCAGAGTACAATGATCACAAACGCACCGTTAAGATTATTCTTACCAACAATGGTACTACTCCGATACAACTAGATGACATTGTCATTGCTCAGCTTTAAATATGCCAACTAACGCAAAAGCATCCTTAGCGAAGGCTTTTGCGTTAGTTCTATACTTATGTCACAGCCATCTCAAACATCAATATTCTTTAGTTTCTTAAAAAAAGACACCTTAGCACCAAAAGACACCAACCAACTATCAATCAAACACATAACAACACAAAAAGGCATGTCTACATCTAGTTAATCACCTAGATATCTGACCATTGAGCACTAAGTATCAAAAACTGATCAAAAAAACTCCTAGAGNNTGAGTATTCTCATAAGATGCTGCAATATCAAGAAAGTTGTATCCATCTAGGATCAAATCCTCTTAAAGATCTTGAACTAACAGACATACTAAAACATATCAAAGAGTTTATTTCTACACTACCTGAAAAATGTAGAGAAATCTTTAACTTCTACTTCTTTTAATTTTTCTTTAATTTT
>DLYT01000078.1:2743-4608 GCA_003447595.1 Porphyromonadaceae bacterium
TATCTCCTGCTGAAATTTCTGAAACACTTCAAATCAGTGTAAACACTGTTCGAGTACAAATTAAGCGAGCTCTAGATAAACTTAAAGATGCTATCTCCCAACTTCTTTTCTTAATCATATTACTTCTATAATCGTTCTAATTATTTGTATTGCTGTAAATACAAGCATTTCTATACGTGTATATAGTATAAATAGGTTTTCTAACTTCTAACAAACAAAGAATACNNGTGTTCAAGCCCATTATAATGCACGTTTTTAGTTGAGTTCAGTATAACCCTCAGAATCCTAAAACTTATTTGCATTGACCTTACAATCAAATACACGGATTTGCCTCACAAATATTAGAAACAAACTCGATCTTACTCTAGCACTCCAAACGCTTAGTTATTGCACCAAATACATTAAATTTTATACTCTACTGCACAAATACTTACAACAATTTCTGCAACTAACATATATTTAATACATTTATCGGCATTTTGATTTCTCCTGTTCTTTTAGAACTTCTAACAAACAAAGAATACCATGAATAAAAGAATTCTTGTAACAGGCTTTCTGAGTCTATTTTCTCTTGTTGCCCAAGCACAAAACTGGTTACCACAACAACCTAATCCACAAACTAAAATCAGAGTTTTGGGATGTAAGTATGATGGTGCACAATTAAAAGAATGCACTACTATTACTCCCGAATCGAAAGATTGGACATTACAAGTTATGCCCGATACAAAACTTGGAGGCGAACAATACATCTTTGAAGCTAAGCGTCCTATGAAGGATGTTGGAGTAGCAGTTGCCTTTGACCAATACAACTGGAGCAGTGACAATTACGTTATGATTCCTGCCGTAGTATATAATGGAAATCGCCAACGTATTGTAAATCGTGAATATGCTACAGGGTTAGACAAGTCCGATTTTTACAGAAAAGATCTAGCACTTACCTCAAATCCAATACCACAACTTTCACCCGAATTCGGAGCTAAGTCAAGACTCGAAGTAAATGTAAGTAATACGACGACTCCTGCTATAACTTATTTCGACCGCACACAACAAATGGGCACCTTCCTTTTTACCGATCAAGGAATTGATTGGAAAGGAGACATCAAGGACCACGCTTTGATTGTCGAAGAATCACCAGACAGAAGTATTGCTTCATTCGTAATTAGTGCACCCGGTGTTAGAGAGTTAAAACCTGAGTTTATCGGTTTTAGTCCTAGTCCAGATAGAGGAGTATCTGTTAATACAGGCGATAAAATTGTAATACGAGTTGCTAAAAAAGAATTCCCCATCAACAATATACCTTCATTCCTATCGCATTTCATGTCGGAAAGAAAGAAGTATACCGAACAAGAAACACCTCGTAATCTAATGCCTATGAGTGAAGTATTTGACCGAATGGTACGTAATATCGATGAGCGATACCATAAAAGTTCGGCAGGAGAATATTATTGTCCTGAAAATGCAGACTGGATATCCTATGGCTGGATCGGAGGTCTAATGAATACTTACCCTATGCTAGCATTGGGCGATACAGAACACTTACAGCGCGTAAAGAATACATTTGATTTTGGTCTGATGAACGGCTTTGGTCAAAGCGGATATTATTATGATGTACTAGGTGCAGACGGGAAAATTCTTTACCGAGATGGAGCTAAGTTAAATCCGGGAATTGGACTTACACGAAAGAATGCAGATATTTTGTATTGGATGATTAAGCAGTTTATGCTTCTAAAGGAGCAAGGAAAAGCTAATGTGATTGCTCCGGAATGGGAAAAACAAGTACAGAACTTAGCCAATGCATTTGTAAAAACATGGAAAGAGGAAGGAACTTGGGGCAATTATCTTGACATCGAAAGTGGTAAAATATC
>DLYT01000039.1:0-6638 GCA_003447595.1 Porphyromonadaceae bacterium
GTAAGCGCGATCTCGGGAACGAGAAACAATACTTGCTTGCCCGCATTGAAAGCCTCCTGAATGAGGTGCAGATAGATTTCGGTCTTTCCGCTCGAAGTTACCCCATGCAGCAAACACACCTCTTTGGTTTCGAACGTATTCTTCACCTCTTCGTAGGCACGTTGTTGGTGTTCGTTGAGCGGATAAAGTGCTGCCACCGTATCGATTTCCCACCCGATCCGCGATGCTTCCACCGCAAAGGATTCGATCACACCTCGCTTGATCACTCCGTCGAGCACGGCAGTAGAGAATCCGGTCGACTGTAGAAATTCTTTTTTAGGAATGTCGCGCGTGAGGTATCCTCCTCGTTCTTGCAACTGATCGAGAAAGGCTACGAGTAGTTCTTGTTGTTTGCGCGCGCGCTTGATCTCCTCGACTACGGCACTCAAGGCTTCTTCGTTTCTGAATGCCGGCGCAATGCGTAGGTAGGTTTCGGTTTTAGCTTTGAAGCCGGATTTGATTTCCTCGTGCAGATAAACGGCCTCCATGTCGATGAGTCGGTTGAGTACCGGAATCAGATTCTTTACGCCCGTTGCTTTCTCAAGCTCCTGTACCGTAAGTTTGGCATTGACTGATAGCAGATCGAGCACCGCTTGCTCCGAATTGCGAAGCTGCGACGAGGCTTCAAAATCGGCATTGATCGAGACACTCGTTTCGCTTTCGAGCTTTAATCCCGAAGGCAAAGCGGCTTTGTACACATCGCCGAGTTTGCACAAGTAGTAGTTGGCAATCCATTGCCAGAACCCAAGCTGCAACGGTGTCACAATGGGCTCTTCGTCGAGCAGCGAGAAGATTTCCTTCATCTCGAAGCCGTCGGTCGGCGCATTGTCGTGCAGGTTTAATACAATTCCGGTGTAGAATCTTTTTTTTCCGAAAGGAACAATAACCCGATAACCCTGCCCGATGTGTGCTTGCATGTCGGCAGGTACGCGATAGGTGTAACGGTTGTCGAGCGGAAGAGGAAGTATTATATCTGCATATTTCATAAGCGGTACCGCAATGGGATTTAAATCGTTTTCAAAAATAGCTTATAAATGAGACCCATGCAAAATCAAGCCTGTTTCTTAAAGCTAAGTAACAAAAAAAGGCCGGATTCTGTTAGAATCCGACCTTTTCTATATTCGTTATTGCTTAGAAATAATATCCTGCAGTTACCGACCAAACACGGTTTTTACCTTTCGAGATTAAGTCTTGCGCTTTGAATGCTTCAAAGTTGTTGGTAAGACCTAAGCCGTAGTTGGCACTCACCTGAAGGTGTTTAAATACTTCTACCCCGAAGCCAAAGTTCAAACCTGCTCCGAATGATTTGGATTTCACGTCGTCAATTACGTTGTCTGTTACATCCAACAGCTTGTCGCCTGCTACTCTAAAGCTTACATACGGACCAGCTTGTAGGAATACTTTTACAATAGGTAAACCTATTTTCCATTTCAAATACAATGGAACATCCAAATAGTCTGTCTTCATCGTAAGATCGTCTACCTTTACCCCTTTTTGAGAATAAAGTACAGACAAGTCTAGATTTAACCCTGTCAATGGAATACCCATTTCCAAAGATGGCCCTACATGAAACCCGGTTACATTACCTTTGTCAAGAGCACTCCAGCTCAACGATGCGTCTGCGATGTTTACCCCTGCTTTAACCCCGAAGCGCAATTGAGCACTAGCCGGTAAAGCCAAAACCAACATCACGAGAACAACAACCAGTGAATGAATTTTTCTCATAAACTTCTGTTTTATAGTTAACATTACAAGTCTTGATAGTCTTCTTTGCTAGAAAGAAACGTTTTAAGTACGACTTGATTTTACTTCCGCAAAAATACAAACTTATTTGAATTTTCATAATTACTACCATCCACCTTAACCTCTACTTGCTTTCTAGAGCATCTATTTATACACTCCAGACCAAAAAAGCATGATTATATCGGAAAGAAAATGTAGCGAAAACACATTTCAAATACAGCTATAATTATTTAGCTATCTGATTATTACAAAAAACAAAGGCGTTTGTTTAAAAAACATACATTTTCAACAACAATATTTCACGTAGCGATGTTTTCTTTATATAAAAGAAACAACCTTGAATCCGTAAATATCTTTTATTAACAATAAACACAGTCAAGCTTTATGAGAAAACTACACAATCTAAAGCCTAAACCTTCTCCCTACTGTGTGAGGAGTATGATCTTACCTCTATTACTATTTCTATTACCTATCTTACAAACGACTGCTCACGCGAGTAACCAACAAAAAGGAAATATCAAGATTTCCGGGGTCGTAATGGATGAAATGAAATCTCCGCTACTTGGCGTGAACATCTCGATTGCCGGCACAACAACCGGAACGATGACCGATATCGACGGAAAGTTTACATTGGAAGTTCCTTCCGATAAGTCGGTATTGCATATTACGTATGTCGGTTTCGTTACCCAAGACATCACCGTAGGAAAAGAACGAAAATTCGACATCGTTATGGTAGAAGACACCAAGAAACTCGAAGAAGTAGTCATTGTGGGTTACGGTACACAAAAGAAGACTTCCGTTACAGGGTCGGTAGCTACGGTTACGGGTGAAACGCTGAAAGGATCGCCGGTTACCAACCTTTCCAACTCAATGCTGGGACGACTTCCCGGAGTTATTGGGTTTACTCGTTCGGGCGAACCGGGATATGACGGTACTGTAATCCGCGTTCGTGGAGCAAACACATTGGGCGACAACAATCCGCTGATTGTAATTGACGGTATTCCTGACAGAGCCGGAGGATTTGATCGACTCAATCCGAATGAAATCGAAAGTGTTTCGGTACTTAAAGATGCTTCTGCCGCAATCTATGGTTCACGTGCAGCCAATGGTGTTATCTTGATTACGACCAAACGAGGTAAAGAGGGCAAACCACAAATTACCTATACCGGTAATATGGGGCTTGCGCAACCTACTCGTCTTCCAGAAATGTGTGATGCCGTAGAGTATGCTACTTTAATTAATGAGATCAAGTATTACCGTGGCGAATCTCCGGCTTATACCGATGAAGACTTGCAGATGTTTGGCGATGGCAGTGATCCTTGGGGACACCCCAACACGGATTGGTACGATGTTGGCTTGAAGAAAAATGCAATGGTTTATCGTCACGACATCAACATCACCGGTGGTAACGAACAATATAAGTTCTACATCAATCTGGCAGCAAACGGACAAGATGGCTTTTACAAGAATAGTGCGACCCGATACGACCAGTATAGCATTCGTGCAAACATTGATGCTAAAATCAACAAGTACATTAGCTTGACTTACGGAACGCTGGGACGTTTCGAGTATCGTCAGTTTCCGAATAAAAGTGCGGGTTCTATCTTCTCGGCGCTTCGCCGAAGCAAACCTACGCTTCCTGCATTTTGGCCTACCGGCGAACCCGGTCCGGATATTGAATACGGAGACAACCCTGCCGTAACAGGCACGGATGCTACCGGATACAACCGCGACAAACGCTATTACGTACAAAACAACCTTCAATTAAATGCTTCCATTCCGGGAGTTGAAGGCCTTAAATTGGTTGCAAATGCAGCATACGACAAATATTTCCGATTCAACAAAGCTTTTCGTAAGCCATGGATTCTTTATTCGTGGGACGGCGGCGACGACCATGTACTGACTCCTTCACTTCGTGGTTATTCGGCCCCTGAGTTGTATCAAGAAAATCACGACGAAACCAACTGGTTGCTTAGTGGTATCTTGATGTATGACCGCACCTTTGGAGCGCATACCGTAGGTGGTACCGTGGGTATCGAAGGCGAGAAAAAAGGAAATGATAACTTGAATGCTTTCAGAAGATACTTTATTTCGGATGTAGTAGACCAAATGTTTGCCGGTGGCGACAAAGACAAAAACAACGGTGGTAGTGCTTGGGAAGAAGCCCGCCTCAACTACTTTGGTCGCTTTTCGTACAACTATCTTGAGCGTTACTTGGTAGAGTTTGTTTGGAGATACGACGGATCGTTCCGCTTCCCTAAAGGGAAACGCTACGGATTCTTCCCCGGGTTCTCTGCTGCTTGGCGCGGCTCTGAAGAGAATTTCTGGAAAGAAAACATCCGCTTCATCGATTACTTTAAGTTGAGAGGTTCGATCTCTCAAACCGGTAACGACCGCATTGCCAACTACCAGTTCTTGAATACGTATGGATTTGGCGGAAACTTTGTATTTGGAAACGACGAGTATAAAACACTTTATCCGATACGTGTTCCCAATCCGAATATTACCTGGGAGAAGGGTACTACCTATAATGTGGGTCTCGACTTTAAGTTCTTAAACAACAGACTTAGCTGGGAATCGGATGCATTCTACCACAAACGCACTCAAATGCTTATCAAACGAAACGCGTCTATCCCTGAAACTTCGGGAATGGAGTTGCCGGAAGAAAACATTGGCGAAATGTGTAACCGAGGTTTTGAATCGATGATTTCATATAGTGATAGAGCCGGTGATTTCTATTACGACCTTTCTTTCAATATGACTTACGCGAAGAATAAAATTCTCTTCTGGGACGAAACGCCAGGAGCTCCTTCATATCAACAATCAACAGGCCGCCCTATCTGGACAAGCCTTTACTATGTTGCCGACGGAGTATTTAATGATCAGGCCGAGGTGGATAGTTATCCACACTGGAATGGTGCACGTCCGGGTGATATCAAGTTTGTAGACGTAAATGGCGACGGTAAGATCGATGCCGAAGACCGCGTACGAAGAGACAAAAACTACGAGCCTCGCTTTGTGGGTGGCTTTACTGCCAATCTTCGTTGGAAACAATGGGATATGTCTCTTTTCTTTCAAGGTGCTACCGGAGCGGAAGTGTATGTACAAACCTGGTCGGGCGAGGTTGGAAACTTCCTCAAAGAGTTTTACGATCAACGCTGGACAGAAGAGAATCCGAACGTAGAACATCCTCGTGTATACAACCGTGAGCAAGAATACTGGATTACAGAACGAAACACGTATTTCCTTCGTCCGATGGACTACTTCCGCTTGAAGAATGCGGAGATCGGTTATACATTCCCTTCTGCCTGGATGTCTAGAGCCGGTATTTCAAACCTTCGCTTGTATATCAATGCAAACAACCTATTCACAGTAGATAAACTGAAAGTTCTTGACCCGGAAGCCGACAGTAAAGATGCAGTCGTTTACCCACAATCGAGAATCTTCAACTTTGGAGCAACAATAACCTTCTAATTCAATCATGCTATGAGAAATATTAAAACATATCTATATAGTGCTTTATGTATGCTAGCATTGTCGGGTTGTTCTGACTTTCTAGATACCAAACCGCTCGACCAGTTTTCGGATGCCGATGTATGGACCGATCCGGCTTTGGCGCAATCATACCTCAATCAAATCTATTCATACATGGGACATGGTACCAACGAGACCATGCTTTCTTCGGCCTGCGATGAGTCGCAGTTCATTCATGGTTACGGCTTGCAAAACGTGGTTGCCTCAGATCCTACACAAAGTGCGATCTATTGGTACGACAATGGTGCTTGTCCGTTCAAGTGGAGAGACAAATACAAAGGTCTTCGCTATGTGAACCAATTCATCTCGCAAATCGACAACGTTCCCGAAAAGTTGGGATTTGACAATAAAGTAATGAAGGGCGAGGCCCTATTTCTTCGTGCCTACATGTATTCGCAATTGGTACGCGGATATGGAGGTGTTCCTATTGTTGAGCAGGTATATGAACTCGACCAAGTAGAGGACATGAAGATCCCTCGAAACTCACTCAAGGAGTGTTTAGACTTTATTACGACCGACTTGGATATGGCGGCCGAACTTCTACCTCTTTCTCATAATGATAAAAACTTGGGTAGAATTACAAAAGGTGCGGCTCTTGCGCTCAAAGCTCGTATGTACTTACATTTGGCAAGTCCGCTGTTTTACAATCAATCCTATCCTGCCGATCTGCAACCGCTTTTGACTTACGAAGGAGATCAGACAGATATGTACAACAAAGCAAAAGCAGCTGCGCAAGCAGTCTTCGATCTGGGTATATATAACTTAATTGATTGTACACAAGGTACCACAACAAACTGGGAGATTGGTAAAAACTTTCAAAAGATTATTACCGACAAAAACAACTCGGAGAAGATTCTGACCCGTCAGTTCCTAGCCAACTTATGGACTAATAATGCTGTAATTCAGAACGGGCCCAACGGTTATCACAACTGGGGAGGCAATACGCCAATCCAAGACTTGGTAATGGATTTTGAATATGCAGACGGTACAATGACCAAAGGTCTAAGAGAAGTAGGTAGCAGTACTACTGTTAATCCATATCTAAACAGAGAACCGCGCTTTTACGGTACTATTGGTTACGATGGCAGCAAATGGGGACGCGATCGTCCGGCCGATGTGAAAAACATTGATCCGTACAATGAATTGCAATGCGGTACCTATGAAGTCACCGAGAATGGTAGCAAACGTAATTTCTTCGGAGTAGATACGCGCAAAGGTCCGATCGAAGACTGGAACGGCGGATATACCGGATATTATATGCGTAAGATTATAGATGAAGCAGTAGACGGGCAAAACTTTGCACAAGAAGTGCCATGGAATTA
>DLYT01000039.1:6891-29792 GCA_003447595.1 Porphyromonadaceae bacterium
ACTTCTAAGTTGAACGAGCTTCGCGCCCGCATTGGAATGCCCGACGTGAAAACAACACTGACCTCTCGAGGTAGTGCTTACACACAAGAAAGCTTGCGTAACTTCCTTCGCCACGAAAGAAGAGTAGAATTGGCTTTTGAGGAAAGTAGATACTATGACATACGTCGTTGGATGATTGC
The DNA here is from genome assembly GCA_003447595.1 of Porphyromonadaceae bacterium. Classification (GTDB taxonomy): domain Bacteria; phylum Bacteroidota; class Bacteroidia; order Bacteroidales; family CAMTPD01; genus UBA12018. The sequence continues at coordinate 7,071 of DLYT01000039.1, forward strand.
TCCTCAAGTGATGAATCAGAAACTTACCGGCATTAGTGTTTTGGGACAACTAAAACCGGGAGCAGACGGCTCTCTTCCATACCGCTACGATGAAACGAAATATAATTATACCTGGACTGTTGCCGACTTTACCTCGCGTGAAAATCGCAATTGGAAAGATAAAATGTATTTCGCGCCTATCACCAGAGATGAGTTGAAACGTAACGATAAACTGATCAACAATCCGGGTTATGAATAAAAACCTGGATCAATAAATAAAAACAAAGCACCCGGAAGATGTAACTTCCGGGTGCTTTGTTTTATAGGGTTTACTCATTTAAATATGCTTGTGCCCGATCCAAGAAGTTTGCGATGTGTATTCCATCCACCAAACCATGGTGCACATTGATTTGTATCGGCATCCTTTTCTTTTCACCTTCTGCATGCACTTTCCCGACAGATATTTTCGGGATCGAATCATTCGTCTTGTAATTTCGCGCATGAGTGAGACCTGTAAAATCAATCCATGGAAGAGACGAAAAATGAATCGTATCAATTCGCTCCGAATCTTCGTTGAGTCGTAACCCGGTAGAGCTTTGCGCCTCTTCCATCTCTTGCTTGTTGATCGCCACAAAGCGAGACAAATCCGGATCAAACTTTAAGAACGCAAAAGCAAAGGTATTGTCTGCGCGTCCTATTGTTGGGGAAACATGTATTGTTTCATAGTCGTACACACTACCCGCCTCTATGCGATATCGAAATTCGGGCGTATCGTTTACAGCCCGCATTATCTTATGTAGCGAATAAAGGAAAAAAGAAGTTCCCGACATTCTCGCCTCTTGCATTGCTTTAGAACAATCCAATTGAGCTACTAATCCGTAAAACGGCTCATCAAAGGCACTAAAGAAATCAAAGTGCTCTTTGCGATTCCATGATTCAAAGTCTATTTCTCGTTTCATTTGCTCTATTATATACTTGAATATTAGTCTTCTGATTCAATCTTTTCTGGCATCACTTCTGCCTATATAAATCAAACATAAAACAAGGCTCCCCTGTTGCATCTGAATCAAAACTCTCTGCTAAAAACGGCCTTCTTGTTAACAAAAATAAAATTACATGATAAAACTAACAATTTAGAAAACAAGAAGCCTCTCTTTATGTTATATAAGTGATATTATTCTTTAATGATTTTACATTATAGAGAAAACCACACACGATTTTTAAACCACTTTTCTTGAAAAGACCACACAATTAAGGAGAGACCACCTCAAAGAATATTTGAGATGGTCTTTTTCCTTGTATAAAAACCAATATTCCAGGGTTCTATATTCATTTCAAACAAGGTTGATATCCTTTTGAAGTGAATAATGAAATTACCACTATACCACTTCTACAAAAAAGAACCGTTCATTCTTTCGGAATTTTACTTCTGAAATGAATGAACGGTTTAATTATTTAAACAACAGAGAAAACAAACTATCTTACATACGTAAGCAAGCTAAATCAGAACAATGAACGACCTTTGAATATATTCGATTGGTCAAGTGGCCATACTGTTCCTGAAAATGAAATGCGATTACTATTGAAGTTCGGATTTACAGTGGCTTGCGCGTTAGCTGTTCCATAAGGAATATAAATATCTACTTGAGCAGAAATCGCTGTACCAATCACATTCATAGAAAAATGAACATTCCCTTTCTTATCTTTTTTCATTTTGATATTCGAAGCACTTCCATCAACGGTTACTCCACCCAATCCGTTTGCTCCGGAATAAGCCGTATTAAATGCCAACTGAACACTTGCTTTGTTTCCATCCAACAGTACAAAGTTGGTAGACGGAGTTACGTATTCTACATGTCCGCGTTTGAAGTAAACACGATCAGTTTCTAGTACAAAGTGTTGCTGTTGCAAGGCTTCCACCGCTTGTTCGTACATAGCCATATCTTCGGCCTCTTGTGCTTTTTTATCAGCCTCTTTTTGCATTTGACGTTGTTCTTTAGACATTCCGTCGGTAGCTTTATATGATGAGCATGAAGCAAAAAGAATAACACTTAAAAGAATCAATACCTGTTTCATAATCTCTTATTTTATTCGTTTGTAATTCAACAAAGCATCTCACCAAAAGTTGGTCATCGAGCCTCTTATTTATTTAACAATGTAATGATCATAAATATATTACGAGTCTTCACTAATACAATACCATTTTCAGTAAATTAACATTGAAGCCTACGAGACCTTACCAATCAGCAAACGCCCGCATAAACAAATATTACAACTTCTTTAATAAGAATAAGCACACATCTAATTAAGACGGCTCGGGATATCCGAAAAGAAATGAATAGCTTTGTACCCGAAACGTTTTATATATGAGCACACAATCAATTACGAACAGACTACAACAGGAAAAAATAAGCAAACTTCTTCTTCACTACACAATACCGGCCATTGTAGGAACCATGGTAAATTCATTGTATAGTATTGTAGACCGTATTTTCATCGGACAAGGAGTAGGCGCGCTTGCTATTTCAGGTTTAACCCTCACATTCCCTGTTCTCAACTTCATTCATGCATTTGGTATGCTCGTAGGTGTAGGTGCAGCCACACGTATTTCGATACGTTTAGGTCGTAACGAGGTCGATAAAGCAGAGCGTGTATTGGGCAATGCCTTGATGCTCTCACTTATCTTTTCGGTCCTCACCACCGTTTTATCACTTGTTTTCATCAAGCCTTTGCTTTTTCAGTTTGGAGGAAGTGAAGCAACCATCCCTTTTGCTTTAGATTACCTTTACATTGTAATTCCGTCTACCATCTTTATGACGCTCAGCTTTAGCTTCAACGCCATGATGCGTGCATCGGGATATCCGCGAAAAGCTATGCTGACCATGCTTTTGGGAGCTGGAATCAACATCATCCTGGACCCTATATTTATATTTGTGTTCAAAATGGGGATTCAAGGAGCAGCTATCGCAACTGTACTCTCCATGTTGGTATGTACCGTTTGGGTGATGTCGCACTTTTATAGCAAAGAAAGCATCCTACATTTCCAACGCAAATATCTCAAACTGCATAAGCAAACCGTATTCAGCATTCTAAGTATTGGGATGTCTCCCTTTGGCATGATGATCGCAGCTTCGTTTGTTACTATTGTCGTAAACCGAACCTTGAATAGCAACGGTGGAGACCTTGCCGTAGGAGCTTACGGAATTGTATCATCTTTCGAAACACTGCTCGTGATGTTGTGTATGGGTATCACGCAAGGAATGCAACCCATTATCGGGTTCAATTATGGAGCACAACAATACGACCGATTACTCGAGGTGCTAAAATTAGGTATCATTGCTGCGAGTATTATTACCGGTGTTGGTTTTATCTTTAGTATGGTGATGCCACAAACCATGGTGCAACTCTTTACGACAGACAATCAACTCGTAGACATTTCGGCACAAGGAATGCGCGTTTATTTTGCCATCTTCTTTGTTGTTGGTTTCCAAATCGTAGCCGCACAATATTTCCAAAACATCGGAAAGGCATGGAAGTCGATGTTTTTATCACTCACACGCCAAGTAATCTTTTTAATTCCCGGCATGCTTATTTTGCCAAACTTCTTTGGACTCGACGGCGTATGGGCAGCCAATCCGGTAGCCTCTTTCTTCTCTGCATTACTAACAGGACTATTTTTAATGCATGAAATAAAAACGCTTCGTCAAGGTGTATTAAAGACTCGTGCCGCATAAGCAAGACCCTTTATAATTTTATATAATAGCAAATCCGGTTACCGAAACGATCTTTGAAGAAGGTCTTTCAGTAATCGGATTTTATTTTATCCGACACTCACAGCGTAAACTTATTAAACTCAAACGAATTTGTAACGATTTCAACTTTTAAACCTCAGCTCACAAATTGACACCCATAACGCTAAAAAAGCAAAACCATGAAAGATAAAACGGGAAACTAAACATACTTTTTATTTCATAGTTAGTGTTTTTACTATATTTTTGCAAATAAAAGAAATAACAACTCATTGAGATAAATGAATAAAATAGTAAGCAAAGAGTTTTTCTCTACAAATGTCGTTAAGTTGGAGGTAGAAGCACCTCTGATTGCGAAGGCTCGCAAAGCCGGCCACTTTGTCATTGTAAAAGTTGGCGAAAAAGGTGAACGTATTCCTTTAACTATTGCTGCGGCAGATACGAAAAAAGGAACCATCACTTTGGTTATTCAGCAAGTAGGCGAATCATCAAAAAAGATTTGCGCACTGAACGAAGGTGATTACATCACTGACCTTGTAGGACCTCTGGGACAAGCTACTCACGTAGAAAAAGTTGGCACTGTAGTATGTGCCGGCGGTGGTGTAGGTGTAGCCCCTCTTCTTCCTATTGTAGAAGCATTTAAGAAAGCCGGAAATCGCGTAATCACCGTATTGGCGGCTCGTAGCAAAGACTTAGTTATCCTTGAAGAACAAATGCGTGCAAATTCTGACGAAGTAATCGTGATGACAGACGACGGTTCGTACGGAAAGAAAGGACTAGTAACACAAGGGATCGAAGAAGTTATCAACCGCGAAAAAGTGGATATGTGTGTAACGATCGGTCCTGCTATTATGATGAAATTTGTTTCTGCTCTTACTCAAAAGTATAACGTACCTACGATGGCATCCCTTAATACCATCATGGTAGACGGTACAGGTATGTGCGGCGCTTGTCGTATTACTGTAGACGGAAAGACGAAGTTCGTTTGTGTAGACGGACCGGAGTTTGACGCGCACAAAGTAGACTTCGACGAAATGTTGATGCGTTTAGGCTCATACAAAGATCAAGAAACAAAAAACACAGCAAAAGCGTAACAAAAAATGACTTTACAAGATATACTAACCGAAGAGCGCAATCAGCCATGGAGAGAGGCTTTGCGTAAAGGAAAGAAAAACAAAGAACGTACCGATCTTCCACGTACGCCGATGAATTCCCTTGATGCGGACTTCAGAAGCCATAACAACGAAGAGGTAAATTTAGGGTATACTGCAGACCAAGCGATGTGCGAGGCGCAACGTTGTCTTGACTGCCCTACTCCAACTTGTATGCAAGGTTGCCCGGTAGGTGTCAACATCCCTAAGTTTGTAAAAAACATCGAACGCGGCGAATTCCTTGAAGCTGCGAAAGCATTGAAAGAAACAAGCGCACTTCCTGCTGTATGCGGACGCGTTTGTCCACAAGAGAAACAATGCGAAAGCCAGTGTATCTATACACAAAAACTAAAGAAAGACGCTGTCGCGATTGGTAATCTAGAGCGCTTCGCTGCTGATTACGAACGTGAGACAGGTAACATATCTATACCGGAATTGAAACCGGCAAACGGTATCAAGATTGCAGTAGTAGGTTCGGGTCCTGCCGGACTTTCTTGCGCGGGCGACCTTGCCAAACTTGGTTACGACGTTACGGTATTCGAAGCACTACACGAAATCGGTGGTGTATTGAAATATGGTATTCCTGAATTCCGTTTGCCAAACAGCATCGTAGATGTTGAAATCAGCATTCTTGAAAAGATGGGCGTGAAGTTTATCAAGAACTGCATCATCGGCAAAACCATTACGTATCAAGACCTACACGACGAAGGCTTCAAAGGAATCTTTGTTGCCAGCGGTGCCGGTCTTCCTAACTTTATGAATATTCCGGGTGAGAATCTTGTAGGCGTAATGTCGAGCAACGAATACCTTACTCGTGTAAACTTGATGGACGCAGCGAATCCTGAATCAGACACCCCTGTATTCTTCGGTAAAAATGTAGCCGTAGTAGGTGGTGGTAACACTGCGATGGACTCGGTACGTACAGCGCGTCGCCTGGGTGCGGAACGTGCGATGATCATTTATCGTCGTAGCGAAGAAGAAATGCCGGCACGTCTCGAAGAGGTACACCATGCGAAAGAAGAAGGCGTAGAATTCCTTACATTGCACAATCCGATCGAATACATCGGCGATGAAAGAGGCCGCCTAAAACAAGTTCGCTTACAGAAGATGGAACTTGGCGAACCGGATGCTTCGGGTCGTCGTCGCCCGGTTGCCGTAGAAGGTGCTATTGAAACCATCGACATCGATGTTGCGGTTGTAAGTATTGGTGTATCACCAAATCCGCTTATCCCTAGTGCTTTCGAAGGACTTCAAATTAGCAAATGGGGTACTATCATTGTAAATCAAGAAACCATGCAATCAGACCTTCCGGATGTTTATGCCGGCGGTGACATTGTGCGCGGTGGTGCAACCGTAATTTTGGCAATGGGCGACGGACGTCGTGCTGCTGCTGCTATGGACGCACAGTTCTCAAAATAAAAAACAATCGTTTGATCGAACGAACCGAAGTCTTGCTATAAGGCTTTGACACAATTCGACCTTTCAGCATTGATGATCATAGAAGGAGTATGCTTCCCCGTTGAAGTATACTCCTTTTTTCTTTTTATATTTGCAGCATATCCAAATCTATATCGTAAAAACAAATGCTAACTAAAACTTTACCCTTGGCACTGTTGCTGCTATGCACCTCTCTATTTGCCGCAGCCAAAACAGACCCGAATCATACCGCAAGCGGCGGCTATGGTTATCTCATTTCTAAAACTCCCGAAACCTCTGTATGGTGGGCCGAAGGAGCATACAAAGTCATGCAAGACGCACCGGTTCCGACCAAAAAGAAAACGACCATTCGTCTCGAAAGCGCAAAGAACGAATGGGAATCGTTTATTCTTGTCGTTAATCCGGAACAACCGCTCCGCAACCTACAAATCAAGTTATCTCCCCTTTCTGCCAACGGCACCGAAATCCCTACATCAGATATCGTTGTTAGAAAAGTAGAGTATGTAACCGTAACGCACCCTACCGACCAATATGGATTTGCCGGTAAGTGGCCCGATCCGTTGCCTCTATATAAGGGTGGTGAAAACCTAAATGCCGGAATCAATCAGCCATTTTGGATATCCGTAAAGACACCGGCAAATGCAGCCGCAGGTCTGTACAAAGCAACCCTTTCCCTTACGGCCGACGGTTATTCACAACAAATACCGGTCGAACTCAACGTATGGAACTTTACACTACCCGATACAACAACCATGCGTTCGGGCTTTGGTTTCAACCTCGACAACGTTGCCAAATACAACAACCTCACCACCGAGGCGGAAAAACAAAAGGCGTTCGACTTACACATGAAGGCTTTCGCCGATTACAAAGTCTCGCCGTATAGTCCGTTCGAACGCACACCTATCCACGAAACCGTTACCGGAGTAGATTGGAAAGGCGGTTTCTTCGACAGCAAAGAGAAGCATTCGGGCAAATACGCTTATATGGTGGTAGACAAATCGTATACGGAGAATACCGAAGCATCGCTACGTAGTTTACAACCGGTGCAAGGCGGCAAAGCTCACAATTTACAGTGGTGGGCAAAATCAAAAGATGCAGATCAGCCGTTTGTTATCGGTGTAGAATGCTACGACAAGAACGACTCACTTATCTGGTTCGAAAACAGATACGAAGAGTTTCGCGCATCGAATGAATGGAAAAGCTATTCACTTCCACTCGGAAACCTGACACCGGAAACGGCCTCTATCATGATTCGTCTGTATCCGTCGAAGCGCACGGCCATTGGCGAAGGTCACGGTACCGTATGGTTCGACGACTTTGTTCTCTCCACAACCGACAAAGGAGAAGCAGCCAAAGCCTGGACGCAAGGAGACAATGGTGTGGCAAGTGCTGACAATTCCGCCGCAAACAATAAAGAAACTTCTGAAAACCTATTGACAAGCGGAGGCTTTGAAGTAGATGTAAACAAAATAGATATCCAGCTCGACTTTACCGACTTCAACAAAGCTGCAAAGAAATATTTCGACCAATACGGCTTTAACGGACATCGCCTACAACTCAAAGGTCTTGGCGGAGGTACCTATTTCAGCAGCGAAGGGGGTGTATTCGAAGGCTTTGCTCAAGGCACGGAAGAATACGATCGCTTGATGGAACGCTACTTAAAGCAAATAGAGGCCAACTTGGTTACTACCGGAATGATTGGCAAAGAGTATATTTACTGGTTTGACGAGCCCAACGAGTCGAACTATCCGTTTATATATGAAACGCACAAAATGCTAAAGAAGCATGCGCCCAAACTAACTACGTTCCTTACCGAGCACATTGCAGGACAAGACATCTCGGATGTAACCGACATCTCCTGTACCATTTGGCATAAACTCGACCATGAAAAGGCAAAGAAAATGCACGAAAAAGGGCAAGAATATTGGTCATACCTATGTTGCTGGCCCAAGTCGCCATGGATCTCGGAGTTTATAGACCACGATGCTGTCAACTTCCGCATGTGGATCTGGGCATCGTACGTACACCATCTCAAAGGAATATTAGTGTGGGAATCGACCTACTGGAATTCTCCCGAAGCCTCGCCAATAGGCAAACTGCAAAATCCTTGGCAAGAAGCCATGTCTTGGGTTACCGGCTACGGATGGGTACAAGGCAAACAAACGGTTTGGGGCAATGGCGACGGACGCATGTTTTATCCTGAAAACAGAGATGTAAACAACGACAAACAAGTCTACAACAACGAAGCCATTCCTTCCGTTCGTCTCGAAACGCTTCGCGACGGTATCGAAGATTACGAGTATATGATGAAGTTGGAGCAACTCATTCAAGAAGCTCCTAAATCAAAAGCTTCGCAAGTAGCCAAAGCTAAAAAGCTACTTTCTATACCAAAGTCGATCTATACCGACGAACAAACTTACAACAAAGACCCGCAAGCCATTTTACAATACCGTAAAAAGCTGGCAGAAGCAATTCTCTCACTTCAAAAGTAAATAGGATTATCCTCACATACACAAGCCATCAACCTCCTTTATCACAAAGGGAATTGATGGCTTGTTCTTTTTTCTATTAGGCAGCTTCGTGACAAAGAGCCATCTTCTATTATTTGAATTTGATAATGCAAACGACAAAGTTGTCTTCTACATCCAGATTCGCGGCAAACTTAGTCGCACTTTCATTCAATTGTTTCTTATTATACGCATTTATAATCGATTCCGCCTGAACAAAGCCGGCATGCACATTCTTTGCGGTAGCTGTAGCTCCGCCCAAAGCCATCCCCATAGACCATTCACTCATGCCAAATTCAGCATCTAAGAAGGTCGACCTGAAGATCTCCTTCGTCTCGAAATTGTACATATACATTGGAATCCGTCCACCCTCTGAGTTAAAATCCAAAGCCCAAGCTCCTATTATAACAAATCGATCTGTTGTCAAATATGTTTGCCACACCAGTTTCGGATCTGTATCGTGCACCGAGGGTTTACGTCTTAATATGGGGGTCAACTTTTTGTCTTGTGTCAACAAAAGTAATGTATCGGACGACATATCTGCTATCATAAAATCTCTACCATAAAACTTATTATCTTCGCTCCAAATAACTACAGGCCTCCAGCCCTTATCATCTTGAAGTGCCATCCGATTAGAGTACCTTACGGGAAAAAACAAGTCTAGTTTTTCAATATCACTCCCATCTTTTTTTGAGATAAGTCTGTAGGGACTCTTTTTTGTTTTATGTGTAAAATTAGGCTCAATAACTACATCATCGTATACAAGCAGGGCTTCATCATTAAAGTTGAACACCTTCCGATCAACATCCAATGTATTGATCTTTAGGGTTCGCTTGTATTCTCCCGTCAGCGAGTAAACTTGGATACTTCTTGAACATACATAAATCTCTTTATTCTTCTCATCGAGAATAGTTCCGGCACTTCCTATCCACGGGTACTCCTGCCCGCTTTGTCCTTTATGGCTGAAGTGCGAAATGATTTTCCCTGCACGGTCAAACAAAAACACATCTCCTCGCGTAAACTCATGTACTAAGATGTAATTATCCGTTACACAAGAAAGCACCGCTCGATTGCTTAGCAGCACATCATCTGTTGTTTCCAAAGGGACATAAGATATATCCGCAATATCCTGCAATAAAAACTCTTTCTTCGGATACTCTTTAGAGAAGTCAACCACCGGCAGCTTATCTGTTTTTGACTCAGCTTTTACAAAAAGACATCCCAGAGCAAGCAAAGATGCCATCAAAATACAAGTTCTTTTTTTCATAACGTTTCCTTTTTGTTTTATACGGCTTGGCAGTTCGGTCGAACCGCTATTATAAATTTAAGATCAGCAAGTTATTTCTTTTTATAAAGTACCAAGATCGGATTATCGTCCTCCTCCATTTCGGACAGAAGTTTACATAGTTGTGCTCGTTTCTCGGGATACTTGACCGTCTTGTCTCGCCATTCTTGCAAATACACCTCTGCCATATGTGGATAGATTAAAGTAAAGGCATAGTTCGGATCATCAAGTATACCTCGAATAACAATGGAAGGTCCCCCATCAATATCATTATACAAAACACTATTGACTGTCTCCTTTTGATATTCTGCCATTTTCCAAAACTTTACATCTCCATTATCTTTATTATAACAAGCAATATAATCTATTGTAAAATCTCCTCCATAGCCAATTAAAAACAAAATATCTGATCTTGTTTCTAATAATCCTTGAATCTTAAAATACTGATCAATAGACTCTCCTTTAGATCTATTTATATTATATACATATGCTAATGGCATGGAGTACTTCCCCATTTCTAACTTATATCTCAATTGATATTGATTTTCTGAAATCTCATAAAGTCTATTTTCTAATGCCTCAAAAAGCAAAATATGATCTTTCGTTTGCGTTATTGGCGTAGACTGATAATAAAAACCCCGCTTATCATTATTTATTAATTCTGAAACCAGTTGCGGAACTTGACAGTATATACTATCTCCACTTTGATTTAATAGAAAAAAGGAAAAGAAATCATTATACTGACACATGCTTCTTCTTATGAATATAAGTTTATCAGCAATCTTTTCGATACTACAATCAATCTTTGTTTTCCCTATTTTCCTGATATAATTGCCTTTCTTATCATAAACATAAGTCTGATCTCTTTCTGTCATTGTTGCATAAAGGCTATCATTATCAACTGTAAAGTCAGAGATGTGTTTATGCTCTCCAGGGCCTTGACCTATTTTCCCTATTTTATTAATAAATTTCCCCGACCTGTCAAATTGATAAATATACCTCGTTAAAAAACCATCAGCCAAATAAACATTATTTTCAGCGACCTTTATTTTCAAGCATTGTGATAATAAACCTCCATCCGTAGTTTCAAGCTTTATATATTGCACATCGGATGGATCAACTATTTCGCTCATGGGGAATGGAGCGTCGGTTAGTTTAAAATCGGATAGATCGATAATCTCGACACCATTTTCATCAAACTTTTTATTCGAGGCTTCTACGATTTCCGATGCGTCTGCCGCATCTCCGTCCTGTGTTCCTTTTGTATTCGTCTTTCCCCCGCAGCTACTAAGCAGCAATAGCGAAGCTAATATTCCAATTCCTGTGTGTTTTATCATAATCGTATGGTCTTGTAGATTAATCTATAACGTTGCGATGCCTAATATACGACTAATCCGTAAATTGGTATTATTCAATGATAAAAAATATATCAGGACTGTATTATGTCGTTTGGCATAAACTTGATTGACATTAATACTTGCATTCGTTGCTGTACCTCGTTTATAAACAGATCAATCGGAGTTTGCCTGCTCTGTCAAGCCCCGTGGAAACGTCCTGCTAAAACACTGATTTACAACGCGTAAAAACCTAGTTTAGTTTTTCCAAAAACCTCATTAGGTTTTCAAAAAAACCATGCATGGTTTTTGGAAGAAACATGCATGGTTCTGAAACGGACTTTATAAGGTTCAAAAATCGAGCAAATTGCGTCGTTTCAACGGCTATTTATTGTTTTCAAATTCGCTATGAAGTTATTATCTTTGAACTTCAACTCGATACCTATGAAAACGTTTTTTATTGTTGTTATACTGATCTATGCTTTGGCTAGTTGTTATTTGTTTCAGCGCGGTTGGAAACTTCTTTCGGCCCTGAAACCTTTGCGTATTGCTTACGTTCCGCTGTTTGTAATCGTATCCGTTCTCCCTTTCATCCAATTTTTTCTTGCTAAGTTGGGGGTTACACCCACGCAAGGTCATATTGTATATGAAGCGGGAAATACTTGGCTGGTTGCCTTCCTTTATTTTTTGTTACAGGCGATATTGGTCGACTTCTTTTTGATCATTGGAAAACTGACAGGCATCCGCAACAACTGGATTGTTGATAACAGACGACAAGCGAAAATTAGCGCGCTACTTATTTCCGTAACAATCACTACGGCTACAATGATTTACGGCTATATAAACTATAGCTACCCGCAAACAACACCTCTCAACATAGCTGTTAATAACTCTGCGCATAAAGGTAAAAAACTACGTATTGCCGCTATCAGTGATGTGCATCTCGGTTATGGAACCGATGCGACCCGAATGACCGGTTATGTAAATCAAATCAATGCGCTAAAGCCTGATGTTATTGTAATAGCAGGTGATATGATCGACAACTCGGTGGTTCCGCTTTATGACCAGAACATGCAAGAGGTACTTAATAAACTAGATGCCCCTCTTGGTGTATGGGCCATTCCGGGCAATCATGAGTATATTGCCGGCATCAACGAAGCGGAAGAATTCTACAAACGAACAAAGATCAAGTTTTTACGTGATGCATCTGTTGAACTAACCGAAGGGATCTGGATAACCGGACGTGACGACCGTCACAACAAAAATCGTAAATCAATCAGCGAATTGATCAGTCGTGTTCCCGAAGACGTAGTTAAGATTGTACTCGATCATCAACCCTATGATCTGCAACATGCGGCAGATACCAGTGTAGACTTGCAGGTGAGTGGGCATACACATTTAGGACAAATTTGGCCTGTTTCACTTTTAGTAAAGCAACTTTACGAACTTCCTTATGGTTATGAAATAAGGAATATGACTCATTTTTACGTGAGTTCCGGTTTATCTCTTTGGGGACCTCCTTTTAGAATAGGAACCGACTCCGAAGTTGCTTGTATTGATCTGGACGTGAAATAAGCCTGTTTAGACACCTACAATCAAACATATGAAAGTTTTCTTGCAATCCATTTTTGCCCAAATACTTTTCACCGCATATATTGCCTTCCGTGGATATGAGGCGTTGCCTCCACGCAAAAGTATACGCATTCCTTTTATAGCTGCCATCGGAGGTGAGGTTACTCTTTATTTCTTCGGATATCTGTTTCGAAAGGAACTGCCCGACCAAGTAATGACAACCATCCAATACATTTGCAATACGTGGTACATTGCTTCGATCTACATCGTGATGATGTTGGTTGCATTTGATGTGCTCCGACTCACCAATAAGCTTTTCAAGATATTTCCTCAGTGGATACATGATCATTATACACGAGTAAAACGAATTTTATTTGCTGTAGTCTGTGCAGTTACTACCGCCCTTATGATTTGGGGTTACCACAATGTAACGAATCCTGTGGTACGAAACGTGTACATCTCCATACCCAAACAGGCAAAAGGTATAGACAGCATGACCATTGCTATGGTTTCGGATATTCACTTAGGCGAAGTCGTGAATCGAAAACTATTTGAGAAACAAGTTGCTTTGATTAATTCTTTGCACCCCGATATGGTGGTGATGGTGGGCGATATCATCGACTACGATATGCATTATCCGAAGAAAGAACACATGGAGGAAGTATTTCGTCAGATTGTAGCCCCTATGGGAGTGTATGCCGTAAAAGGGAATCATGAATATCGGGCAAACTATATCGACAAAGAAAAGTGGTTGAGAAGTACGGGGATTACATTGCTAACCGATTCGGTTGCCATGCCTGATAGTGCTTTTTATCTTGTAGGAAGGGAAGACAGGGTAAACGTAAAACGAAAATCCTTGAATACGTTATTGACGGATGTGGATAAGACGCTTCCGGTGATTGTTCTCGACCATCAGCCCGAAGCTTGGGGTGAAATGTTGATGAATGGTATTGATCTTGGACTACACGGCCACACGCACGACGGACAAATCTGGCCTTATAAATATGTTATTCAAGCTGTTCATAAACATGCTTATGGTTATTATCGCGAAGGAAATACACAGTTTTACACCTCGGCAGGTATCGGAGTGGCGGGCCCACCCTACAGGATAGGCACGCGTTCCGAAGTTATTTTATTGCATATTCACTTTACTTCTTCTCAGTAGTTTTGCTTGCCTGAGCTGGCTTCGCCGTTTCTACCGGAGCCGAAAGTGTTTTCTCGTACAATGCTTGGTTTGACAAAACTTCAAGTGCTTTTTGTAGTTCATCGTCGATCTTCAACGATTGAATCATTTCTCCCTTTTGGAAGTAATAACGTTTCGCAATCTCTAATGAAATTAGCTGCTTGATTTGATCTTTGAACTTATCAAGGTCGCGATCGAGATTTGGTTGAAGCTTCTCTTCGAGTGCTTTAAACTCTGGTGAAGCGATATCCATGTAACCTTCGATATCTGCAATCTCTTTCAAGTTCTTCAATGCTTTCTCGCTCTGACGATCATATGAGAAATTGCGACCTTTCATGAATTGTTTAAATCCTTCGTAGTCTTCGTCTGTAAAAACAAACTCTTCGATCGGCGCAATTTGCTTACGCTTGCTAGTCCAGTCGTTTACAAAGTCGAAGATTTCATTATTCATCACCAAATAGTACGAAATGGTAGGTTGCTTTGGCGACTCTACTTTAAAGTCTGGAACAATACCTCCGCCATCGCGCACTGGTCTGCCTGCCGCCGTATGGAATACGGTAGTCAAGCTATCCGGTACTTTCGATACGCTTCCGTCTGGATTACGATGCGAGTAGTCGATTGCTTGTATACAACGTCCGCTCGGGATATAATACTTCGAGATTGTAACCTTAAGACTTCCGTTGTATGGCAAATCACGTGTGGATTGCACCAAGCCTTTACCAAAGGTACGATCTCCCACAATTACCGCACGATCTAAATCTTGTAGCGCTCCCGATACAATTTCGGATGCGGATGCAGATCCGTTGCTTGTCAATACAACCAATGGCATTACCGTATCCACCGGCTCTTGCGTTGTACGATAGGTACGGTCCCATTGTTTTAGTTTTCCTTTGGTACTCAACACAACCTGATCTTTGGGAACAAACATGTTTAGTATCTGGATTGCTTCTTCTAGTGAACCGCCGCCGTTGCCACGCAAATCAAGAATAAGCGAGCTTACTTTCTTGTTGTTTTTGAGATCCAACAGTGCTTTGCGTACTTCGTTACTACACTTATCGGTAAAGCCTGACAAATAGATATAACCTACGCTATCATTATTGAACGTACCATAGTAAGTTACCGGATTAATCTCGATAAGTTTACGCATGATCTCTACTTCGCGAGGTTTCTTTTCGCCGTAAGGCAAGTATTTGATCTTTACTTTGGTATTGGGCTGACCTTTGAGCTTTGCGCTCACTTGATCGACAGTAGTATTTGAAACGTCTTCACCGTTGATCGTAAGCAGTACATCTCCAGCCTTGAGTCCGGCTAATGCTGCGGGCATCCCTTCATACGGCTCGTTGATCATAACCTTACCGTCTTTTGCCGTAATGATAGCACCCACACCAGCATATTCTCCGGTAGTCATCAGTTTAAACTGCTCCATCTCTTCCTCCGGAATATACTCGGTATAAGGATCAAGTCCCTTTAGCATGCCATCGATACCACGCTTTACCGTTGCGTTTACATCGATCGAATCGACATAAAACATCTCGGCTTCTTTTACAATCGAATTGAAGATTTCAAGATTCTTACTGACATCGAATTGATTCACCTCCTGTGCTTTGACAGTGGTGAACATCGACAAAAAAGTAAATGCCGCAACGTAGGCAATAGTTCCTTTTCGTATATTCATAATGATGTGTTCAACTTAGGTTATAATGCAATAAATGTATAGATTTATCTACCTGTTAACCTAATATCTCGTTAACTTTTAACTTTATTTGTTCCCACTCAGACTCCGGAATCTCAGGCCCTACTTGAGCGATTACAGTTCCACCAAGTAGTGATCCCAACTCCCCACAAGCTTTCATTTCGGCTTGTTGCGTAAGTCCGTAAAGGAAACCTGCCGCAAAGCAATCGCCCGCGCCGGTGGTATCGATTGGAGCACCTCCGTAAGCTTCTACATGCGTTACTTCTCCATTTTGCGAAATATAGGCGCCTTTTGCTCCTACCTTCACTACGGCGATATCTACCATTTGCGCAATTTCGTGCAGTGCTTCTACCGGAGCTTTACCTGTAAAGGCTGCCGCTTCGTCTTCATTGGCAAACAAAATATCTACGTATTCCGGGATTACTTCAAGTAGTGTAGCTTTGTTGTCTTCTACTACATTGAAGCTGGCCAAGTCGAGTGCTACTTTCAAGCCCAAACGCTTTGCATCTTTCAATACGCCACGGAACAACTCGTCGTTGATGATTAAGTAACCTTCGATATATACGGTGTCGTATTGAGAAAGGATATCTTCTGTGATATCTTGATATACCAGCTCGGCAGCCGGGCCTAGATAGGTTCCCATCGTACGTTCGCCATCGGTACTGATCAATACGGTTGAGATGCCACTGTCGGTATCTTTACGTAACAAGTGCGACACGGCTCCTTTTTTGATTAATTGCTCTTCATAAAAGTCGCCATACGTATCGGTTCCGATCTTTCCAAGGTAACCAACAGGTGCGCCAAGTGTGGCCATCGCACGAATTGTATTGGCCGAAGAGCCCCCCGGAATCATTGAAATCGGTAGATTTTCTACCTTCGAACGGATCTCGAGCATCTTTTCTCGGTCTATCAACACCATTGCGTTCTTTAAAAGCCCAACCTCGCCCAAAAGCTCATCTCCTGATAATCTGACTAATACATCCAATAGAGGATTTCCTAAACCAATTGTCTTCATTTTTTTTGAAAATTTTCCTGCAAATATATTGCATATTCCAGAAACATGCACTACCTTTGCAGTGCAAAATAAGAAAAGCAAACACTCTTCAGTAGCTCAGTTGGTTAGAGCATCTGACTGTTAATCAGAGGGTCGCTGGTTCGAGCCCAGCCTGAAGAGCTTCTTTTACTTATTAAAGCGAAACACTCTTCAGTAGCTCAGTTGGTTAGAGCATCTGACTGTTAATCAGAGGGTCGCTGGTTCGAGCCCAGCCTGAAGAGCAATATCGAAAACAAATAACACAAATTCTTTAGTAGCTCAGTTGGTTAGAGCATCTGACTGTTAATCAGAGGGTCGCTGGTTCGAGTCCAGCCTGAAGAGCATTAAAAAGAGATCTTACGATCTCTTTTTTTTGTTTATATACCTTTCGTTTTGCATCTCCGTTTGCAAAACTTTTTCAGTTATCCCACTCCTATTCACTATTCTTTACTCACTACGAACATTCTACATCGATGTAAATGTATTATCTTTGCATAGAAACAGATTATTACAAAGCATTATAAACTTCCAAACAGTGGGAAAGAATAAGTTACAGAAATTTGATGACATGTCGGGATACCCGCACGTATTCCAATATCCTTTTGCCGTATTGAAAGAAAAAGGTTTCGACTTGAAAGGACACTGGAATGAGCGTTTTTTCAAAAACGACAATCCGATCGTCCTTGAACTTGGATGTGGAAAAGGTGAGTATACCGTAGGACTGGGAAAAATGTTTCCGGACAAAAACTTTATCGGTATCGATATCAAAGGTGCTCGTATGTGGTCGGGGGCTAAAGAATCGCTCGATAGCGGAATGACGAATGTTGCTTTCCTACGTACGCACATCGAACTTATCGCAAATTTCTTTGCGCCGGGTGAGGTTTCTGAAATCTGGATTACTTTCCCTGATCCGCAGATGAAAAAGACAACAAAACGTCTTACTTCTACTCGCTTCATGAAGTTGTACCGCGAATTGCTTTCGAAAGACGGTATCATTCACCTAAAGAGTGACAGCGGATTTATGTTTACTTATACTTGCGAAATGGTGAAGGCGAATAAGTATCCGGTACTTGTACAAACCGACGACTTGTATCACTCGGGACTTGCCAACGATATCCTTTCGATCCGTACTTATTACGAACAACAATGGCTCGACCGTGGAATCAATATCAAATACATCAAGTTTGTATGTGAAGAACGCGACGAACTAATAGAACCGGATATTGAAATCGAATACGACGAATACCGAAGCTTCAACAGAAGCAGAAGAAGTCAGCTCGCATCGCAAAAACCCAAGAAAGACGAACAATAATACAATTATAAACTATGCAGTAATCTGACTTCGGGTTACTGCATTTTGTTTTCATATAAAATCTAAATAATATGGCTCTCTATCCTAATTTAATATTGGAAGCTCTTGCAAAGGTACGCTATCCGGGCACCGGCCAAGATCTTGTCTCTTCCGGAATGGTAGAGGATGATATGCGTATAGACGGAAACAAGGTTACGTTTTCTCTTATTTTCGAGAAACCGAACGATCCGTTTATTAAATCAGTGGTTAAGGCTGCCGAAACAGCTATTTTAAAATACGCCGGCGAAGACATCGAAATCAAAGGCAATATCAACGTGAAGGCAAAACAGGCTCCGCGTCCCGAACCGGACAAGCTGTTACCTCAGGTAAAAAACATCATCGCGGTATCTTCCGGTAAAGGTGGTGTAGGAAAGAGTACAGTTGCGGCAAATCTTGCAGTGGCTCTTGCCAAACTTGGCTACAAGGTTGGTCTGCTCGATGCGGATATCTTTGGCCCGTCGATGCCTAAAATGTTTAACTTGGAAGAGGCTCGCCCACACCTTGAGAACGTAAACGGCCGCGACTTAATCATTCCTGCCGAAAACTACGGGGTAAAGGTTTTGTCGATCGGATTCTTCGTTAACAAAGAAGATGCAGTACTTTGGCGCGGAAGCATGGCTTGCAACGCCTTGAAGCAACTGATTGCCGATGCCAACTGGGGTGATCTGGATTTCTTCCTGATTGACCTTCCTCCGGGCACAAGTGACATTCACCTTACGCTTGTACAAACATTGGCTATTACCGGCGCGGTGGTAGTTAGTACTCCTCAAGACGTAGCTCTTGCCGATGCCCGCAAAGGGATCAGCATGTTTATGGGTGAGAAAGTAAACGTTCCTGTTTTGGGGTTGGTTGAAAATATGGCTTGGTTTACTCCGGCCGAACTTCCGGAAAACAAATATTACATCTTCGGAAAAGAAGGTTGTAAACGTCTTGCCGAAGAACTTCAAGTTCCACTTCTAGGTCAAATTCCGATCGTACAAAGTATCTGCGAAGGTGGCGACAACGGTGCGCCTGTAGCCTTGAATGATGAAACGATTACCGGATCTGCATTCCGCAATCTTGCCGAAGAAGTAGTGCATCAGCTTGAAGTGCGCAATGCTACGCAAGCTCCTACACAACGTGTAGTGGTGACCTCTGGCAAAAAGCATTAATCCACCTTGCCTCTTTTGCAAAATATTAGCAAATACATATTATATGATGATTGACAAGATCGGTTGTATAAACCGATACTTTCTATAAAACAAAAAACCTCTTTGCTTTATTCGGCACCGCCCGAAATTGCAAAGAGGTTTTTAATTTGTGTAAGTCGAAACCATAGAAAACAATTCGACCCTTTTTTGTTTAGTTAGATAGATTGGCTTCATTGATGTGAATATTTGTAGTACTTGGAATTCTCGTTTATCAAATCTATCTGCCTCAAAAATAAAACACTTAGAGCAGAAATACCAATCACAATTTGTTATGCCTGATAACTAAAAGTTATTTAAAATAAAGAAAGGTATCTTTCCGTTTGCATAATCAGCATTCGAAAAGATACCTTTTAATCTATAAGGAATCCACAAATAGGGATGGTTTAATACCAATCTAAGTTGTCGCGATAGTTGTTGCTCTTGTTATACTTCAAGTCTTTTAGCATTGAAGAGCTTACAGCGATTGAGAAGTTGTACGACTTGTATGGTCCTACCGGGATGAAGTTCATCGACATATTCCAGCAGTGCATGTTACGCGTGATACCGCAAGTCATATAGGTAATCTTCCCTAAGTCGAAGTCGTAACTTGATGAGAAGTTTAACGACCAGTTCTTTGTTGGAGAGATATTCCCTGAGAAGGTCAAACCTTGTGTCAGCTTTCTATTGTATTCAAGCTTTTGCGAATCGAACGTTCCATAACCATATGCCAACGTATAACTCAACGACAAACTCCATGGAATCTTATTGACATAGTATCCGTCAGAGTCATACTCGCCCTCGTCTTTCTTCTCTTTATTGCGACGCGATGGCGTTGTTGTTCCGGTTAGTTCTCCATCAACAGCTTCTTGATCTGTTGTGTTTTCACCGCCTTCCGGCACATCCGATCCGCTATCCTTATCTCCTTTCGAGAACCATTTCTTAAAGGTATCTTGATTGAAGGTATAAGAGAAAGAAGTATTCGCTGATTGCAAACGACCAATACCTTTACCTACTTTCCAACGCGGCACGTTTACACGAACCGGATTACCATTACGATCGGCCTGATACGTATACACATCAAACATCCCGTTCACATTAAGCGTCAAATCTTTTGTAAGCTTCAAACGCATTGTGGCTGCAATGTTACTCCAGTTTAATGAGTCGGCCGCAAAATTATAGGCTGAGCTCAAACCGAGGTTATCTATGATACTAATCTTTTTGATCCCTGTAGAGTCGCTATCCGATTTCACCTTCATCTCTACATTGTTCGAGATATCGAACGAAACCATACTCGTCTTCCCTCTTCCCGGAACTCCGAATATTTGACTCTGATAGGGAGAATAGTAATCGATCTTTTCATTACCGTATGCATCAATATAACGCATCTCTTTGTAATAACCGTAACGCTTTGCTCCGAAATCGGGCGAGTTGCTATAACTTACCGAAGGAGTAAATACGTGACGAATCATTTGCACTTTATCCCCTAAGAAAGGAAGTGGTTTGTAAAAACCATAAAGCTTTGTAGACGCACTCACCGACCCACTGTAGTTATACACACGATTAAATCCGAAAACGGTATCTTTCACAACTGTATTTGTTGCTAAATCGTACGACTGATCTACCTTACTGGTGTACCAACGCTCTGTATAGTTGAACGATGGCGTTACATTGATATACTTAAATAGATTGAATGTTGCCTGAACAGGAATATCATGCTTGAAGGCATTTTTCCAATCTTTTATAAAGTTCGACTTGAATAGAAGATTCTCTTTCGTCTCAATCGAGTTACGGAAATACATCGAGTAACTCATCGAAATCTTCTCATACCAACGCTGATCGCCCATTGCCTTTTTACGTTTGAAAGGATAGATACGACTCATCGTTACGTTAAGATCGGGAAGCGTAACCGAAACGGTCGAATCTCGCGATCGCTGATTAATGGTCGTATTCGCTGTTAAACTCCAAGGAGAGTTTGGGAAGCGACGCGTGTAGTTGATTGACGAACTCTTTGTATTCTGAGTTGATAAATTCGGATTGTACATACCGGTAAGCGACTGTCTGTCGTAGCTACTGGTAGAAAAGTTTACACTTGCCGAAAGCGTGCTAAACGGATTCGCCTTCGGATCCTGACTGTGATTCCAGGTAATCTTAAAGTCTTTACTTTTCGAATAATCGGGCAAACCCTTGTCTCCTAATTTGGTTACCAAGTAAGCCAAGTTGAAACCACCCGAATACTTGTAACGCTTGCGATAATTAGAACGAGCTTGAAGTCCCCAAGATCCTTTTGTATAAATCTCACCGGTCAAAGCCAAATCAATGTAATCACTCAACGCAAAATAATATCCACCGTCGCGCAAGTAGAAACCACGCGCATTTTCATCACCGAAAGTCGGCATGATGATACCGGAAGAATACGTTTGAGAGAAAGGGAAGAAACCGAAAGGAACTGCAATAGGCAGTGGTACGTCTTCCATTACAAGATAAGCAGGCCCGGTTACCACGTTCTTTTGTGGTCTTACTTTTGCTTTGGTCAATTGAAAATAAAAGTGAGGATGATCGTGATTATCACACGTAGTATATTTTCCTCCTTTCATAAAGATGTCATTGTTCTCCATCTTTTTCGACTCTCCCGCAACCACAAAACCTTCACCCTGTTGGGTAATCAACTCAGTAATATAACCTTTCTTTGTCTTAAAGTTATATTTCATTGTTTTAGCTTCGTATTGTTCGCCTCCGTCTTTAAAGAGTGGAAAACCAAATTCAGCACCGATTGAGTCGAGTCCGTATTTGGCAAAAACCAAACTACTATCGAGATTCATATTAATCTCTTCCGATTCGAGCTCAATTTGTTCGTATTTTACTTTTCCTTCACCGAATAGATAAGCCCAGTTTCCATTAGTCATCACGATAGAGTCTGTAGCTTGATAGTCTACAATTGCATCGAGTGCATTGGCCGACTTCTTTATCGTATCTTGCGACAAAGAATCTGCGGCCGGAGCGATGAGTGTATCTTTTCCAACGTTAAGGGTATCCAAACGGTTTGCTATTGTATCCGGAACGGCTGCATACAAAGGATTCGGTCGGTTCGTTGCAGGTAATAATTCCCCCTGCGCCTTCACCCCGAAAGCCCACGACAAGCCAATCATTGCAATCACAATAACCGCCGGCAAGTTATGTTTTGTTATCATCCGTGAATTCTTTGCCATTTTTAAGTATACGCAAAGGTATATATTTTAACCAATAATCAGGGACTTATTCCCCTAAAAAGAGTTTACACCA
>DLYT01000095.1:0-1484 GCA_003447595.1 Porphyromonadaceae bacterium
TCGAAATGATTGCGCTGCTGATTCTTGATCAGTTGAGATAGCTGCATACATATTTGCTGTTGGGCTAGTGCATGCTTATTGTAAGTTGTCTTTGAATCTGCGAAACGTTTCTTTATTAGCGCCTTGTTCATAGTTTTAATATAGAGTCCCACTTTTCCCACTGGTTGAAGAGGTAATGTCCTCCGGTTACTTCTCGAACAGTTGTTTTTCCGTCCCAGAAATGAAGTAGGTTGGTGGTTGGAAATATATAATCGTCACTAGCAATAATTGCTTTATCCCAGTTGATTGCTTCCGTTTGTAGCGGAGACTCACATTCGACCATGTCTTTTAGAGATTGCAATTCTTCACGAAGATATGTACTGTCTCGTTCTACATTGTGTGCCGAAAAGAAGCGGAAAGTAGTACTGTCGTTGCACATACGTCGGTTGAATCGTTTTCGATTGTCGTCGGAAAAGTGTTCTAAAGTACCGTTGTAAATAGCAATAGGGATACCGTATTCGTCATCAATAGGCTGCTCTGTTCCGTTGATTGCAATAGCACTGTCGAAGTTTAATTGGTTTTGTTGCTTTAGGCGGGATGCAACCCATACCCCCATCGACCAAGCGATGAGATGTATTTTCTTGTATTGCTTTGGCAACTCCAAACGGAAGTTGGGCGAATGATAATCATACACCATACATACATCATAGAGTTCGCATTGTAAATGACGGAAAGGATTCGGATCCATTCCCCAACCACCTAAAAAAAGGATTAGTTCCTCTTTCTGGTTATCAAGCATCAACAGTGTTTTCATTTAAGCTAGTGTTAAAACAGAGACTAAACAACAATTACATATTTTAAAGATAGGAGATAAAATTGAAACCTTGTTACTAAAGTCCCGATAATATTGCTTCGATATCTTCTTTTGCAATGGCGGCCGACAGCGAAAAGCGAATGCGCGAGGTTCCTACCGGTACAGTGGGCGGACGCACGGGAAGTGCATATACACCCAACTTTTGCAACTGCAACGCAAAGTCGATGCAAGCTTTGTTTTCTCCGATAATATAGGGGATGATGTTGCTTTCGCTCGGCATTGCTACTCCTTTTGCCGCGATGGCATCGCGTAGTAGTTTGGATATAATCTCGAGGTGTTCCCGTTCTTTGCCAAACAAAGGGAGCTGCTTGAATATAAAGTAGCTCCAGGCAATGGTAACCGGAGGTAATGTCGTAGAGAAGATAAGCGGACGCATCGTGTTAATGAGGTAGTCGCGTATTACCTTCGTACATGCCACATAGGCTCCCATTGAGGCGAGTGCCTTTCCAAACGTGCCTACCAGAAAATCAATATCGGCTAGTACTCCTTGCTCTTCTGCGATTCCGTATCCGTGGTTGCCTCTTACGCCGATGGCATGTGCTTCGTCTACATATAAATATACATTGTTGAAGCGCTGTTTCATTGCGACAAGAAAACGTAAGTCGGCGATGTCTCCATCCATACTAAAGAG
>DLYT01000095.1:1788-2724 GCA_003447595.1 Porphyromonadaceae bacterium
ATTGAGCATTGCTGAGGCGGATTCCGTCAATCAAGCTGGCATGTACGAGTTTGTCTGCAACGATCAAACTGCGTTTTGTTGTGATGGCAGGTAGTATACCAATGTTGGCATGATAACCACTATTGAAAAGTAAAGCGGCTTCATGTTGCAATGATGCGGCAATAAGCGACTCTAATTGTTCGTAAATTGGGAAGTTGCCGGTAAGCAAACGGGAGGAAGAAGAAGAGTAGGGCAGAAATTGCCCTTGTGTCTCTTCTTTAAATTGCTCAAGTAAATCGAGTCGAGAGGCAAGACCTAAATAGTCGTTGCCCGATAGATTTACTAGTTTTTGATTGTCCTTTATGATATACTTTCCTTCATGCTCAATAGGAGGGATGGATCTAAAGCTTCCCTTTTCCTTGAGCTCAGAAAGTTCTTGTTCAAATCTATTCATGATTGAGTGATTGTGATTGCTTACTTTGAAGCAAGATAACGGTTGATCACATTGATGACTCCAGAGGTAAGTTTCGAAATTTGTGCTTCGCTGCAAATAAACGGAGGCATTAAATATACCAGTTTGCCGAATGGTCGCACCCAAATGCCTTCTTCTACAAACATCGGTTGTATATCAGACATGGTTACGGGTTCTTTCATTTCCACAACACCGATAGCTCCCAATACGCGCACTTCTTGTACACCTTCGATGGCTTCGGCTTTGCTCAGTTCTTGTTGCAACTGTGCTTCAATACGTTTTACGTTAGCCTTCCAGTTTGAACTTAACAACAAGTCGATCGAAGCTGCGGCTACCGCGCAAGCAAGTGGATTGCCCATAAACGTAGGGCCATGCATAAATACACCGGGGTATCCGTTTGAGATACCTTCGGCTACTTTATCATTGGCAAGTGTTGCAGCCAGTGTCATGTATCCTCCGGTAAGAGCCTTTCCGATACACATAAT
>DLYT01000095.1:2903-11850 GCA_003447595.1 Porphyromonadaceae bacterium
AGAGCCTTTCCGATACACATAATATCGGGTGCGATGCCGCAATGCTCCCAAGCAAACAAAGTTCCGGTACGACCAAATCCGGTTGCTATTTCATCAAAGATCAATAGTACGTCGTATTTATCGCAGAGTTTGCGGGCTTCGACCAGGTAACGTGGAGAGTAGAAGCGCATGCCTCCGGCTCCTTGTACTACCGGTTCAAGAATAAGCGCGGCAATCTCGTGGTGATGCTTTTCGAGTGTTTCGCGCAATTCAGAAATATCCTCATCGTTCCAGTTGTCGCCGTAACGGGTTTTCGGTTCCGATACAAAGAACTGTATTGGTAAAGCATTACCGAAGATGCCGTGCATTCCGGTTACCGGGTCGCAAACCGACATGGCATTCCATGTATCACCATGATAGCCCGAGCGGATGGTTACGAACTTATTCTTTTCTTTCTTTCCGAGCGAGTACCAATATTGGATGGCCATTTTCAAGGCAACCTCTACCGATACCGATCCCGAATCGCAGAAGAATATCTTTGAAAGCGACGGGTGCACAATGGACAGAATCTTTTCAGCTAATTGAGCCGCCGGCTCATGCGTGAGTCCGCCAAACATGATGTGCGACATTTTGCCCAACTGATCTTGCGCTGCCTTATTTAAAACAGGATGGTTATAGCCGTGTACAGCTGCCCACCATGAAGACATTCCATCTACCAATTCTCTTCCGTCACAAAGTGTAATCACAGCTCCTTCTGCTTTTTCTACAGGAAATACACACAATGGATGAGAGATCGATGTGTATGGGTGCCAAATGTGATTACGGTCTATATCTAATAATTCTTCTGTTGTCATTTTACCCAATCGGTGTTTTCATTAAATGTATAACCTGCTTCGGTGAATAGTTCGATATCCTCTTTTACTTTCGATCCAATAGTTGTAAGTAGATCGCCCATAATGGCAGAGTTGATTCCGATGCGCAATGCCTTCGCTTGTGTATCTTTACTAAGCAACGCTCTACCGCCCGAGAAACGGAGATATGCT
This sequence comes from Porphyromonadaceae bacterium, assembly GCA_003447595.1. Lineage (GTDB taxonomy): Bacteria > Bacteroidota > Bacteroidia > Bacteroidales > CAMTPD01 > UBA12018. The sequence goes on from DLYT01000095.1 coordinate 3,926, forward strand.
TTCGGGTTAATTAAGCGAAACATTGCTACAGAGTCAAGGAACTCATCATTGTCCAGAATGTCGCATTTGCCTAGAGGTGTACCTTCGATTGGATGCAGCATATTGATCGGAATCGAGTATACTTCATTCTCTTGCAAGAATACAGCCATTTCGATACGTTGCTCCATGGTTTCGCCCATGCCGATGATACCACCCGAACAAATACGCATGCCCACTTCACGTGCGGCACAAATGGTTTTCATCTTTTCTTCCATCGTATGCGTAGAGCAAAGTTCTTTAAAGTATGAAGGGGCTGTTTCAATGTTGCAGTGATAGTTCTCAACTCCGGCCGCTCGCAACTCTGCAAGTTCTTTTTTGGTAAGAAGTCCTAATGAAGCACAGCATTTGATCGGAGAGTTTGCTTTGATTGTATGAAAGGTGTCACAAATCTCTTTCATCTCTTTTGTGTTGGGTTTGCGTCCGCTCGTTACAAGCGAGAAGCGGTTGATTCCCTGATTAGCATTGTAGTTTGCTTGCCTCAAGCATTCGGAAGCCGGCAGTAATGCATAAAACTCAGCCTTTGTTTTATAGTGTGCCGACTGTGCACACCATTTGCAGTCTTCGGAGCATTTGCCCGATTTTGCATTTATAATAGAGCAGGTGTCAAACTTATTTCCTAGAAAATGAGCCGTGATTTCCGCAGCAGCGTTGTGTAGTTCTTCTCTCGACGTACAACGAAATACTTGCAAAGCTTCTTCGTAAGACAGCAGTTTTCCTGCCTTAATGTCTTTTACAACTTGTTGTATCATGATTTTACGATGTTTGTTAGTGGCTTTGTTCAGTAAAGCCGGTTAAAGCTAATTGTATGGGAACAAAAATAGCGGATTTGTGCAGAATTAAAAATAAAAACAACGAATCGTTTTAGGGTATATTTGTATTGAGGTTGCAACCAATTCATTATATCCTTGTTTTACAATATAAAACAGAAAGTTTAAAATTGATGATTGACTTGTATTAATCGAGAAAAGAAAAAGAAATGAGAAAGTTTGTTTATTTTTTAGCTTTGGGAAGTACCGTTTTGCTTTCAGCTTGTAACTCGAAAGCAAAAGAAAATAAAGATGCAGAGATTGTTGAAGATACAGTCTTGATTGCAGAGGAAGAAATTGTAGGCGATGATGTAGATTCGCATGGTTGTAATATGTCGGCCGGATACACATGGTCGCAAGTAAATAACGATTGTATTCGTGTATTTGAAGCTGGTATACGGATGAAAGATATGATGGATAGCACAGCTACCTCTTCAGCTTTCATTGTTTTTGGAAAAGACTCTTCTCAGTGTGAAGTATTCTTACCTCAAGTAGAGGCAAGCTTAGTATTACCAGTAAAAGAGGATAAGGGTGTAAAAGCTTGGGTCAACGATGACATTACCGTAAAACAAGTAAAAGGTCAATGGGAAATTGTAAATGGAGACAAACTTCTTTTTGCTCAAGACCCGAGTCAGCCAATTAAAGTAACATACAAAGGGTCTGACAACAAGACTAAACGCTTGTATCAGGTAAATGTAGTATTTGATCCGGTACAGGAAGTTGCGATGGTTACAATGGATGATCAAGAGTGGATCTTGCCAATTCAAGTATCTGGCTCTGGATTTAAATATGGAAACGACAGCATTACGTTGTCGGGAAAAGGAAAAGAAGCATTACTTACTACTAAAGATATCAACCTTACTCTCATGGGCGAATAACCCAATGTAATTTTGAATAGATTGATATGAAAAAGGCGGGATTGAACTTTATATTCAATTCCGCCTTTGTATTTTGAGATGTATCGTTTTTAGAATTGGAAGTAGATGAATGGTTGTACATCCGACGACTTTAATTGCATTACTAAAATAATCATCAATGTAAATACGGCAGCCTTTGCAAGCAATGGAGCCGATGTAGACCACTGATATGCTTTACGTTCCCACGATTCGGGAGTGAAGTGAAGAACATAACCGAGCAAAATAAAGAAGCTTACCATTTTATAGCCGGCAAAAAACTGCGGGATAATTTCGGGGCGGAAGCTTGTAAATATCTGTTCCAGCACAAGCCAACCGTTTTCGAAGCTAGAGGCCCTAAAGAAGATCCAACCGAAGCATACCAAATGGAAGGTAAGCAAAATGCCCAATACCCTGCGCCAAGGTTTCATTTCGTAGCCCATTGTTTTAAAACTTTTGAACGACTCCATTACACGCTTGTGTATTGCAAGTGAAGTACCATGCAACGCTCCCCAGAATACGAATTGCCACGAAGCACCGTGCCAAAGTCCGCCAAGAAGCATCGTTGTGAGTAGGTTGAAATAGGTGCGAATCTTCCCTTTGCGGTTTCCACCCAGCGAGATATATAGATAATCTTTTAGCCAGCTCGAAAGCGAGATGTGCCATCTGCGCCAAAACTCGGTGATCGTAGCAGATTTGTATGGCGAATTAAAGTTTACGTTAAACTTGAAGCCAAGTAACAATGCAATTCCGATAGCCATGTCAGAATATCCCGAAAAGTCGCAATAGATTTGCAATGCATAAGCATATACCGCCATCAGGTTCTCGAAGCCCGAATACAGCAACGGCTGATCGAAAACACGGTCTACAAAGTTGAGACTGATGTAGTCGGAGATAATTGCTTTCTTAAACAATCCGGCAAGAATGAGGAATACTCCTTTGCCAAACATGTAATCCGTTACATGTACCGGCTTGTGTATTTGCGGGATAAAGTCTTTTGCACGTACAATAGGCCCTGCTACCAATTGCGGAAAAAAGGAGATGTAAAATACGTAATCAATCCAGCGGTCGAGCGGTTTTATCTCGTTGCGATAGATGTCGATGATGTAACTAATCGACTGAAAGGTGAAGAAGGAAATCCCTACCGGTAAGAACACTCGTTCGATATCGAATGGAACTTGAAAGATTCCGCTAAAGACATCGGCCAGGAAGTTGGTATACTTAAAATAAGCAAGCATACCCAGGTTTACACACAAACTAAGCAACACAAGTAGTTTGCGCTGCTTTTGATTTGTGGCTAGATGATTCATCCAGTGCCCGATCAGATAATCGGATGTTGCCGTAAAGATGAGTAACAAAAAATAGATTCCGCTCGACTTATAATAAAAGTACAAAGAAAACAGCGTGACATACACAATACGTACGCCTCTGTTGTTCTTAAACAGATAATAAAGAAGGGCGAAAGCCGTAAATAAAAACAAGAATAGGCCGCTACTGAATAGTAACGGCGATTTAGGGTTATACGCCAGTAAGTCGTAAAGTTTACTGAAGTCGGTTTCGATTGGCAACATATTCATTATATCCGGAAATAAGAGCATTATATAATAAGTCTCCTTGCAGTTGATATCCATCTTGCGTAAAGTGGATGCGGTCGCGCGACATTAATTTGCTGGAATACCAGTTTTTACAAGAGCCTTTTCCCCCAGTCACTTCATACAAGTCCCAGTAGGCAATTCCCTTTTCTTTGGCATAATCAATCAGTACATCCCTCACCTTTGCCACTTTAGCATTGGGTTCGTAGATCACTTTCTTGTTTACGCGTTTCTTTATATAGCACTCGGGAGGAGTGGTAATAAGCAATAAAGAGTTGGGATTCTCTTGTTTTATTTTTGAAATTGTTTCGTCGATCTGATACTTTAATACCGTCTCTTTGAGGTTGCGGCCAAAGGCTTCGTTGGTACCCAGTGAGATGATAATCAGCTTTGGTGCCAAGACCTGTGTTTGCTTGAACGCATAACTGTTTACATAGTCGGCATAGTGGGCACCGTTGATTCCGATGCTGTGATACAAAACACCCGACGAACCGTTTTCGAGGCTGAAACCATAATACAACGGATTGCTTGATGCGGTGTTGCAACTTCCCTTTAGTCGGATCGAATCGGTAAGGGTATCGAGACGTAACTTATAGGCAAACGAATAATCGGTCGTAACGTTTGATACCGAATCTATGGCTACTTCCGAATCGAGCACCGGGGCTTTCTCATCAGAGAATACCGTGATTTGATTAAACTCATAACCAGTGCCGTTTTTCTCACCCATACGAAGGGTAAAGTTTACCGCTTTACTTTGCGTTTCTACACCGATACCACCCACACCCACAGGAAGCGTGCGATTCTTTTGAATCAAGCGGCCGCCTTTCCACTGATTGGTAGAAGTGATAAAATAGTCGTTGGGTTCGTTGGTGCGTGCTAGTTTGAGCGGAACCACAAGTCCGCGCCCGGCATTGCCAAATTCATGCTGGAAATTTCGCATGACACGCCCCGTGAGATAACCGGCTTGTATGTGCGAGTCTCCGATATGTACTACCGAGAGCACGTCGGTCGAGTCTTTAGCTTCTGCTTTTAATGTGTAAAGCGCTTCGAAAAAGGCCGACATGGTGCTGTCGTTATCTACAATTTTATTTTCATCCTTTTTGACAAAGCGATAAGTTGATGTTACCGGCACTTCATGTGCTACGGGGACAGCCACTTTGTGCTTGTCGTTGATTTCGGGAGATGGTTTTGCTTTGGTAAAGGATTTTACGTCTTTACCGGTGTTGCTTGCAATGGATGAAATCGCAAACCCCATGCACAAAATCAATCCCGTTATTAATAGATTAATTTTCATTGTCTGAGTTATTTTCTATTTCATAAATCGCTTCATATTTTTCTGCTTCCAAGAGAATAGCTTTTACCAAAGCCGTGCCAATTTGGCGACCGCCACCATGACTAATGTGGGTATAGTCTTTGCTTGCCCAGTTGTTGTCAACGTATTGAACCATACTGTTTTCGCCGCCCATGGCGTCAAAGATACTCCAAAAGGCAATACCACACTCTTGCGCGATTTGTTTTTGTGAGGTAAGCATGCCATGTATACCCGGCATCGTAACAAAGATACCATCTTGCTGCGTACTTCTATCGCCTACGCCAAGAAGCAAGAAGCTTGTATTTGGAAAGCATTCTTTCAAGTGATTTACAACCTTCACCATCGACTGGCGATAGCTGCCGTAGTTGGTCACGTCAGACTGCACCGCATTGATGCCATACTGCAATACAATCAAGTCATAGTGCATCAGCTTGTCGAGGTCGTTGCTTAATTGTTTGTTGATGCGCGACATGAGGATTCCCGAATTTCCGCGCACCGAATAGTTGTCAACGGCAATACCGGCAGAGTCTTCCAATACTACACCCAGCACTTCTACGCTATCGGGTGCCGCAAATGAGTATGCAATGTCCTTGATATTACCTTTGGTAATCATTTGCTGCAATCCGGTTTGATTGCCAAAATACTTACTTACAGAATCGCGCTGATTGGTGCATACGGTAATATTCGTAGATCCATGGTTTACGAATAAAAGTCGAGCCCTGCTTACCGAGTCGAGGTGTTGTTTCCATTTTACACCTGTAAAGGTAGCCTTGGCTCCATCGGTAGGAACGAAGAGCGCTCCATTGATTGTAAACTTCTTATTGACGTATTCTTTTTGAAGTATCGAGCATGAGATCCATTTATCAAAGGTGTGTTTTACGGTAGGAGTGTATGCTGCCACCACCGAAGCCATAGGGACAAAACCAATACCACGGCCGCCAAACTTATTTTGCAACTGCTCGCGCACGTCGGCCACTATGATGTCTCCCTCGGTAAATGAGTCGCCCATGAATGCGATGCGCACAGGTCGGCGCAGCGACTTTCTATTGTGCAGTGCTGCATAAAAGTGCTTTAATGCACTTTGTTCGATAGAATAATCTTCGATCGTAACTACACTGTTTTTCAAAGAATCCATGCGAGCCTTTGCTGTTCGCTTTACCGAGTCGATGCGAACTTGCTTGATCGAGTCTTCGCGGTTGGCAAGAAGCTTCTCTTGATGTATACGTTCGAGCGAGTCGCGTACCATCTTTATGCTGTCGGCATAGCGAAGATCCTCATCATTATCTTCAATAATTTCTTTGATGGTGATATCGGAAAGTATATTGATCTTTTTAAGTTTTACGTTGCCAATGGTTGTGATAGGAATAAACTGTGCGGCAAGAAGTAGCACAATTACGAATATACCCAACACAAACGATTTAAATAAGTGGTTCCCCCCCTGCTTCATACAAATCAACTTCGTTTTTTATATAATAGAGCGGCAAAGGTAGCTATTCTCGACAATTATGCATGCACTTTGAATGATATCTTTTGAAAGTAGGCAAGAGACATTGATGTTAATTAAATAATATGTATATATTTGTGAGTTGAGTTATGTGTTTGATATCCAATATGCATACTCGTTGTACTTGCTGAACCATTCAAATAAATCTGATAGCAATGAATAACCGAAGAGATTTTTTCAAGCGGAGTGCCGCAGCTATTGCGGCCGTAGGATTAGTGCCAACTTTGTCGTATGCAACAGAAGTGCCTGCTTCGGCACGCAAGCAGCCAAAGGAAGATCCTTTTAAATTGGGGATGGCCGGATATACCTTTGTTAATTTTGATCTGGATAAAACCTTGGATACAATGAATAAACTTGATGTGCGCTATTTGTGCATCAAAGACTTTCACCTCCCGTTTGCCAGCACCGACGACCAAATCAAGGCTTTTCAAGAGAAACTTGCCGCACATAATATTACCGGATATGCGGTAGGACCTATTTATATGCGGTCGGACAAAGAGATTGATAATGCATTTGAATATGCCAAACGAGTGGGGGTAAAGCTAATTGTAGGTGTGCCTAATGTAGAATTGCTCCCTTACGTAGATAAAAAGGTGAAGGAGTATGATATGAATTACGCGATACACTTGCACGGACCCGATATTAAGTTGTTTCCGAATGCTACCGACGTGTGGAATCATACCAAAGATTTGGATCCCCGAATCGGTATGTGCCTCGATGTGGGACATAACTTGCGCGATGGTTACGATCCGGTAGCCGATCTCAAACGATACAAATCGCGTGTTTTTGATGTACACATCAAAGATGTTACGGCTGCCTCTAAAGAAGGCGTGGGCATTGAATTGGGGCGCGGACTTATCGATTTCCCGGCTCTGATCAAGATGCTTCGCTCTGTTAATTACACGGGAGTGTGTAGCCTTGAATACGAAAAGGATATGAAGGATCCGTTTCTGGGTATTGCCGAATCGATAGGATACTTCAAAGCGGTACAGAATATCGTTTAATTTGTTTTGATAGATAGATTTAAATAGAAAGCTTGCATGCCGTGTCTTTTAACACTTTAAGGCGTGTGAGCTTTCCTTGTTTTAAATAATATATGTTGTAAAACATAATAATCTGTAATTGCCTTGGCTATCATTCGTCGCATGCTATAGAAAACAAGTACATTTGCACGGTAAAAAAATATATAATAGTACTAATGAAAAAGCCCTTAACAAGGGCATGTTGTTTTTGATGAAGTATGCAACAAGAAACTCGTATCGGAGAAGTTTCCGATCTATTGCTCGATTTTGCCATTAGCCTTATGGGCGCCGGTTCGCACACGTCGCGAGTGGTTCGAAATGTAGTGCGTGTAGCCACGGCCTTAGGTTATGAAGTGCATCTAACCATTTTTCAAAAAAATGTCACCATGATGGTGAAGGATCTTAACTCTGCCGAATGGGTTACTGCGGTGCGCCGTATTAAACCAATGGCCCTTAACTTCCGCATTATCTCAAGTTTGAGTACATTAAGTTGGGATGCTTTTGATAGTCATCTTTCGCTCGAAGAGATTCGTATCCGTTATGAGCAGATTATGGCGCATCCACGTATGTCGCGCTGGCTCGTACTCTTTTTAGTTGCGTGTGCCAATGCCTCTTTCTGCAAATTGTTTGGCGGTGACGCTATTGCGATGGGGCTTGTGTTCCTGGGTACATTGGTTGCATTCTACGTGCGCCAAGAAATGATGAATCATCACCTGAATCACTTTATCGTATTTATCGTGGCGGCTTTTGTTTCGTC
>DLYT01000095.1:12228-18570 GCA_003447595.1 Porphyromonadaceae bacterium
TGTCTTTCGATAGGTTTCTTAATCACTTTATTAATGCTCGGACTCGAAAAACTTTAAGTCATGGAATTTATCACATCTATTTTAATCGACGGATTCTTTGCCGCGATAGCAGCAATTGGTTTTGCCGTTATTTCCAATCCACCTAAAAAAGCAGTTTTGGGTTCGGCTTTATTGGCCGCAGTAGGGCATGCTTTTAGGTATTACCTGTTACATACAACTTCGCTCGATATTGCTACGGCAACGTTTTTTGCAGCGGCTCTTATCGGTATTCTTAGCTTTGGTTTGGCAAAGCTGATTCATTGTCCGAACGAAGTATTTACATTCCCTTCGCTTTTGCCTATGATTCCGGGAATGTATGCTTATAAGATGTTTTTGTCGCTAACCAAGTTTATGCGTTGCGACGACCCTGCAATGTATCAGCAACTTATTGTCGATATCTTTAAGAACGGCCTCACCGCTATATTTATTCTCATAGCATTGGTTGTAGGGGTTTCGCTTCCGGTGCTGTTATTTCATAAGCAATCGTTTATGATGACACGCCTATTGAAGCCGATCAATAGAAGTTGAGCTAAAAGGACTTCCTGATATTAAATTCTCGTTATGTATTAGGTTATTACTGCAATAATGATTTTATTTGTTGCAGTAATAACCTTATTTTTTTGTCCATGAAGAAACACCTTGTCGCATTTGTTGCAACATGCCTAACGCTCTCTTTCTCTGCATCTGCTCAAGATGCTTGGAGTGCAAAATGGATTAATACCGAGAATTGCCAGAGTAAAACGAATACTTGGCTTTGCTTCCGCAAACAAATCAATCTGAACGATATTCCCAATGTGCTGAATGCACGCATAGCGGCCGATAGTAAATATTGGTTGTGGATCAACGACACTCAAGTTGTATTTGAAGGAGGGCTAAAGCGTGGTCCTAATCCTACAGATACGTATTACGATGAAGTGAATATTGCTCCGTATTTAAAGGATGGTGAAAATACAATTTCCGTGTTGGTGTGGCATTTTGGAAAGAATGGTTTTTCACATGTCAACAGTGGTAGGGCCGCATTGCTTTTTGATTGTAATGCGCCGGGTATCAATCTTGATTCGAATAAGTCGTGGAGTTGTGCCGTATACCCGGCCTACGAAACTGCCGATGCTCCTTTCCCAAATTTTCGCTTGTCGGAGTCGAGCATTCGCTTCGATGCAAACAAAGAAATGGTAGATTGGTACAAATCGGGATACAATGGACACTTGCCGGGTGCGCTCGAAGTGGCGGAGGCCGAGGGTTATCCGTTTGGAAAACTGCACAAGCGTATTATCCCACAATGGAAAAACTCCGGACTTATCGATTATGTTTCGGTACGTTATGCTCCGCAGGGTGATACAATCTTCTGCAAACTTCCCTACAATTGTCAGATTACTCCTTACTTGAAAGTGTCTTCGGTAAATGGTGGAGACACCATCGTAATGAAGACCGATCATTATGAAGGAGGAAGTGATATCAATGTACGTGCCGAATACATCACAACGAAGGGGACTCGCGAATACGAGAGCTTGGGTTGGATGAACGGGCATGAGGTGATGTATATCGTTCCGAAAGGAGCAAAAGTAGAAGCGGTTAAGTATCGTGAAACCGGTTATAACGCAGACTTTACCGGCAGCTTTGAATGTGATGATCCTTTCTATAATACGTTGTGGCAAAAGGCAGCCCGAACGCTTTATGTTACCATGCGTGATAACTATATGGACTGCCCTGATCGCGAGCGTGCGCAATGGTGGGGCGATGAGGTGAATGAGCTTGGTGAAACTTTTTACGCGCTTGATCCGCGCGGACAACGTTTGGCTCTCAAAGGTATTTATGAGCTGATGAATTGGCAACGCTCTGATGGCTCACTTTTTTCTCCCGTTCCGGCTGTGAACTGGGGTAAAGAACTTCCGTTACAAATGCTTGCTTCGGTAGGTCATTACGGCTTTTATACGCAGTACTTTTATAGCGGCGACAGTACGTTTGTAGAGCCGATCTACGAAGGGTTGCATCGTTATCTTCATGAGGTGTGGCAGGTAGATGCTGCCGGATTGCCTATTGTGCGACATGGCGAATGGAGCTGGGGAGATTGGGGCGAGAACGTAGACCTGGAAGTGCTTACCGCAGCATGGTATTATCTGGCCTTGAAAGCAGAACGCGAGTTTGCCGTGATGACCGGGCGCACAGCCGATGCCGCTGAGGATGAAGCAATGATGCATCGGTTGGAGAAGGCATTTAACGCAACATACTGGAACGGTAACGTATACAGATCTCCGTCGTATACCGGGCAGACCGACGATAGGGCGCAGGCAATGGCAGTAGTGTCGGGTTTGGCGTCGACCGAAAAATATGAGCAGTTGAAAGCATGCCTTAGAAAAGAGTTTCATGCTAGTCCGTACATGGAAAAGTATGTACTCGAGGCCCTGTTTATGATGGGCGATGCCGACTATGCGCTGGAACGAATGAAAAATAGATACGAAGAACAAGTGAACTATCCCGAGTGTACAACTTTGTGGGAAGGTTGGGGGATAGGAGCCAACGGCTTTGGCGGAGGAACAATGAACCATGCTTGGAGTGGCGGGCCGCTTACGCTGCTTTCACAATATGTATGCGGAATAGAACCTATAAGTGCAGGATTCAAAACATTTCGTATCAAGCCACAATTGGGTATGCTTAAAGATGCTAAAGCAACAGTGCATGGTGTAAATGGATTTATCCGTATGGCCGCTCGCAAAGCCGGCAACAAACTTTTGGTAGATGTAGAAGTGCCTGATGGCTGCAAAGCAGAGGTTGTTTTGCCTCAAGGTTATGTGTTTACCAAGTATCCTAAGAAAGTGCTTTCGAAAAGTAAAGATACAATGCTGCTGCCCGGTGGTACCTATCAATTGGTTTCTACTCGATAGGGATACGGCCTACTCAATCCCTAAAAAGACGATTCGTATTTTGTTGTTACGAGTATATAAAGAGCCGCTATCGAAGCTTCGAAGAAGACTTTCGGTAGCGGTTTTGTGTAAAAGAGATTGTATTTGTCATGAGAATACCTAAAATACATTAACCGGTAATAAGGATTTGTTTGAGAATGATTTAAGATTGAGAAGGATGCTGTAACTTTGTAGTCCTATGGAAAAGTATACCGATTTGATGAAAGCGGCGTTGGATAATCTGAAGATTACGTCGCTTAAGCCTATGCAGGCTGCAACACTAGACGCCTTTCTTACAAACGATGATATTGTTTTGCTATCGCCTACCGGTTCGGGTAAGACGGTAGCCTTTTTACTGCCTATCTTAGGCATGCTAAACCCGGAAGAGAAGGGTGTACAAACGTTGGTTATCGCGCCTTCGCGCGAACTTGCGCTTCAGATTGAGCGCGTATTTAGAGATATGTCTACCGGATTCAAGGTAACTTGTTGCTACGGTGGTCACGCCATTCATTTAGAAAAGAACTCATTGCAGGTTCCTCCGGCAGTACTTATTGGTACGCCCGGTCGTATTCTCGACCACCTTGAGCGTGGCAGTTTCGACGCTTCAAGTATTCGTACATTAGTACTTGATGAGTTTGACAAATCACTAGAGATGGGATTCACCGAAGAGATGTCTGCCATTATCGAACGATTGCCTGGCTTGACTAAGCGTGTACTAACATCAGCTACAGATGCTGAAATCCCTGAATATACAGGTTTGACGAATCCGTTTCGTATCGATTATCTGGAAGGAAAGAAACTTGTAAGCGGACTTACACTTAACAAAGTGCTTTCACCGGAAAAAGATAAACTGGAGACGCTTTACAAACTACTTTGTGAAACCGGAGCAGGGCAGAAGCTTGTGTTCTGTAACCAACGTGAAAGCGTGGAGCGTGTGAGTAATTTCTTGTACGAAAAGAATGTTCCGAACGCAATGTTTCATGGTGGTATGGAACAGCCTGAGCGCGAACGTTCGTTGATCAAGTTGCGCAACGGTAGTGCAAACGTGTTTGTTTCGACCGACTTGGCTGCGCGTGGTCTCGATATCCCTGAGATTAAGCATGTAATTCACTATCATATTCCGATCAATGAGGAAGCTTTCATTCACCGTAACGGACGTACGGCTCGTATGAATGCAGAGGGTAGTGCCTTTATTTTACTTGGTCCTACTGAGTTTATGCCTGAATATGTGAATCCTGAAACAGAAGAGTTGGTGCTTTCAGAGCAAACTCCGGCGATGGAACAGCCCGATTGGATTACGGTTTATATCGGTCGTGGTAAAAAAGCAAAACTTAGCAAAGGAGACATTGTTGGCTTCCTGATTCAAAAAGGTGGTTTGGAAAAGAGCGATGTGGGTATGATCGAGGTGAAGGAATTCCACTCGTATGTTGCCGTGCGCAAGGCATCTATGCAAGGTTTGTTTAAGACGATCAAAGACATGAAAATTAAGAATATGAAAACAAAGTTCGCTTTGTCGTTGTAATCTTCTTTCAAGTAACAGATAAAATAGAAAAGGCACTCGCTGATACGTTCAGCAGGTGCCTTTTGTGTTTTATCTACGTTTGTTTCTGTCTTTTAGTCTGGTTGATAGATTCCACTTAGGAATCTCGTTTTTTCTGTTCATCATATAGAAAAGCGTAACTCCGATGATAGGCAGCAACAAGACGATAAGGATGTATTTTGTTCTTTCGGCCGATGTGAGATCGAGTCGGCAGATATTCCAGATTACTGCCAAGTCGAGCAGTACGATACATATAATAATACCAAGCATTACCATAAAGGGGTGATTTAGAGTTTTTACAATGCTGTAAAGATAGAAAGAAAAACAACTTATTGCGGGTATGGGTAAAAAATAAAGCGGAACCAAAACCGTAGTTTCTAGTCCCGCTTTAAGCGTATGTGTGTTTTTATTAGTTGCTTGTAATAACCTGACCGGCTTCGCTATACAAGTCGATTTTGCCATCGAGTAGTAGTGCGATCACTGTGATTTCAGGGTCAAGTACTTGTTCCGGAACGTCGATGTAAAGCATTCCCGGTACTTGGCTCCAATACAGCTTACCGATTACTTTCGTCTCAAGCATGGCTCCGTTGCCAACTACCCAAGTTCGGTTTACTTTGTTTTTCAACCCTTTGATTGCGATTGGTCCTTGCGGCTTGTATGGTAAATACAAGTAAAGGATATCTTGAGTTTTATTTAGTGCAGTATAGGCCATAACGTGACCGTGCGGAATCCCGGCGCGTGTGCCATAGATTGCTTCCGAGTGCTTCTTTGTCCAGCGGCCAAACTCTTTAAGTACGGCAATTTGTTCTTCCGGAATTGTTCCGTCTTCCTTCGGACCGATGTCTAGCAACAGATTACCGCCGTTTGAGATGCAATCAACGAATGTACGAAGAAGCATGTTTGGCGACTTGTAGTTAGAATCGGTAGGAACATAACCCCAGTTGTCATTCATCGTCATACATAGTTCCCACCATGGAGAGTTGGGGCGAGATACCGGCACTCCTTGTTCCGGCGTTTCGTAATCACCATATCCTTGGATGCGCGAGTTTAGTACAACATTCGGATTGAACTTGCGAAGCATGGTTGCAAGTTCTTTAGCTTTCCATGTTTTACTGTCAAAGTCCCAGTCTCCGTCAAACCAGTAAAGGTCTGGTTTGTATTGTTGGTTTAGCTCTGTTAGTTGCTTGTTGTTGAAGTCTAAGAAGCGTTGCCAGCGAGCAGGATCATCTTTCACTTGATAACGCATGCTTGTGCGCGACTCGTGCGGATAGTCGTTGTTCGACCAGTCGAGTAGTGAGTAATAAATACCAAGCTTCAAGCCTTGTTTGCGTGCTGCATTGGCAAATGGAGTAAGAAGGTCACGACCTGCAGGCGATTTCTTAACCACACTAAGGTCGTTTGCTTTTGTATCCCACATGGAAACACCATCGTGATGTTTTGATGTAAATACGGTATATTGAGCTCCCGATTCTTTGATAAGTTCGGCCCACTCTTCAGGGTTGTAATTCTTTGCAGTAAAACCATTGAGTTGCGACATGTATTCGTCGTACGATAGGTATTTGTTGTAGAAAGACCAACTCTCTGCTACTCCTCTTACCGAGTAGATTCCCCAGTGAATAAATACTCCAAGCTTTGCGTCTTGGAACCATTCCATTCTTTGTTCTTTTTGTTGAGGTGTTTCGTTTAATAATGTTTGGCTTTGAGCTCCTGTTGTCATCATACAGGCCAAAGCAGCAACTGCAATTGATTTTATTCTCATTGTTCGTCGTTAATTAGTAGCGGATATCTATAATCCGTTAGGCGTTTACTCATTGTTAGGTAAACGAAGATACGTGTTTTTAGCCAAAAAATGCAAGTATATCC
>DLYT01000095.1:18861-19871 GCA_003447595.1 Porphyromonadaceae bacterium
TTTTTTCTATTTGCCAATATTAAACAATTGTAGCATTAAGACTATCTCGCAAAAAGATCTTAATATCTCTATAAAAGACTAGGGAATGAAGCCTTGGTGCGAACATCCTATTTTGTCGTGTTGTTTCTTTCATTAGAAGTGAAACTTTAAACGTTATGCATCATGGATCTGGGAATACAAAATCGTAGAGCCTTTGTAACGGGGTCTACTGCCGGTATCGGTTTGGAAATAGCTCGTTCGCTATTGAGGGAAGGAGTGTCGGTAATTATCAACGGCCGCACAAAGCCTTCGGTCGATCTAGCTATGAAGAGTTTGCACGAGTCATATCCGGACGGAGATGTAGCTGCTTTTATCGGAGACTTGTCTGATGAGGATACGTGCAAAAGATTGCATGCGATGTATCCGATCTTGGATATTCTTATTAATAATATAGGGATGTATGAGAGTGTGGAGTTCGAAGATATCACGAGCGAGCAGTGGAATAAGATCTTTCAGACAAATGTAATGTCGGGCGTGATGTTGTCGAAGTTGTACTTGGCATCGATGAAGAAAAGAAATTGGGGACGCATTGTTTTTATTTCGAGCGAATCGGCTTTGAATGTTCCAACCGATATGATTCACTATGGTGTAACGAAGACTGCACAACTGTCGGTTGCGCGCGGACTGGCCGAGACGTGCACCGGAACGGGTGTAACGGTGAATAGTGTTTTGCCGGGGCCTACTTTGTCGCCGGGAGTTGTCACGTTTCTTGATAAGTTGAGTGTGAAAGATCGGGTTTCGAAAGATAAGATCGAAGCGCATTTTTTCAAGAAGTATCGCTCATCTTCTATTATTCGCAGATTTATCAAGCCTGAAGAGATTGGTGATATTGTGGCTTTTATCGCAAGTGAAAGAGCTGCCGTAATAAACGGTGCTGCGCTAAAAGCAGAAGGAGGTCTGGTGAGAACCATTTATTAAGTAAACGAAGACTGAATCGTCAGGTGCCGACCTGACGATTCAGTCTTCACTAT
>DLYT01000095.1:20134-20519 GCA_003447595.1 Porphyromonadaceae bacterium
AGGTCGCCATCTGACGATTCGTTGTTTAGGTGTTAGCTAAATGAAAAAGAAAAGCCCTTCATTGTTAGGTGTATTACCTTTAATGAAGGGCTTTATAGGGAATTACAAATTATGTTTTTGTTGTTTCCGCTTTGTTGAAGGATTATTTAAAGTTTGGTCCGTCACCAAAGTTAGGAGCGTTCTTGTCAATCCATACACGTTGAGCATTCAAGATGAATGGGTCGTTTGTTCCAAGAGTGAATCCTTGACGTTCTGCTGCTGCATTAATGTTAGGACCCATCAAGTCACTTGGTGATGGATTGTTGATTTCCATACGACGAGGAAGTGGCTTGTCTGCACCATGATCTGTCCATGCATAGATAGAGCTTGAGCGCGATGGAATACC
>DLYT01000095.1:20818-21603 GCA_003447595.1 Porphyromonadaceae bacterium
TGGCTACCTGTTAGTTGGTAATCCGCTTGTTGCATCATCTTTTCGATTTCACCATCTTTTAAGTCGATTGTAGCACCGAATTTTTTATCGTATACGATACCAGAGTAAGGAACGCGATTCAGTTGAGCTAATCTATTATATCCTTTTACAGACATTTCAACCGCTGTAGAGTAGTATTCTTGAGCTGATTTAGGAAGATCCGCACCAAGAAGTTTAAGCTCTGCAAGGTAAAGATTAACTTCGGCAGTAGACATAAACATTCCGTACCAAGGCATGTCTTCTTTATCTTGGCTTACTACACCTGGATAATCAGGATAAGTATAGTCGATTTGTCCGCGAATCATTTCTTCTTGGAACGAAGAGTAAGGAGTATACGTTTTAGTCGCATCGTTTAATGTGATTGTCCAACGGCTAGAAACGAAATAGTCAGCATAGATACCTAAGTTTGAATCGTCGATACCTCCAGGGATACCATAATAACGTACCCAAGGTTCGCCTTGACCTTTCCATCCTTTAAATACTTTCTTACCATTCACTATTTCTGATTCTACATTTTCGTCAATATAAGCAGGAAGAGCTCTGTTTGCATCAAAGAACGCTTGAACAACGATTGAGTTGAAATCGTTCTTAGCGAAGAAGAAACGTACACGAGGGTCCCAGTTTTTCTTCAAAAGATCAACAAATTTCTTCGAACCTACACCAAGGCTTGCTCCATTTCCAAAGTGGAATTCATTCACACCTTTGTTGTAGATAAAGTCATCATCAAGACCGTTAAGTACACCTAC
>DLYT01000144.1 GCA_003447595.1 Porphyromonadaceae bacterium
GTCTGTTGTGTATACTTGTTTTTACTCGCTGAGAATTAAATATTCACTGATTCATGTAACATAGGAGAGGAATATACGGCGGATTTAACGTTAAGTTATATTCTATTATTGTACAGAATTTATGCTAGTAATTAATATGTCAATATGGCATTCATGTAAAGGCTTCTTGGTCTCTTTGAATTTGGATAATGCATCTGTTACATATGTAAAAGAGTAGGGTAGGCGTTTTGATGTAAATCTGAATTATAATTACAGATGTGAATAGGGTAGGTGTTTATTCTTGTAAAGTTATAGACTGATATATGTTGTGTGTAAACAAGTCTTTACTGATAGGCTTTGTTTATATCTGTATCAACCTATGCATAGTATAGTAAACATAACCAGTTATACCTATAATCCAAAAAACCAGTAGTCTATAGTTATAAATCAAAATTATGGTTCAAATATACCTAATAGATTAAGTTTACGTATGTATATATGAGATTAAGCAACATACAAATTATATATTATCAAATAGAATACCAGTATGTTATACCAATATATATAAATATTTACTTCAACTAATTACTAGTAATACTGTTATTTGCTATATTACAAATGTATCATATGGTTACAAGTGTAACTTTTGACAGATTGTGTTTATTTGTAAACATATTACATCTGTAAAATGTTATTGTATATATGTTTGTAACAAGAAAATTTTATTACATTTGTAGTATTAATATATGAAGTAGTGCCATTATGGCATATAGATAAAATGAAAGATCGAATTCAACAAATTATAGATAGAGAAGGGATAACACCTTCTCGTTTTGCCGAAATTATTGGGATTCAGCGTTCGGCTATGTCTCATATACTTTCTGGAAGAAATAATCCAAGTTTAGATGTATTAACAAAAGTGTTGCAGAAGTTTGATTATATAAATACAGATTGGCTTCTGTTTGGCAAAGGGAATATGTTGAAGGTAGAGAGGAGTACCCAGCATACGTCTTTACTCGATGAGAATGCTGTATTCCCTCCTATAGCACAGGGTGATCCCGAATATTCAAATCTAGAAGAGTTGAGAAAGCCTCTTCTTCAAATGCAACCAGTTGTAAAAGAAAGAATTGTGCTCAAAGAAACACCTCAAAAGATAGTCTCTAAAATTTTGATATTTTATTCAGATAACACGTATGATACGTTTGTTCCTGAAAGAAAAGGGGATGTATCGGAAGAACTGTAATAATAAGATTGATATTTTTTGTATCTTCGTGCCAATTTGAGAAGTTATACTTTTTATATGAAGAAGTACCTATTAGATTTAAAGGTGACAGAGAATAGTCCCTTAAATAATAATTATTTTTTGTTGAAGCTTACATCTGACAATCAATTGCCAGAAATGCTTCCGGGACAGTTTGTTGAAATACGTGTTGATGGTTCTACTACAACGTTCCTTCGCAGACCCATTTCAATTAATTTTGTAGATCGCGCGACAAACGAGCTTTGGCTGCTTGTGCAAATCGTAGGTGATGGTACACGTACATTGTCACAACTAAAAGTTGGAGACAATGTTAATGTAATGGTTCCACTCGGCAATTCATTTTCTATACCATCTGATAAAAGCAAGAAATTATTGCTTATTGGAGGTGGTGTTGGAACTGCACCAATGTTATATCTTGGGGCACAGTTAAAAGCACAAGGTTATACACCTGTATTTCTATTAGGAGCAAGATCTGCTGCAGATTTACTTCAATTAGATGAGTTTGCAAAATATGGAGAAGTGTTCACTACTACCGAAGATGCATCTGCTGGTGAGAAAGGTTATGTTACGAATCACTCGATTTTGACAACTACAAAATTTGATCAGATTTATACATGTGGACCAAAACCAATGATGATGGCAGTTGCAGCATATGCTAAACGTAGCAATATCGCTTGTGAAGTTTCATTAGAAAATACGATGGCTTGTGGTATTGGTGCTTGCTTGTGTTGCGTAGAGAATACAAAAGAAGGACACGTATGTGTTTGTACAGAAGGACCTGTTTTTAATATCGAGAAATTGACATGGCAGATTTAAGAGTAAATATAGGGAAATTAGCGCTAAAGAATCCGGTGATGACAGCATCGGGAACGTTTGGTTACGGAACAGAGTTTGCTGACTTTTTTGATATTGCACGTTTGGGTGGAATCTTCGTAAAAGGTACTACTATTCACAAACGCGAAGGCAACTTATACCCTCGAATGGCAGAAACACCTGCAGGTATGCTTAATGCAGTAGGTTTGCAAAATAAAGGTGTTGATTATTTCGTGAGTGATATCTATCCTACCATAAAGGATATTGATACAAACATGATCGTTAATGTTAGTGGATCTACAATTGAGGACTATATTGCATGTGCAGAAAAGGTAAATTCTTTAGAAAATATACCAGCAATTGAACTCAATATTTCTTGCCCAAATGTAAAGCAAGGAGGTATGGCTTTCGGAACTTGCACAACTAGTGCAGCCGAAGTAGTGAAAGCGGTAAGAGCTGTATATAACAAAACTCTTATTGTAAAACTATCTCCTAATGTTACAGACATTGCATCCATTGCAAAAGCTGTAGAAGCAGAAGGTGCAGATGCAGTTTCACTTATCAATACAATGTTGGGAATGGCAATCAATGCTGAGAAAAGAAAACCAATATTGTCTACGATTACAGGAGGATTATCTGGTCCTTGTGTGAAGCCAATTGCACTAAGAATGGTATGGCAAACTTACAACGCAGTCAATATTCCGATTGTTGGTCTTGGTGGTATTTCGAATGCAACGGACGCAATTGAATTCATGTTGGCAGGTGCTACAGCAATCCAAATTGGAACATACAATTTCGTAGATCCTACTGTTTCTGTAAAAGTAATAGATGGCATCAATGAATATTGTGATCGTCACGGATTCAAATCTGCATCAGAATTAATTGGTGCACTTGAAGTGTAAGAGATCAAATAGATAATACAAAAAAAAGACGTTCAATATTAATTTGAACGTCTTTTTTTTGTATTATCTCAAACGAAATAGTTTTACGTTGTCATGAGAAGGATCGTTTTAATTGTTCGAAAGAACAAGCCTCAAAGCCCGTCTTATTCTTTCCAATAAAACTGTTGTAAAATACAATAAGCCCCTCGTAAAAGAGAGGCTTATTCTTATGATTTAGGACCAATCAAAAAATTGGATTATGATTGATTAAAGATTCTTCTTTGGATAAAGGCTATTCCACCATTCCGGTTCTTGTTGCAACCATTTAGCAAACCAGGCAAAGATAGCATAGTTCCAATCCAATCTCTTTTGATAAGCTTGAATAGCATGATCTTCACCTTCTACTTGGATGAAGGCAGTTTCTTTTCCTAATAACTTAAGAGCTGTAAACATCTGAATACTTTCACCAACCGGAACGTTTGTATCTACAGAACCATGAAGAAAAAGAATTGGAGTTTTCACTTTATCTGCATTGAACAAAGGGCTTTGCTCAACATAAAGTTTCGGATTATTCCAAGGGTAACTATTCGCGCTCGCAGCAGAGCTATATGCATAACCCCAATAACCTTCACCCCAATAACTAGAGATAGAACTGATACCTGCATGAGAAATCGCCGCTGCAAAGATATCGGTACGAGTTTGCAAGTATTGAGTCATAAATCCTCCATAAGAAGCACCGATACATCCTATTTTTGTTTTATCAACAAAGCTATGTTCTTCGCAAAACTTTTTCGTACCGTCAATAATATCATCTGCAGTGGTTTTACCCCACGCATTTACATGTTTTGCAGCAAAATCTTGTCCATAACCAGTAGTTCCGCTAGGATTGATTGTATAAACTACGTATCCCAATGCAGCATACACGTGAAGTGGATAGCGACTTTCAAACGTACGAGATGTTGGAGATGTTCCACCATAATAGTAAACAATCATCGGATACTTCTTCGACGGATCAAAGTTTGGAGGAAGGTAGAAACGACCATCGATGGTTACACCTTGTTTCGATTTAAAGGTCCAGTCTTTCACTTCTCCTAATTTTATATCTTTCAAACGTTCAGAGCTTAAGTCAACCAATTGCTTTGATTCGTTGTTTTTCGTATCCAATATATAACCGTTAGCAGCATTCGAAACACTTTGCCCGGCATATAATGATACAGGGGCTGCAGCCGCTTGAGTGAAAATGCTAAGCACATCTTCTTTTACAGGCAGCTTTTCGATCTCTTTCTTCTGAGTATCATATTTAAAAGCACCTACATAAGCTTGATCTTCTGCTGTAAAGTAAATATTCTTGTCAAAGTTATTCCATTCAGCATTTGAAACAGCAGGATTGAAATTTTTGGTGATAGGTTCTACCTTCTTATCAGACAAGTTCATTATAAACAACTGTCCGTCGTATGTATTTACAATAGCTCCTTTGCTAACATTTTTGCCTATTTGATCAAAAGCTTCTGCTGAAGCAGAGATAAGTAATTGTTTTCCGTCTGGAGAATATTGAGCTCCACCTGCAAATTTCTGATTCTTCCAGATTGTATCTACCTGCATTGTATTTAAATCGAGTTCGTATAATGCAGATTCTGAAAATGGGCGTTCGGTCAATTTATCGGTACGGACACTAAACAATAGCTTTGAGCTATTTGGGTGTACATCATTCAAAGCAGTTGTTTTATATCCATATGTGAGACGTTGAAGGTTACCGGTATTTAAATCAAACTTATGAATAAAATATCTGTTTCTCCAACCTTGTTGACGGTCTGCCGGAGTAAGAATCTCTTGCATAGCTCCCTCATTTGCCGGACCCTTCTCCACAATTGAGAACAAAAGGAAAGATTCATTTGGAGCGAAACGAAACGATCCTTCCGGTAGATTATTAGAAAGAATTGTTTCGGTCAATGTTGCCGGATCAACTGTAACAAGCTCTGTACCAACTATACCTTTGCGGGTGTAGTAAAGCTTGTTAGACTTTGGCATCCACGAGTAATTAACGGATTGGCGTGGATCAGAAAGAATAATACGATTCGATGTAATATCTTTAAGTTCGGTATAACGCTGCGTTTCTCCTCCCGGAAGAACCTGGCTATAATTAATCAAAGCATATTGTCCGTTTGGAGATAGAGACATTGATCCAATACGTTTACCTTCAATGATATCATTAATGGTAAGTGGCCTTTTCGTATCTGTACTTATCGAAACCGTATTTTTCTCAAAACCTTTGCTCGGAACAAAGCATACCTTTATATCAGGGGTATTGTTCTCGCCAAGGACCTTTATTGCAAATTGATACTGTATAGGCATCAAATTTAGCTTTACCTTAACAGGTGAGGTCGATGATGTTGTTTGTTCTCCAACTTTCTTGCCATTTTGAAAGATTTGAAATAGGCCTTTTCCTTCTACTACCAATGTCCCTTCGCAAAATTGTTCCGGTATCATAAAGAAAGAAGCTAGACTAATATTTGCTTCTTTTGAGGTTGAAGCTGTAAGAGTTAGCCTGTTTGATGCATCTGTTGTTACTGTTTTATTATCTGCTGCTATAAAGTTAACAGTTCCATTTAATAACGAGCTGTTATTAAAGGAATCTCCTTTTACGTTTACATCGTCAACAATTATTGGTTTTACAACCGAATAAGGTCCCTGCAATAGATATTGTTTTACAAATAATGAGTCTGCCGCCATTACGTGTCCCGACAACAAAAGGAGACTCACCGGATAAAGAAATTTTTTCATGATATATTTTAGTCTAGATAGCCTCCCCAGTAATACATACCAGGAAAAGCTGTTTGTAAATCTATTTCAGTCTTGAAAATTCCGAAAACGGATGAGCCAGAGCCCGACATGGATGCATAGCATGCACCATACTTATACAAGTCGTTCTTAACTTGCTCTATAATCGGAAATAAAGGGAAAACGCTTTTCTCAAAATCATTCTTCATTATATTCTTCCATTCATCTACAGGCTTTTTCACGATCTCAAGCAACGATTGAGAAGGAGTAGAAGGCTTAATCTGAGAAAAAGCTTGGGCAGTAGAAATATGAACATCAGGCTTTACCAAGATAAGATAGTAACCCTTGAGAGATAAATCTATCTGCTTAAAAATATTTCCAATCCCTGAAGCAAAAACAGGCTTGTTTTGAATAAAGAAAGCACAATCGGCACCCAGTTGAGCAGCATAAGCTTCGAGCTTTTCGATTGAGATCCCCAGATTGAACATCGTATTAAGCATCTTCAAGGTAAATGAAGCATCAGCAGATCCGCCACCTAGACCGGCACCAAAAGGGATATGCTTGATCATATGGATATCCACATTCGGAATCTCATGTGATTGCTTTAATAAATTAAGCGCTTTAATAACGAGATTCTTTTCAGGCGGACCATCTACTTCGAGACCGCTACAATGAAATGTATATGCTGTATGTTCAACGGACTCGGTAATTTCGAGTGCGTCTTTTATTTGGATGGGATAGAAGATTGTTTCGAGGTTATGATACCCATCGGGGCGTTTCGAAACAATATCTAATCCTAGATTGATCTTAGCATTCGGAAATGAAATCATTTATTTATTATTTTGTATATGTGCAAAAATAAATGAATTTATCGAATTAGCTCTTTTTTTCGCTCTACTTAGACATTTGATAACGTACATTTCATTCATTTTGCTACAACACTTTCTCTATATATTTCTGATTTGATCAAAAAAGAGTAACTTTGATATTCTAAAAATTCAATTTGTACATGGCAGAAAACTACTCAAACAACGGAAGAAGTAGAAGCAAGACTGTGGTAATTCCCGAAATGGGAAAATTGCAACCGCAAGCCAAAGAGCTTGAAGAAGCAGTACTGGGAGCTTTAATGCTCGAGAAAGACGCATACTCTATTGTAAGTGAAATATTAAAACCTGAGAGTTTTTACGAAAAGTCTCACCAAATGATATACTCATCGATTGTAGACTTGGCCGCAAGCCAAAGACCAATCGATATGCTTACCGTAACCGAGCAGCTGAAAAAGAGAGGCGAGCTTGATTTGGTTGGCGGGCCATTTTATATTGCCCAACTTACCTCGCGTGTTGCGTCATCTGCGCACATCGAGTACCACTCTCGAATTATTGCACAGAAATACTTAGCACGTGAGCTTATATCTTTTACTTCTCAAGTTCAAACCAAAGCGTTTGATGAGACGATAGACGTAGATGATCTGATGCAAGAAGCCGAAGGTAAACTCTTCGAAATCTCGCAACGTAACGTAAAGAAAGATACTACGCAAATCAATCCTATTATTAAGGAAGCGATTGAATTGCTGCAAACGGCAGCCTCGCGCGATACCGGACTTAGTGGGTTACGTACTGGGTTCGACGGACTTGACAAGATTACGTCAGGATGGCAAAACTCCGACCTTATCATCATCGCGGCTCGTCCTGCGATGGGTAAAACAGCTTTCGTTCTTTCGATGGCAAAAAACATGGCTGTAAACAATGGTTCACCTGTAGCGCTGTTCTCTCTGGAGATGTCGAACGTGCAGTTGGTAAACCGTCTTATCGTAAACGTGTGTGAAATACCCGGTGAGAAGATTAAGAGTGGACAACTTGCACCATACGAATGGGAGCAGCTCGACTTTAAGATCAAGGAATTGTACGATGCTCCAATCTTTGTCGATGATACGCCCAGTTTGTCGGTTTTCGAATTAAGAACAAAGGCACGTCGTTTGGTACGTGAGCACGGAATTAAATGTGTTATTATTGACTACTTACAGCTGATGAACGCAAGTGGAATGAACTTTGGTAGCCGTGAGCAAGAGGTCAGTATGATCTCTCGATCGCTCAAAGGGTTAGCAAAGGAGTTGAATATTCCGATCATTGCACTTTCGCAGCTGAATCGTGGTGTAGAAAATAGACAAGGACATGAAGGCAAACGCCCGCAGCTTGCCGACCTTCGTGAATCGGGAGCGATTGAGCAGGATGCCGATATGGTATGTTTTATTCACCGTCCCGAATACTATAAGATTACAGAAGACGAACGAGGAAACTCGCTGATTGGTTTGGCCGAGATCATCATTGCAAAACACCGTAATGGTGCTACCGGAGATGTACGCTTGCGCTTTAAAAACGAATTTGCGAAGTTTATGAATCTTGAAGAAGATTTATCCGTGAAAGAGTTTTCATCAAGCATGAATGGAGGACCTGAAGAAGGACAAAGCGCGCCGTTCCCTCCAATACAAGGTTCGAATGACTTCTTGTCGGGAGCAAGTAGTCCGGATGTTCCATTCTAAAAACAATACTGATAACTCGCGATTCAGAACGATAATTAGTTTATACTATACAACAACCCCGCTATTTTACTGTTTCCATAATAGGAGACTGTAGAGTAGCGGGGTTGCTTTGTTTAGAGCCTAGATCTTCTTTTCATCAGTCTTGTTGCTGATTTCTTTTTATGATTCAACCATTTGCTGAAGGCTCAAATTCTTTAATATTTAAATAATGACATTTTTATATGAAAATATGGCTTGAAAGCTTGCTGAATAAAGAAATAAGTTATATTTGCGACGAATGAGTATAAACTAAATAACAAATTGTTATGATTACGAAAGAACTGATTAATCCTCAAAGCATTGTCATTGTAGGAGGTTCGAACAATATACATAAGCCAGGCGGACGTATCGTGCGCAATTTACTTGATGGAAAATACCAAGGCGACTTATATGTCGTGAATGCAAAAGAAACCGATGTTCAAGGTATTAAATCATATCACTCAGTAGATGAAGTACCCGAAGTTGATATGGCCATTATTGCCATACCAAGTAAAGCTTGTCCGGAAGTTGTAGATCATTTGGCAAAAAATAAAGGAGTGAAAGCTTTTATCGTTATATCTGCTGGGTTTGGCGAAGAAACGAAGGAGGGTGGTGAGCTTGAAAAACGAATGATTCAAAGTGCGACCGATGCAGGAGCATCTCTATTGGGACCAAACTGCATTGGTTTGATGAATACACATCATCATAGTGTATTTACACTTCCAATTCCAGAATTTCATCCGCAAGGAGTAGACTTTATATCTAGCTCGGGTGGGACAGCCTTATTTATCATCGAATCGGCCTTAACAAAGGGACTTCGTTTTGCGTCTGTTTGGTCAGTAGGAAATTCTTCACAAATAGGCGTAGAGGACATTCTAGAGCACATGGACAAGCATTTTGATCCTATTCAGGACTCAAAAATCAAGATGCTCTACATTGAAAGCATCAAAAATCCGGATAAACTATTGTTTCATGCCTCTTCTCTTATTCGCAAAGGCTGTAAAATTGCTGCGATTAAAGCCGGAAGCACTGACTCTGGCAAACGTGCGGCCTCCTCTCATACCGGAGCCATTGCTAGTTCAGATTCTGCTGTAGAAGCCCTATTCCGTAAAGCCGGAATTGTACGATGTTTTAGTCGTGAAGAACTCACAACTGTTGCAAGTATCTTTACGCTCAAAGATGTGAAAGGGAAAAACTGTGCAATCATTACACATGCGGGCGGACCAGCAGTGATGCTTGCCGACGCTTTATCGAAAGGAAGATTAAATGTACCGGCTCTCACAGGTCCGGTAGCTGATGAGTTGAAATCAAAATTACTACCCGGAGCAGCAGTTGGAAACCCGATTGATATCATCGGAACAGGAACTCCGGAACATCTTGCTACAGCAATTGATTATTGCGAACATAAGTTTGATGACGTTGATATGATGATGGTTATCTTCGGGAGTCCCGGTCTTGTAAAGCTTTACGATACTTATGAAGTGTTGCATAAGAAGATGGAGAGCTGCTCGAAACCAATCTTTCCGATACTTCCTTCAATAGTAACAGCAGGCCCCGAGGTGAAAAGTTTTGTAAAGAAAGGCCATGTCAACTTCTCTGATGAGGTTACCTTAGGAACAGCTCTTGCACGAGTGATCAATACACCTTGTCCGGCAAGTTCAGATATTCAGTTATATGGTGTTGATGTACCAGAGATCAGGCGTATTATTGATCAGCTTCCTTCCGACGGATATTTAGCACCAGAGCATGTGCGTCAAGTACTTACTGCGGCTGGAGTTCCAATTGTAAAGGAATTCGTATCAGACAATAAGGATGAAATCTTAGCATTTGCCAAAGAAGTAGGTTACCCGGTTGTTGCCAAGGTAGTGGGGCCATTGCATAAATCAGATATTGGGGGAGTTTCTTTAAATATCAAGTATGAAGAACACCTGATTCTTGAGTTTGAACGAATGATGAAGCTACCGGAAGTAACGGCTATTATGATACAACCAATGCTTAAAGGTACAGAGCTGTTTCTAGGAGCCAAATATGAAGAACGTTTCGGGCACGTAGTACTTTGCGGACTCGGAGGAATCTTTGTTGAAGTATTGAAGGATGTTTCATCCGGATTGGCGCCGATATCTCAAGATGAAGCCATTTCGATGATTCGTTCACTTCGCGGATATCCGATTTTGAAAGGAGTACGTGGTCAAAAGCCAATCGACGAATATCAATTTGCAAGTATTATTGTAAAACTCTCCACAGTGCTACGTTTTGCCAAAGAAATTAAAGAAATGGATATTAATCCATTGTTGGCGATAGACAAAGGAATAGTAGCTGTTGATGCACGTATTCGCATCGAGAAAAATAGTTAATTACACAATTAGCATAAAGAATAATATACTGAGATAAATAAAGGACATTGTTTTCATGTAAAGTGGGAGCAATGTCCTTTTCTTTTTTTTACAGAATTGAACATTTCCTTTTGTATAGTTTACTTTATTCATAGAATAAGATCTAGATCTAACTTTCAATGCAGCACGGAATATTTGTATTATCTTTTGATTTGACTCAAAGAACGATTTATGTAGTATAATGTGGAATCTATGCGAAATATAAACTCTCTGAGAATTGAATAAAAGCAGCGCGCCTTTACATTGGTAGGGAATATTTAATTCTCACGAAGTTTACAAAGCATATATTTTCTGCTTAAAACAAGTATTTATTACTTCTTAGATCGTAATCGAGTTGAAGACATTTATGCTTTCTCTAAAAGAGGAATAGGAACTGTCTTTGTTGACTCTGAGTTGTTTATTCAGTTATTTAAATATCCTACTTAACATAATATCAATTATAGTTTAAACGAAGACTGTTTATAAAGATACTAAAAATTAGACTCAAAGTCAAGTAAATCAGTTAAAAAAAGAAAGGCATACGATAAATACTTACCGCATGCCTTTTGTATATCTTGTTCGAAAATAAATCTTATTTGTTGAAACGTTTCTTCAAGATATCAATCATATCAACTGTCATTGATTCTAGATTGTAGTTTGGAGACCAACCCCATTCTTTACGTGCACAAGAGTCATCCAAAGAGTTTGGCCATGAATCTGCAATACGTTGACGAAGTGGATCTACTTGATATTCAATTGTAAAATCAGGAATATGCTTTTTGATTTCTGCAGCAATCTGCTCTGGAGTGAAACTCATTGAAGTTACATTGAATGAGTTGCGGTGCTCTAGTTTAGTTGGATCTGCTTCCATCAAGTCGATCGCAGCATTCAAAGCATCAGGCATATACATCATATCCATATAAGTGCCTTCCGCAATTGGACAAACAAATTTACCTGTTTGCACAGCTTGATAATAAATATCAACAGCATAGTCTGTTGTACCACCACCCGGAGGTGTTACATTGGAAAT
This sequence comes from Porphyromonadaceae bacterium, assembly GCA_003447595.1. GTDB lineage: Bacteria > Bacteroidota > Bacteroidia > Bacteroidales > CAMTPD01 > UBA12018. The sequence goes on from DLYT01000144.1 coordinate 11,672, forward strand.
AATTCCAGGGAAACGTACCGAACGAGTATCTACTCCAAAACGTAAATTGTAGTAGTCACTTAAAAGTTCGCCAGATACTTTTGTTACGCCGTACATTGTACGTGGACGCTGAATAGTGTCCTGAGGTGTATTGTCTTTAGGAGTACCAGGACCGAATACACCAATAGAACTTGGTGTAAATACAGCGCAGTTTTCTTCTCTTGCTACTTCAAGCACGTTAAATAAACCACCCATACCGATTTTCCAAGCCAATTGAGGCTTCGCCTCTCCCACTGCCGACAATAACGCTGCAAGATTGTAGATTGTATCTACATCGTATTTCTTCACAACATCAGCAATTTGTTGAGCGTTTGTTACGTCAACAATCTCAGCAGGTCCCGATTCCAAAAGCTCGCGAGTAGGCTCAGCTCCAGGAATATAACCTGCTACTACTTGACCATTTGGGTAGCGTTTTCTTAACTCTTGAGTTAGTTCAGAACCGATTTGTCCCGTGGATCCAATAATCAATACGTTTTTCATAATAAAATATGTTTGCTATTTTTGCTGCAAATGTATATAGTTTCGTCGATTAATCTCAAAAAAAGAGATTTATTTTCGCAATAAATTAAAAAAAAGTTAGAAATTTGTCGTGCATTAAAAAGGTTAATAGCCCCGATGTATTATATAAATAATATCAATTAAGTATGTACGGTAAAATTAAAGAACACTTACAAAATGAGTTAGCTGAAATTAAATCAGCTGGTCTTTACAAACAAGAGCGTATTATCATTACGCCACAGAACGCAGACATTAAAGTTAACAACGGTCAAGACGTTCTTAACTTTTGTGCAAACAACTATCTTGGGCTATCAGATCACCCACGTTTGATCAAAGCTGCAAAAGAAGCAATGGATACACACGGCTTTGGTATGTCATCTGTTCGCTTTATTTGCGGAACACAAGATATTCACAAAGAACTAGAGGCTGCAATCTCTAAATACTTCAAGACTGAAGATACAATTCTATACGCTGCATGTTTCGATGCAAATGGTGGTGTATTCGAACCATTGTTTACTGAAGAAGATGCAATCATCTCCGATTCTTTGAACCACGCTTCTATCATCGACGGTGTACGTCTATGTAAAGCAAAGAGATACCGTTATGCAAATGCAGACATGGCAGACCTTGAAAGATGTCTTCAAGAAGCACAAGCACAACGTTTCCGCATTATCGTAACAGATGGTGTATTCTCTATGGACGGAAATGTTGCACCAATGGACAAAATTTGCGAACTTGCAGACAAATACGACGCAATGGTAATGGTAGACGAATGTCACTCTGCCGGTGTTGTAGGTAAAACAGGTCGTGGCGTAAGCGAACTATTCAATGTATACGGAAAGATCGACATCTATACAGGAACATTAGGTAAAGCATTTGGTGGTGGTATTGGTGGTTTCACTACAGGTAAAAAAGAAATCATCGACATCCTACGTCAACGTTCTCGCCCATATTTGTTCTCAAATTCAATTCCACCAGCAGTAGTTGGCGCAGGATTGGAAGTATTCAAAATGTTGGATGAATCAGACGAACTACACGATACATTGAGCGCAAACGTAACATACTTCAGAGAGAAAATGGTTGCAGCAGGTTTCGATATCAAACCTACACAATCAGCTATCTGTGCAGTAATGCTTTACGACGCAAAACTATCACAAGAATTTGCAGCAAAACTATTGGAAGAGGGTATTTATGTTACAGGTTTCTACTATCCTGTAGTACCGAAAGGACAAGCACGTATCCGCGTTCAATTGTCGGCTGCTCACAAACCAGAGCATTTAGACAAAGCTATTGCCGCATTTATCAAAGTAGGCAAAGAGCTTGGTGTAATTAAATAATTTCGTATGATAAAGGATTTAAGAGAAGCAGGTAAAAAGATAAAAGAGAAATCGTATGCACGTATTCAGAGACATCTGGCATCAAAACTATTCTATCGCTTTGAGATTGTTTTGATATTAGGCTCTATTGCCTCTGTCATACTCTTATCGTTTGAGCAGTTGGAGACTTGGCGTTTCAACCTTTTCCTTTTTACTTTCTTCTCAGCCTTTATTTTCACAATAGAATATTGCATGAGGATCGTATCAGCTCCGGCTGTTTATCCTCATTTAGCTAGCTGGAAAGCGAGATTAAAGTATGTATTCTCGTTTTTCGGCTTTATTGATTTCATGGCTATCATGCCATACGTCTTGGTATTTTGGTTTTGGGATACGCCTCTGGTGAATATGATTGCAATATCCCATATATTGATCATATTCAAGCTTGTACGCTATTCGAAATCATTTAAGATGCTAGCGCACGTATTCGCTTCTGTTCGTTATGAACTAACAGCAGCTTTTGCGGCCGGCGGAATATTCGTATGCTTTGCAGCAATGCTTATGTATTATATCGAAAGAGCTGCGCAACCGGAAGTCTTTCGCAACATTGGTGATGGATTCTGGTGGGCTATCATAACCTTTTCTACGGTAGGTTACGGAGATATCTATCCGGTTACTGCATTGGGAAAAGTCTTGGCAGGCATGCTCAGTATGGTAGGTATCGGGATGATTGCTTTGCCAACCGGTTTGATAAGTTCGGCGTTTTTGAACAAACTTCAAGAGCAGCGTATGCATAGAAATCAGCACGAACACTGCGGAAAAAGATGTCCTCACTGCGGAAGTATACTATCTGATGAATCTGACCACAATCAATGATAATGACAAGATATTGAAATAATGCAAGATTCAAATTTTCACAGCCATTGCACCTATTGCGACGGACATGCAGAAGCCGAGGCTTTTGTAAAAAGTGCGATTGACAAACAATTCAGAGCTTACGGATTTAGCTCGCACTCCCCTCTTCCATTTCGTACCATCTGGAATATGAATGCAGAAGACATGGATACCTATATCAAGGAAGTAAATGACCTCAAACACAAATATGCGAACGAGATCGAAGTCTATTGCGGACTAGAGATCGACTACTTATCTGATCAATACAATGCATCATCTGCATATTTTACCTCTTTGCCGTTGGATTATCGCATCGGATCACTCCATTTTATGACACAAGACACAGCTTATAAGCAGTTGGTTTGTATCGATGGACCGTTCTCTGAATTTAAGCAAAATGTAGATGAATACTACGGCGGAGACGTACACGCCTTAATCAAACACTACTATGAGTCGATGTCGAAAATGGTAGAAGCAGGATGCTTCGACTTTGTAGGGCATCTAGACAAAATCTATATGAATGCATCCGGTTATCAAGAGTTTGATGTAACGGCAAAGCAATATACCTCACAAGTAACCGACCTGCTACATTTGATCAAAGAGAAGAATCAAATGATCGAGATCAATACAAAAGTTCTCAATAAGAAAGCGATGCTTTTCCCACATCAGCAGTTTTTCGACACAATCAAGCAACTAGAGATTCCGTTGATGGTAAACTCTGACAGCCATTACCCCGAGCTGGTAAATGACGGACGTGCCCAAGTATTGCAACTACTCAAAGAAGCCGGAATCAATACAACCGTGGAGCTTTCGCAAGGCGAATGGAAAGAATTCGAGATTAAATAAGCAACAAACGCCCCATCTTCTTTGTTCTATTTCTATAAATTAAGACAAAGAATATGAGTTTCTTATCCGAATTCAAACAGTTTGTAATGCGCGGCAACGTAGTCGACTTGGCAGTGGCAGTAGTTGTTGGCGGTGCATTTGGCAAGATTGTAAGTTCGCTGGTTAGCGATATCATTATGCCTCCAATCGGACTTCTATTGGGTGGTGTATCGTTTTCAAATCTTCAGATCGTATTAAAGCATGCGGTAATGGAAGGCGATAAGGTTGTACACGAAGCAGTAGCCATTCGTTATGGTACGTTTCTAGAAACAATTATCGACTTTACTATCATTGCCTTTGCGATCTTCTCTGTTATCAAAGCGATGACTGTATTTAAGAAAAAGCAAGAAGCTGCACCAGCACCACCTCCTGCTCCTACAAAAGAAGAAATTCTTCTTACCGAGATACGTGATATCTTGAAAAGTGAACAAGAAAACAATGCTAAGAAATAATACGCATTACTTTTGAGTAAAATAAGAAAGCCTTCAAATTGTGTGTAATCTATCAACACGATTTGAAGGCTTATCCTTTTAATCTAAATCACAATCGGATCGTTTCAACGGTTTGATAATCAAACGTAGCGACTGATCATAGGTAAAGTAGTTCCATACCCAGTTGATAAAGACAATCAACTTATTCTTAGGCCCGAAGATCGACCTTAGGTGGATAAAACACCAGATAAACCATGCCATAAAACCGCTAAACTTATATTTTCCAATCTCCGCGATAGCAGCATTACGGCCTATCGTAGCCATAGATCCTTTATCATGATATGCAAATGCTTTCTTTCGTGCAAACTCACCATTGAGATTTTCCACCAACGTTTCGGCCTGTTGCATAGCCACTTGTGCCACTTGCGGATTGCCTTGCGTCTCTTCAACAAAAGCAATATCGCCAATTGCGAACACATTGCTCTCCCCTTTCACCAAGTTATATGAATCCGTAATGATGCGGCCACTTCTATGTATAGACGCAGCATCCAGACCAGAGATCTTATTAGGTGTAATTCCGGCCACCCAGATCACATTCTTCGATCTCAACGACGATCCGTCGGATAGAGACAGAAGCGAATCCTTATAATCTGTAACAAACACTTTATTAATTACTTGCACATTCAAATACTTCAAGTGTTCTTCTGTTTTTGCCGATAATTCGGGCGAAAATGTAGCAAGCAAACGATCACCTCCATTGATCACAGAAATAGACATCTCATCAAAGCTCAACTCCGGATAGTCTTTTGGGAAGACAAACTTTTTCATCTCGGCCAATGCTCCCGACATCTCTACACCTGTGGGGCCACCACCTACAATCACAAACGTAAGCAACTCCTTCCTTAGTTCAGGATCCGATGTATTCATCGCATTCTCCAGATTTTGAAGCAAGTAATTACGCATATACAACGCATCCGAAGTCGACTTCAAAGCCAACGTTGTATCCTTGAGTTTCGTATTGCCGTAGTAGTTGGTGTCGCAGCCCATTGCAATGACCAAATAATCGTATTCAATAACACCGATTGATGTATCAAGGATATTTGCGGCACGATCTATAGCCTTGGCCTCTCCCATCCTAAAATGAAAATCTTGAAACTTCTGAAAGATCTTTCTGAAAGGAAACGAGATTCCACTAGGTTCAATACCGGATGTTGCCACCTGATACAGCAGCGGTTGAAACTGGTGATTGTTGTGTTTATCAATGAGTACCACTTGGTATTTGCTGCGATCTAGCTTTTGAGCGATGGTAAGTCCGGCAAAACCGCCCCCTACAATCACCACTCTTTTCTTTGTTTTCTTATCGGGAATGTTACTTATATAATCCATAGTATTCCAATGCATTAATCTATAGATGAAACAAAACAAAGCACGTTTTGTTAATCCCGGTTCCTAATAGTATATATAGTACATCCCATATTGAACGGTATAGCTTTGAAAATATTTCTATCTTTGCGCAATAACTCAAGACTAAATCAATGTTACAAATCTCTTCCGATTGTACAAAGTGTGCAAAATGCGTAAAGGTATGTCCTACCTCGATTATTGAAATGACAGACAACGGCCCCCTATTGAAGCCGGAACGTATCAAAGGGTGTATCAAGTGCGGACACTGTGTTTCCGTATGTGATAAAGGCGCTCTTGACCACCAACTTGTACCACTCGCAAATCAGGAATCTACAGACAACGTGATCAATAGCCCCGAAGCGGTAAAAGCAACCATGCGCTCTGTGCGTTCGATACGTAACTACAGAAAAACACCGGTATCGAAAGAATTGATCGCAGACATTGCCGACGCGGCACGTTATGTACCTACAGCCCGCAACACACAACAAGTATCTTATCTGGCTGTGCTTAATCCTGAAACGGTAAAGTTATTGGCAGACAAAACGGTAGACTACTTTGCCGAAGCCATCGAAGCCGGTGAGCCATGGGTAAGACCATACCGCGGATTGGTGCGCGTGTATCGCGACAAAGGATACGACATCGTATTTAGAGGAGCTCCTCACGTACTGATCTCTGTATATCCTAAAAGTCAGTATTATGGAGAAGACAATGCACGTCTGGGTATGGTATATGCACGTCTTCAGGCAAGTGTACACAACATCGGTACATGCTGGGCAGGCTTTTTCGAAATGTATGCCGTAGCAAAACCCGAAGAAGTTGCCGAGATCTTAAAGATTGATGCAGATATGCGCGTTGGTGCGGCAGTTATGTTCGGGCATCCGGCATTTAAGTATCACCGATTGGTAGAAAGAGAACCGCTAAACATCTCTTTTATCTAAATCGCAGCCGTACAGTTTATTCAAAAAAGAAACATTACGATACAACAAAAGCGTCTTGCGTGGATACGAGTGCTAGCCTAAGCACAATCCGGCAAGACGCTTTCTATATTTACGGACTTAAAGTATCTGAGCAATTACCTGGATAGACTCCAAGTTGGTAATCTTGAGTCTGTGATGTAACTCTACGTCGTTGCTTCTGTCAAAATCAGCTTCGACCGAAAGATAACCCAGGTGAAACAAGACTGAGAATAAGTTTTCCATGCTTTGACACCCCCTTTTCAAGTCTACAAATTCTTTCAATCCCGATACCAAATGATCGCCTTCGAGCAGCGACTTGATAATTTCGATGGTAGCGAAAGGACACATTTGCAGCAACTCTTTGATAATGCTGTTGTCTTTTAGCGTATACACTTTGAGGTCGTGATCGCTGTTTTGCAAGCACCCAATCACCGATTTGGGATGAAACAAATGTCCCTTGCCCGAGACGAAACCTCCAAACCAATGGCTCATCGGTTCATACAACCATTCGAGCATACATTTATCGAGCAGCTCTTTTAGTTCACTTTCTGTAAATCCAAACGACTTGTCCATCGTATCGTTGAGTAGCGTATCTGCCTGAAACGAATCGAAACCTCCCAATACCGTTTCGTCCGGAATCAGCAAATTACCACACACCACTCCTCTAAAGATGATGCTATTATCGCGGAAAGCTGTTTCGAAAAACACTTGTAAGAAGTTCTTCAACTCGTCGTAATGCCCTCCTGTAAATGCCTGTTGCAGCGGTTTGTCGTAGTCGTCTACAAGCACTACCACTTTCTCATTGTGGAACTTATGCAACATGCGGATCAGCAAGTAGAGAGAACTTTGCAACACAAAAGGCGAAGCGGTACGATTTAGTATTTGTGTAAAGTCTTTACGATCCATTTCAAATGTATCGTTGTCGTTTGATAGCAGATAGTCGTGTCGTTCAAACTCGCGCGACATCACCTCCGCCAAACGTTTCATGCACATATCAATAGGTCCTTTACCAATATCGTCGAGCGAAATGGAAATCACCGGATACCTGTGCATGTATTTCTGGTAGTCTACCCAATTTGCGATGGTAAGGTCTTCAAAAAGTTTTGCGTTCTCTTCCGTTACCATAGCGTGCGCATTTACATTACCTGCCGAAGCCATGAGTCGGAAATACTCCTGCGGTTCGTCGAGCAAATGATGTACACAAGGCGGATAAGGCCTTTCGAAATAATATCGAAGCATGGATAAATTTAGCGTTTTACCAAAAGCTTGCGGACGCGTAATGATGTTTACTTTAGGCGCCTCGATGATCTCCCGTATGAAGTCCGATTTGTCTACAAATATATAGTTGTCGGTAATCAATTCTTTAAAGTCTTTTATACCAATGGGTAATCGTGTAGTTTTCATACAATAGCGTTATTTAGTGATGACTTTTATTTTTAGAACAAACGATTCTTTTAGTTACAACAAACAAAATGGCAGAATGATTAACGCTTTTACCCCTAACATTGCATATTCTTGCAACTGTACGGTGTTCAAGCATAGAGAATGAATATTTTCTTTGTATTTTTGAAGACAAAACGATATATATCCTAACAAGTTCGACGTCTTGCATGAAAGAATTGATAAAAGTAAAAAAACGCACTTTACTACTTCTCATTAGTGTTTTGTGGCTTATCGCGGGAATAAACATCCTAAAAATAGGTATCACACTGCTGATGGCTCAACACGATTACTTGGCATTTAAACTACTCGGTTCACTCCTTATATTCTTCTTATTTCTGCGTTTCGTGTTTTTGCGCACGTTTCGCAAGCATGCCGAGCGCATCGAGAACATTCCCGGGCATAGTCATTACCCATATCAGGTGATGGATGTGAAAGGATTCCTCATCATGCTCTTTATGATCTTACTAGGTATCTGTGGCCGCACGTTTCACTGGTTTTCAGATACATTTATCGAAGTATTCTATCCGGGCTTGGCTTCTGCGCTTATCGTGGGCGGATGTTTGTTCTTGATCAGAGCCCTTCGCACCAAAAGCATTTCGGAAGAATAAATACACTATCCCTTTTTTGCGTAGAAAGATAACACGCGCTTGGGGGCGTTGTTGTGAGCTTTTTAGGAGCATTTCACGTGCTAGATTACTCATTTTCGCTTAATTTTCACCTTCAGAAAACGAGGTTTTCAGCCCATTCAATTCATATTTTACTCCAAAACCATGCTTGGTTTTTCCAAAAAGCATGTATACTTTCCGAAAAAAGGAAGTTTACTTCGTAAAAGAAGCAAACTTCCTTTTTTTTTGAACCAAATAACGTTTTCGTGAATACCATTTTTACTCACCGTGAAAAGTATTTTCGTTCTCTACGAAGAGTGAATTCAGTTATAACGAAGAGTGAAAATAGTCTTCGAGGAGAATAAATACACGCATCACTATAACTTTTTGCACTTTGTGCGATAACACTGCCGGCTCAATGCACTCACAAGCTTTTGTCTCGCTGTAGGTACAGGTTGGTATGCACAGAACGCACGCAGCGGGAGTTTAGGAAATACATCTTGTTGTTGCTTTCGGTGCACGGCAAACATTCTGCTACTCCTTTTGTAAGTCGTTGTAACGACGCTCCCTTTGGTGTAAGCATAAAGCAGTGATTGCCGGCATATTGTAAGTTGTATTTATGCTTTATATAAGCTACATCTAGCAAAAAAATAGCCCAAAACTGTGTGTTTCGGGCTATTTTACGTAAACGAGGGTTTCTCGCTTACGTTTCTATTATTTACAATAAGTCTGAAAGCTGTTTATGCTTCAGCTTACGATTGCGTTACTTGATAATGATCTCTTTGATGATTGGCCAGCAGGTGTGTTGTCCGGTAATCTGGATCTTCACGGCTTTGATTGCATCGCCGGTTAGTTTAGCTTT
>DLYT01000033.1:0-1232 GCA_003447595.1 Porphyromonadaceae bacterium
GCAGAATTGTCGACCAGTAGATAGTCTCCTTTAATGGTGGCGTTGATGTTTCCGTCGACCACCTTTTTTGCGCCCTCGCCTTTGCAGAGCGTATATCCTTTACCCTTTTCGCCCGATAGCGGCAGTTGCTTGCGATATTGCTCAACACTGTTTGCCGTAAGGTAATGCAAAACAGGAGTCGTTGGCTTAGGATACTTCGAAGCATATTGCTTGACAGCCTCGATATCGGCAGGCGTAATGGTCATTTGCGCACACGTATAGTCGTCGACCCACAAATCGACCGGATGCAACATACGCGATTGCGCAAAGAAATCAGTCAGGTCGAGCTTAGCCACATCACAAGCACGTTTGATAAATGCCAACTGGTAATAATTATCTTCTTTGTCTTTCGTCACCGTGTCGTCGATGGCCTGAATATAGATATCGCCGTAGAAGTCGGGGTTGTGCCATTGATTGCCTTTTCCCGCAACGGCAAAGTAGAGTTGGAGCTGCCAGAAAGGTACCAACTTTACAAAGTGGTCGCCTCCCCAATCGCGCGGACGCTCACGATCCCAGCGATCGTTTCCTGCTTGCGTAAGCCACGGTTGCTCGTGCACAAAAGCACTCTCCATATAAGCGGTAATGCGGCCGCCAATCTTTAGTCCGTCGTAATCGCGCAAGACTTCTCGTTCCAACTTCGGTGCGTGTCCGTTGTAATAATACTGCGACCAAACGGAAAAGATATTGTTCGTCACCTCGGTTGTACCTACCCACTTCATATTGGGCCTTACTTGATTGACATGCCCAAACTCGTGCGCCACACCCCAACTATTGGTGCGCAATTTGTCTACATTGGCAAGATCGACCATGGTATTGTCGTGAAAGGCCGCCCCCAAACCGTCGGCATGCATAAAACCATTCCAGATTACGCGGCCGAGCATGTGGTTTTTCGGAATTCGGTTATACTTCTTCAAGCCCATGATTTGGTGCTGCTGTCCGATCAAACTATCGTAAAGCGCGACCAGTTCTACCCCCTTTCCGTACGCTTCTCGCTTGAGCGACGCCACGGAATAGATGAGTTGCGTTTGCTGTCCTACCACATCCATCACCGGACTCACTGCCCCATCGAGCAATTGATTCCAACGTTTGTTGTCGTCCTTTGCGGCATTGAACACCCCATTTACACGTCCGCCCACAATGTGCACCTGCACCGGCGCGAACGCAGTTTGCCCTTTCGCTTTCTTTTTGTTGTT
>DLYT01000033.1:1593-3440 GCA_003447595.1 Porphyromonadaceae bacterium
ACGTCGGCACCGTTGAGCGGCCCCACCCAAAGCAAAGCCGAATCGCCCGCCGCGAAATAAATACCTGTAGGATTTTCAAATTGAGAGTAACCGCTCGTCTTCAACTCCTTTGCCAAAACCTGCGGATTGAGGTAGCATTCGTAACTTTTGAATCGCTCCTTTACGGCATACGAATCTTCCTTCATAGAAGTAGCAGCCTCCTTGAGAAGCGAAGAGTTCATCTGCTCTATTTGCGACAGAGATGCTTTCTTGTGCAACTTGGTTAGCTGTGCATTGCCAAACAATTGCAAGTCGTTTTGCGAGACTTCTTGTGCATACAAATTCACCGATACGGTTGCAAGCAGCGAGAAGGCTGCCAATTTCTTGATGTGTTGTTTCATGATCTAGGTCTAGATTATATGGAAACAAATATACATTATTTAATAATATAACCAACTTGTAAATAAGAAACAAGCATTGTGTCGTCCCACCCCCGTATTTGTCTGGGCCCAGACAAATACGGGGATGGGACGAGGTTTCTATCTGCGTGGGCCCACACATAGTTTAATCTATATAAAGAAAAATCTTATTCATAACGACGCTCATCGTTCTTGAACATAAAACCCATGAATATTTTAAACGAAGAATGTTTGTTTTATTCATTTGAAAACTTACTTTTGCATCATATACGAAACATAGTTTTATATTTGAAACAAAACAAAAGCATCAAAACAATGCCTAAAGCAGCTAAGAAAGAAGAACTTGAAGATCAAGAGTCGAAATATACAGTACCCATGCTTACAAAGGGAATGGAAATACTTGAATTCGTTTCGGAGTTTCCCGGAGGAGTAACCATCCAAGAGATGCACGAGAAAACAAAGCTATCGAAGACCACAGTCTTTCGTATTGCGAATTCGTTTCTCGAGATGGGCTACTTATACAAAGACGAAGAGACGAAACGTTTTGCACTTACGCAGCGTATCTTCAAACTCGGACTCTCGTCGCTGGGCGGCTCCAATCTGGTAGAGCGCAGTTTGCGTCCGATGCAAAAGTTGCGCGATCAGATAAAAGAAGCTGTCATGCTCGGTGCATTGGTCAATGACAAAGTCGTGTTGCTTGAGCAGGTTTTGGGCTCGCACAACTTTACGTTTATCTTGAAACCGGGTGCGGCTTTTTGCTTGCACGCTTCGGCTCCAGGCAAAGTATTGCTCGCTTTTTGCGACGAAACGCAACGCGAAGAGATCTTAAACGGAATGACGTTTGAGGTATTCAACAAGCGCACCATCGCCTCGGCCGATGCCATGCGAAAGGAACTTGAGAAGGTACGAAAACTAGGTTACGGTGTCGATCTCGAAGAGGAGCTTGCCGGTGTAAACTGTGTTGCGGCCCCTGTTTTTAATCAATTCGGACAGGTGATTGCTTCGATCTGGACTTCGGGTCCTTCGGGCCGACTCACCAAACAGGAGTTCCCGCAAATCGCACAAGCCATCATGCATACCGCCAAAGAGATCTCCGCATCGCTTGGATACATTGAATAATAAGGAATAACATAACGATAACTAATACCATTTTTTCATGAAACGGAATTTTGCTTTGTGCATACTTTCGGCCGGATTATTAAGTACTTCATTGAGCCTGGTCTCGGCACAGGACTTGAAAGAGAAGTCAATCGTACTTTCACCGAAAGCAAAAGAGATTCTCAACAATAAAAAGATCCTTTTTATCGAACGAGAGCAGTATGCACCCGATCATCACAATACCGAGACGTTGTTTCAAAAGGGCGAGATCAACGAAGACAGCTTCAGACCGGGTAGTGCCATGCGCATCTGGGATGTAAACACCAATGAAATCAAAACCTTGATCTCACT
>DLYT01000033.1:3724-11095 GCA_003447595.1 Porphyromonadaceae bacterium
ATCTCAAGCAATTGACCAAAGCAAATGATGTTTCCGATATCGACCCGGTATACTTGCCCGACGGCGGAATAGCCTTTAGCGCGACCCGCCAACCCAAATACTGCATGTGCAACCGCCACATCATGGCCAATCTGTACCGCATGAACGCAGATGGTTCCAACATTACGCAGATCGGGATCAGCACCTTATTCGAAGGACATGCCTCGATACTAAGCGACGGCCGCATTCTTTACGACAGATGGGAATATGTAGACCGCAACTTTGGCGACGCACAAGGACTGTGGACGGTAAACCCTGACGGAACAAAGCATGCCGTTTATTACGGAAACAATACCAAGTCGCCGGGCGGAGTGCTCGATGCGCGCCAGATTCCGGGCACCGAGACCGTTGTGTGTACATTCGCCCCTTGTCACGACAGACCGTGGGGAGCTATCGCGATTGTAGACCGCAGAAAAGGGGTAGACGGCGTGGAGCCTGTGCAACAAATATGGCCTGCTAAATCGATCGACCTGGTAAAGGAGGGCGATCTCGACTCGTTCAAATGGCTCGATCACTACTACGAAGACCCGTATCCGGTGAATGAAAATAACTTCTTGGTCTCACGTACCATTTGGTACAAGCCGGGCGGTTGGATGGCGCTCGACTCGAAAAGTGGTTTATACCTACTGAGTCGCGACGGCATCGAAGAGTTACTGCTCGAAGGAACGCTCAGTCTTTTTGATCCCGTTGTAATAGAGCCGCGCCAAAAGCCAAACGTGATCCCGGCCATGCGCGACCACAAAAACAGCAAAGGAATCTTTTACGTGCAAAACGTATACGAAGGAACGCACATGAAAGGTGTGGAAAAAGGGAAAGCGAAGTACCTGCGTATTGTTGAGTCGCCCGAGAAGCGCACCTGGACGCAAGGCGGCTGGGGTGGTCAGGGAGAACAGGCTCCGGGTGTAAACTGGCACAGTTTCGAAACCAAACGTATTTTGGGCGAGGTTCCGATCGAGGCCGACGGATCGGCTCACTTCGAGGCTCCGGCCATGACGTATGTGTATTTTCAATTGCTCGATGAAGACAAAAAGATGATTCAGTCGATGCGTAGCGGTACCATGCTGATGCCGAACGAAACGAATGGTTGTATCGGCTGTCACGAAGACAGACTTTCGGTGCCTACTCCTACGCCGAATACACCAATGGCGCTTCGCAAAGCTCCGGCAAAGATCTCGCCTTGGCACGACAAAGCTCCTGTCAACTTCTCATTTATGGAGCAAGTGCAACCGATCTTCGACAAGCATTGTATGAGCTGCCACGACTTCGACAAGAACGACCGCAACAAGCTTGTTTTATCGCGCGACATGAACCCGTTCTTCAACGCGGCTTACGTAAATCTTTACGTGAAGAAGTTAGTAACGTTGGTAGGCGGCGGGCCGGCCGATATCCAACAAGCCTATTCTTGGGGGGCGCATGCGAGTAAACTCACCGGCGTAATCGACGGCAATCACCACAACGTAAAGCTTAGCGACCGCGAAAAGGAAACGCTCTACGCTTGGATGGATATCAACGGTGTTTACTATCCTGTGTACGAATCGGCCTTCGACTCTACAATGGCAGGACGCAGTCCGCTCCATAACCATGAAATAAACGAACTGGGACAACTTACCGGTATCAACTTCTGGGCGCTGAATAATCACGGACGTAACCTTACGGCGCAAGTAGCATTTGACCGTCCGGAAGAAAGTCCTTGCCTCGATGGCATTCGTGCAGACAAAGTGAAATACAAAAGAGCGGTGGAGCTGATCAAGCAAGGTCGCAAACGACTCAAGCAAACTCCGCGCGGCGATATCGAGAAAGACCTGATCCCTTGTGACCGCCACAAAGAGCAACTCCGCAAATATGCCGAACGCCTCAGCATTGAAAAGCAAAACAATGAAGCCATCAGCAAAGGGCTGAGCATATTTGATCAAGAATAGTTCATCAATAACACCTAGCATCTAACAAATATGAACAACTTTGAATACTACAATCCTGTGCGCGTAATTTTTGGCGCAGGAGAACTGAAAAGAATAGGCACAGAAGCAAAAGCTTTTGGTACTAAAGTAGCTCTTATTTCATACAAAGATCTAAATGTACTCGCCCCGCTTATCGATGAAATACAAACTTTACTTGAAGCAAATGGCTGTAGTGTATTTCGATTCTGTGAAGCAGAACCAAATCCGGAAATAGCAACCATTAAAGCCGGCGTTGAGCTTTGCAAAGACAAACAAGTCGAATTAATTATCGGTATTGGTGGAGGTAGTGCCATGGATGCTGCCAAGGCAATTGCTGCCGGTGTATTCTATTCGGGAGATTTGTGGAATATGGTTTATAGCCGCCACGATCATGTAGAAGCTATTCCTCCGACAAAAGCATTGCCAACAATCATGGTACCAACGCTTCCTGCAACCGGAAGTGAAATGAATCAATGTGCCGTGGTGAGTAATCATTTACTCGGAGAAAAGTCTTACATCTGGGCTACTTGTTTGTATCCGAAAGTTTCTATAATAGACCCGAGTCTTACCCTTTCGCTTCCTGCTCATCAAACAGCTTGTGCCGCGGCTGATACGATATCACATGTACTGGAAATCTATCTAAATGGAGAGGTTGATAGTGACCTTCAGCATTACTTCCAAGAGGGTGTAATGAGAACCGTTATTGATAATATAGAGAAAGTTTTAAAAGATCCGACAGATATTTCGGCAAGGTCTCATTTGCAATGGGCCGCAACGTGCGCAATAAATGGATGGGCTTCGCCGGGTGATGCCTGGACTCCTATTCATCAAATCGGGCATGTACTTACCTCTCGACATAAAGTTAGTCACGGAGCTTCTTTAGCTATATTGATGCCTGCATGGATGAAACATCGCTGGAGTACGCGCCCCGATCAGTATTTCCGCTTTGCTAAAAATGTAATGCAAATAGATACTACCGGAAAAACAAAAGAGGCCGTTATTTTAGAAGGGATCGTTGCTTTTAAAAAGTTTCTAGATCGAATCGGAACTCCTACCTCTTTGCAAGAAATGCATATCACGAGAGAAGACTTCGCTCCGATTGTTGCTGATGTTGTAAAAGTTAGCTTTAATGCCGAAGGTACTTTACACTCAAATCCTCCTGCAACAAAAGAAGACATTAAACAGATTCTTGAATTAGCGAATTAAAAGAGATACAGGCAAAGGTTGTAGCCTTTGCCTGTATCTCTTTATCACATTATTTATATAGCCGTGCGGATTCTTTAAAGAGAGCTTTAACAAACAAATATGTATATCTGTTTATAATAGAAACTTATTATTCTTGTTTTCATGAAAGACCATCGGCAACATTGTCTGAATTGCAATCATATTGTAGAAGGTAAATATTGCAGCAACTGCGGACAATCTAATAAAACTGGAAAGATTACATGGATGCATCTGATCAAAGACATTCAATTTAACTTCCTGCACTTGAATAAAGGTGTGTTTTATACCGTTGTCATGTTATTTGCAAAACCGAACAAAGTTATATCGGACTATATCATTGGTAAACGTGTCAATTATATCAACCCATTACAGTATTTACTGCTAACTGCTTCGTTTTACATGTTGCTCGTGCATTACTTCAATGTGTTACCGGTATTTTCTAATACAGAACCGGAGGCTGGTATCGATTTCGGGAAAGTATATGCATGGTATTACGACCACTATTCTTTTAGTCTTTTGTTTACAATTCCTTTCTTTTCTATTACCTCTTATCTGATTTACAAAAACAAAGGATATAGCTTCTTAGAGCATATCGTAATTTATCTTTATATAGGAGGCAGTAAAGTTATTCTGCTGATGATTATGTATCCGCTTTTTGTAAAGTGGAACTTGGATTCATTACTCAATTCTATGCAGCTTGTATTATTTATATACAACGTTTGGGTTTTGTTTCTATTATTTAGAAGCCGCAGCATTTGGCTCGATCTGCTCAGAGCTGTCGCATGTGTGCTTTCCTCATTTCTAACTCCTATTTTGATAATGATTGCCATTATTGCATTATTAGGGCATCTTTAATTAAGACATTCATTCTCTCAATCATCGATCATTATCCTTTTTTACACAACTTTCATGGATACAATCTGTTATTTGTATGGATTAAAAGATAGTATAGACTATGAAGTCTGTTGTGAAATATATTTTTCTTTTGATCTTCACCCTCTTTTGCTATTCGCAAAACAAAGCTGAAGTTACAATCTCTTCATCAACTGATGTAGACTCTTTTAGCATTGATCTTTTCGAATATAACTCTTCTGTTCAGTTTAAGTTTGATATACCTCAACAACCAATCAACATTGAACGTACCGAGTTTTCACAAAAGACTCGACGCTGTACGAATAGAACTACTCATAAAATACTACAAATTAATGATGATTCTGTTGTTCATTCGTTTTGCAATGTTTGTAATCTATCCGAATCAGAATACTTCAATAATATCTGCTTCAATCCATTAAGCACGTCTAACTCCTACAAGTATATCTTATATAGAATGCTATTGATTTAGCCCATCCTCTTTTAGGACAATTAGTTTCTCTGTATTACACGCTATGCAGAGATAAGGCTTCGTATCAATAATCATTCTTTTATACGTATATAATTGTATGAATACACATATGTTATTTTGGGTTGCTTTTATAGTAATCTTCGGCTTGGCGTTTACACTTGATATGACCATCGTACAACATAAGCACAAAGCCATGACCGTGAAAAGTGCTTTAAAATGGACAGCAATTTGGATCTCTATTGCTGCATTGTTTGGATTATCTCTATTCCTCTTTTATCCTCAAAACTCGGCATCGTCATTGCCTACCAATCACATCATGGGGATTAAGTTCTTTGCCGGTTACCTAACAGAATACATGCTTTCGATCGATAATCTTTTTGTTTTTATCATGATTTTCTCAGTAATGCATGTTCCTGATATGATACAACCTAAACTTTTGAAGCTCGGAGTTTTACTTTCAATTGTACTGAGAATCGTTTGCATTGTTGCCGGTATGAGCTTGGTGAATGAGTTTCAATGGTTGATTTATATATTTGGGGGGTTATTAATCTGGATGGCAATCAAGATGCTTCGCGAGAAAGAAGACGACGATGTTGATGTACATAATAATCTCTTTGTGAAGATTGCTCGTAAGTTTTTTAAAGTAGATGACAATATCAATGCCGATACATTCTTTACCCGAATTAACGGACAGTTAATGATTACGTCATTTATGCTTGTTTTCTTGATCATCGGATCTAGCAATGTGCTTTTTGCAATGGACTCTATCCCTGCTATAATCGGTGTGATCCAAGAAGGCGCGAAGAATGTTTTAACGCTCGACGAACAAAATTATCTAGCCATTACATCGAATGTTTTTGCTTGCATGGGCTTAGTTTCATTGTTCTTTGCTTTGAAGGGAATTATGAATATGTTTCGCTATCTAAAAAGTGGTGTCTGCATTATTCTTTTCTTTATCGGTGCAAAGATGTTATTCTCAACCTTTGCTCCAATAGAACACTTCTTTTCGGCACATGCATGGGTTTCATTGGCCGTAATTCTTACTACATTGGCTGTTTCTATTTTACTATCTGTAGGTAAAGATTATGCTTTGAGCCATT
The DNA here is from genome assembly GCA_003447595.1 of Porphyromonadaceae bacterium. Lineage (GTDB taxonomy): Bacteria > Bacteroidota > Bacteroidia > Bacteroidales > CAMTPD01 > UBA12018. The sequence continues at coordinate 9,367 of DLYT01000033.1, forward strand.
CACGAATTTCTAATTCGGATAAAGAAAGTAAATGAGATGAATTTACACCCATACATAAAAATAGATCTATCAATAGGTAGATCTATTTTTATGTATAATTCAGTTCTTACTTCGGCTCTGGTAATTCTTCGCCCAAATGGGTGCGACAAAGATTAACTATAAACTTCTCCAACATCTTTAATTTTGCCGGCGCTCCTTGATAATCACAAACTGTTTTCTTGAATCGCCCTATCCCAAAAGATAATACGTACAAATCGCGATTGTCGGGTATATTACAACGCACAAAGATGCGCTCCTCTACAATGGATAATGAAAGATTCGTTGCATATTCTGCACGCATGTTCAAAAAACCTGACTCGTAGATTCGTTCCAATAATACAAACAATACGTAGCGGGGAATTAAACGATAGGCGACTTGCTGTGTGCCGTTTTGCTCAAAAAACAAAACGCCTGTCCCTGTTATCTTTATCTTAAAGTCTGAATGCTCATCAGATTCGTTCGAGAAATAATGAAGTTCGACCACGACATCTTCTATGTCAAACTCTTCAATCCCCATTAATATAGATCCGTCATCACTTTTAATTAATTGATCTGATAAAGTACAATGCTCTTGATGTGTTTGTGTCTCTTTCATAATATCCGCCTTCTATTTACTACTGAAATATAAGTATTTAATCTGTAAAACAAATTTTCAATAAGTTTTATCTTTATATTTAACACTCGAAACCGTACATAAGGTTTTGATTTCTCCAACAATAAACAATTAACTTAGTAATATGAAAGTAAGAAACCTTATTCTAATTTCAAGTAGCTGCTTTCTTTCTGTCTTCTCATCCATGAATGCACAGACCAAAGCACCGGTCGAATACGTAAATCCTTACATGGGTAATATCAGTCACCTGCTAGTTCCTACATTTCCGACCATCCATCTACCCAATAGTATGCTGCGAGTGTATCCCGAGCGTGGCGACTTTACAGGTGATCTGTTACACGGACTTCCCATTATTGTTACAAGTCACCGGGGAAGTTCGGCTTTTAAGCTTTCGCCCTTTCAAGGGAAAATTACAGATATCACCCCTGTAAATGCGATGAGTTACGACAATGAAGTCATAAAGCCTTATTACTACAAAGTACGACTTGATGAAATGCAAACGGACATACAGTTTGCTCCGTCTCATCAAAGTGCGATGTACCAAATCAACTTCGAGAAACCCGACTCGGCTTTTCTTGTACTTAGCACTTCTAATGGCCGGTTATCCTGTGATAAGAATACAATCAGCGGATACCAAAACCTAGATAATAACACTAAAGTTTATGTGTATTTAGAATTAAGTAAAAAGCCTATCGATTGCAATACCATTGCTACGGATAAGGGTGCTTATACAGTTGTTGCATTAGGCAAGAATACCAACAACGTAACGGTAAAGTATGGCATCTCTTTTATCGATGCCACACAAGCAAAGAAAAACATGGTACGAGAACTTAACAGCAAAGATCTCAATACCATTGTAGCTGAAGGTGCCGATGCATGGAATAATGTATTGGACAAAATTGAGGTTACAGGCAATGAAAACGATAAAACCATCTTTTACACGTCGCTTTACAGGTGCTTTGAAAGACCTGTAAATATCAGTGAAGACGGCCGCTATTTTAGCGCCTTTGACGGCAAAATACACGAAGATAATGGGACTCCTTTCTATACCGACGACTGGATTTGGGACACATATCG
>DLYT01000035.1:0-8072 GCA_003447595.1 Porphyromonadaceae bacterium
ACGAAGTGACTTACATATTCTGTCAAACCTGTAGCCGGATCTGCAATCGGATACATACCAATGGTAGCAGCTACTAGTGCAACGTTGTCTACTACAGACGACATCAGACCGATCACAAAACTAATGATGTATGGTTGGTGTACGTTTGTGTCAAGGAAGTTGGCAAACAAACCCAGTTGGCCCGATGTTTCTAACGCACCCACCGCCATCAAGATACCGGTAAAGAAAAGGATAGTTCCTAAATCGACACTGGTAAGCAGTGTGGCAATGCGTAGTTTTTGTGATTCTTCGATTCCGTGCAAACGGCTATACATAATATCTGTATAGAACCACAGAATAACAAGTCCGAGCATAATGCCCAAGAAAGGAGGAAGGGATGTCAACGATTGGAACACCGGAACCAAAGCCAACGACAACACTCCCACGATCAAGATAAAATAGCGTGCTCTTTTAGGAATCTCCGGGATATAATCGTCCTCCGGTTCTTCCACTTGCAACTCTATGTGCTCGCCTTTTTTAAAGAATACAAAAGTGGCAATGGTCAATGGAACCAACAGGTTGATCAAAGCAGGAATAAAGACATGCACAATTTGATGTCCGGCCGAGATGTTTTGTCCTACCCACAACAAAATGGTGGTAACATCACCAATTGGCGACCAACTACCTCCGGCATTTGCTGAAATAATTACCATACAAGCAAAGATGATTCGCTCTTGACGCAAGGGTACGAGCTTTCTTAAAATGGCAATGATTACGATGGATGCAGCCAGGTTGTCGAGCAAAGCCGAGAAAAAGAAGGAGATAAAACAAATGGCCCACAAGAGCTTACGCTTCGAAGATGTACGAACAAGATCGGTAATAGAACGAAAACCTCCATGCCTATCTATCAATTCTACAATCACCATCGACGACATAATAAAGAACAATGTTTCGGCCACATTACCTAGGTGATATACGATTGCACGATCAGTCAGAAACTGAACGAACTGTTCATGCAATGGCATCTTTGCCACTTCGGGAAAGCGATCGAGGAAACCTTGAAAGATCTCACTGTGTCGGCCAATAAAGATTGCGTCGGCATCAAGCATGAGTATTACCCAAAGAGAAATTGCCATGAATAAGGCTATCGCTGCTTTGTTTACTTTGATAAAATCCTCCAGGGCGATACCTACGATACCAAGAAGAAAAATTACTGGGATTAAATAAAACATAACTACTCGTTTCTATATCATAAATGAATAATTTAAACACCGGTGTATGCCACAATTTGCATTACCGATTTCTATTTCTTTTGTGTAAAAGGCTTGCCAGCTCGTCATTTTTGCGTAACATTGCGCTCTAATTCTGAACACGCCAACAAATTGTAATTTCATTGTCATGGGTTCTACTTTTTCGTATTACAAAACTATCGCGACAAACTTAGTTTTATCTTTTACAATATTCACCGTTTGCCGTATATTTTTTTTAGTATATAATTTGTCTTATTTCCCGGAGATTTCGACGCAAACATTGCTTTCAATTTTCAAAGGCGGAGTTACGTTTGACATTGCAGCTCTGTGTTATATAAATGCACTTTACATCGTACTGATGTGCATCCCGCTTATTTCTCGTTATAAAACCACTTTCCAAAAATTTACCAAATGGACATTTGTCCTTCCAAATGCAATAGCCATTGTCATGAATATGGCAGATGTTGTCTACTTCCGATTTACCGGTAAAAGAACAACAGCATCTATATTTAAAGAGTTCAGCAATGAATCAAACATTTTAACTATTTTCACAAACAGCATACTTACGTACATCCCGGTTACAATTGCAGGTATCTTATTGATATACGCACTTATAAAACTATACAGAGCACCCAAATGCAGGTTTTATGCCTATGAATCGAAAAGTCTTTTTTACATAGTTAATGCAGCTTTGCTTGGGCTTGTGGGCTTTTTATTTGTTACCGGCATTCGTGGAGGTATCGGTAAGACCGTGCGCCCTATTACGATCAGTAATGCAAATCAGTATATTAACAAACCGATTGAGTCTGCGATTGTGCTGAATACGCCTTTCTCGGTTATCAGAACGATTGGTAAGAAGGTATTCGACACGCCTACTTATTTTCCGTCGATTAACGATGCAGAGCAAGTGATCTCGGCATTGCACATGCCAAAAGATTCTACCGAATTCAAACCTTTAAATGTGGTTGTTTTTATTGTGGAGAGTTTTGGTCGTGAATACATTGGCAGTTTAAATAAGGATCTGGATAATGGCAACTACAAAGGATATACTCCTTTTATCGACTCTCTCCTACCCGATGCTCTCACCTTTGAAAAGACTTTTTCGAATGGAAATAAGTCGATCGACGGTATGCCGGCGGTATTGTCGGGAATCCCGATGATCTATGAACCGTATTTCTTGTCGCACTATTCTACGAATGCGGTTTCGAGTATTGCGGGCGAACTAAACAAAAAAGGGTATTACAGTGCTTTCTTTCACGGAGCTCCTAATGGCTCGATGGGTTTTGAGGCTTTCTCAAATATCAGCGGCTACAAGGATTACTTCGGCATGACCGAATACGACAAGGCCAATCCCGGTAATGCCGATTTCGATGGTACCTGGTCTATCTGGGACGAAGAGTTCTTCCAATTCTTTGCCAAAACTATGAGTACGTTCTCGGAACCTTTTACTACGGCAATCTTTTCTGCTTCATCGCACGATCCGTTTAAGATACCGGAACGTTACAAGGATGTGTTCCCCGAAGGAAATCAACCGATACATAAATGCATACGCTATACCGACTACGCCCTGAAACGTTTCTTTGAAACGGCTTCGAAGCAGCCTTGGTTCAACAATACGTTGTTTGTCATTACTGCCGATCACACCAATCAGGCCGACAAACCGGAGTTCTTTACCGAAGTGGGACGTAGCGAAGTGCCGGTTATCTTTTATTACCCGGGCGGCGACTTAAAAGGGATGCGTAACGAAATTGCTCAGCAAATTGATATTATGCCTTCGGTATTGGGGTATCTCGGCTATGACAATCCATATATCTCTTTTGGCCGTGACTTGTTTAATACCACAAAAGAAGATGAGTTTGCCATTCACTTTGCCAACAATGCCTTTACTTTTATGAAAGACAATAAGGTATTGATCTACGATGGTAGCACACCACTGGGCTTATACGACTATGCTTCGGATCGTTTGTTGAAAAACAACTTGGTAAACGTAGATACTTTGCAAACAAAGAAAGATTCGATGCTTTTGATGACTCAAGCTATTGTACAACAATACATCGAACGCATGAATACCAATCAACTGGTGATAAAAGAAATACAACAATAAGGATATAAAAAAGCATCCGATCGATTAATGAAGGAATACTTCTGTTATCGATCGGATGCTTTTAATTTATATTATAATGAACTTAGATCTACTCCTGCTGCAAGTAGTGCAAGCACCACTAATCCTACAACAATACGGTAATAGCCAAAGACTTTGAACGTATGAGAGGCAACAAACTTCACAAATCCTTTAATTGCAAAGATTGCCACAATAAAAGAGATTAAGCATCCTACAAACAGTGCAACTAGATTATTCTCCAACACAGTTAATCCTCCCGGAGAAGTCGCCATTTGCAAAACCTTGTAGCTCGAAGCTGCAAACATCGTTGGCACAGCAAGCAAAAACGAAAACTCAGCAGCTGTTTTACGAGTAAGCCCTTGTTGTAGTCCACCTACAATTGTAGCCAACGAACGAGATACACCAGGAATCATTGCTATACATTGAAACAATCCGATTACAAATGCATTTTTTATGGTTACATCCTTTTCTAGCTCACGCGCTTGAAACCATTTATCTATATAAAGCATTACAATACCTCCTATCAATAACATCGATGCAACAACCCAAACAGAACCAAGAAGTGCGTCAATATAGTCGTTGAGTAAATAGCCTAGCGCCAACGCTGGAACTACTCCGACTAGTAGTTTTAAATAAAAGGCCCAACTTGTAAGGAAGCGTTTCCAGTAAATAACCATTACCGATAAAATAGCTCCAAACTGTATGATTACGGTAAATGCTTTGACAAACTCCGAACTTTCGATTCCCATAAATGCTTGAGCAAGGATCATATGTCCGGTTGAAGAAACTGGTAGAAACTCTGTAAGACCCTCTACGATACCTAAAATAATTACTTGTATGAGATCCATATAATACATTTAAAGATTAGCAAGTTATAACTTCGATCATTCTGACTCAGAGTGTTGTTTTCTTGGTTTTAGCTTACGCCAAATAGCCATTACAAACGACTCGATAAGTCCGAATATGAATAGATATGTCCAGTTGGTTACCAACATCCCAATCGCTGCTCCCACCAAAACATCCGAACTCCAATGTCTATCACGAGCAATACGCAAGAATCCGACTGTTGCTGCTGTTGCATATCCCAATGCACTCACCGTAGTACTGCTACCTACATATTCATAGTGCAATACCGATGCTGCAAGGAATGCCTGACTTGTATGCTGAGATGGAAAAGATCGCTCTTCACCATTGGGGCGGGTTACATTTGTGGCTTTCTTTGTGCGATGTACAACCATATCACTTAGCACTGAAGTGGTTGCAAATATCCCTACACGGCGAATCAGATTATTGGCTGATGGAATGCCGAAACGATCAAGAGTCAATAAAAATGGAATGGTCACAAAACGGCCGTAGTCATCTACCTTTTCTGTTAACTGTGTATCGAACTTATCTTGAATTTGCTGTTTCAACTCGGGCCTTACATGAATAAATAATCCGAGGATTAGAAAAAGTACCGGGAAAATAAAGTTGACAGAAGCAGCATATACGATTTTCTTTTTTGAAAACTGACGGGCTTCTACTCCTTTCCGAAAGGTCTTTTCAGGAAATAACAGTAAACGAACAAAACGATTCATATCAATGGTTTTAGGTTAGTGAAAGCTCTAACGTTATAGATGCAACGAGCAAAGCTTCGCTTATTCATATTATTAAATCGGCAACAAAGATAAAACTTAAACACTATTAAGCCTTAAAAAACAGGACTGCTTCTAAAAAAAACTCCCGAATAAGCATGAAGCCTATTCGGGAGAATCTATATAATGTTTTAAACTTTTGATTAGTTCAAACCACGGTTGTTAAGCAAAGGCTTGATACCCGGCTCTGAACCACGGAAGTTTTTGTACATATCCATAGCATCATCGATACCACCAGGAGTAAGTACATAGGTACGGAATTTACCTGCTACTTCTTTATTAAAGATATCACCTGTTTCTACAAACGCTTGGAATGCATCGGCATCAAGCACTTCTGCCCAGATGTAGCTATAATATCCTGCTGTATAACCACCACCCATTGTGTGACGGAAATAAGTAGAACGGTAGCGAGGAGGTATTTGAGAAAGAATCTTACGATCGCTCATTTGTTTCGCTTCAAACTTAGCCGGAGAGAAATCTGCAGGAACCTCAGTCATTACGTGGTAATCCATATCAAGGATTGAAGCTGCAAGATATTCTGTTGTTGCAAAACCTTGTCCCCAAGTTCCGCTCTTTTCCATTTTCTCGATCAATGCATCCGGCATCACTTCGCCTGTTTCGTAGTGTTTTGCATAAACTTTCAACACAGATGGTTCGAAAGCCCAATGCTCCATGATTTGAGAAGGAAGTTCTACGAAGTCGCGAGGCACACCACCTACACCTTTGTAATCAACGTTTTTGAACAAGTTGTGTAGTGCGTGACCAAACTCGTGGAAGAATGTTTCCGTTTCGTCTGCACTCAACAATGCAGGTTTGCCATCGGCAGGTTCTGTAAAGTTACAAACGATTGTTACAACCGGAGCTACACGCTTGCCGTCTTCCATCGACTGACCACGGTATGTACCACACCATGCACCGCCACGTTTCGACGAGCGAGGATGGAAGTCCATATAAAGAACACCCAGGTGATCGCCGTTTTGATCTTTACATTCGTAAGCCATTGCATCTTGATGCGGAAGCGGAATATCTTTGATTTCTGTGAATGTAATGCCATAAAGTTGGTTACAAACGTAGAAGATACCATCGCGCACGTTTGAAAGTTGCAAGTAAGGACGTACTTCGTTCTCATCCAGATCAAACTTTTCCTTCATTACTTTCTCGTTATAGTATCTCCAGTCCCAACCTTGAAGTTGATCGTTTACACCATCTTTCTTCATAGCTGCTTGAAGTGCTGTAGCTTCATCGTTTGCTTTTTTCACGGCAAACGGCCATAGTTGGTCAAGCAAAGCATATACGTTGCTATCTTTCTTTGCCATACGCTCTTCCAACGCAAAGTTTGCGTAGTTGTCGTGGCCCATCAATTTCGCTTTTTGCAGACGAAGATCAACAAGTTTCTTGATCACTTCATTATTATCTGCTTCGTTACCATTGTTACAACGGTTGATGTATGCTTCGAAGATTTGTTTTCTCAACTCTCTGTTGTCTGCAAATTGCAAGAATGGCATTACACTTGGGTTGTGAAGTGTGAATAACCATTTGCCTTCAAGATCTTCATTTTTTGCAGCAGTAGCAGCAGTAGCGATTACTCCTTGAGGAAGACCGGCAAGGTCTGCTTCGTTTTCAATAACCAACTTATACGCGTTTGTTTCGCTCATCACGTTTTGCTCAAACGTAAGTTGAAGCATTGAGATTTCGCTATTAAGCTCGCGTAGTTTCGCTTGGTCATCGGCGTTTAGGTTTGCACCACCACGCACAAAACCTTTGTATGTATCTTCAAGAAGTTTTGTTTGAGCAGGATTCAAGTTAAATACTTCTTTGCGCTCGTATACCTCTTTTACTTTTGCAAATAATTCAGGATTCAGGTTGATATCATCTGAATGCTTCGACAATACAGGTGCAATCTCTTTGTTTAGTTTTTGCATCTCCGGAGTTGTATTCGCAGAGTTCAAACCAAAGAATACACGGCTTACATTCGAAAGCAAAGCTCCGCTGTTGTCAAGCGCAGCAATGGTATTATCAAAATCAGGTGTTGCTCTGTTTTTGATGATCGCATCGATTTCTTGTTTTTGTTGTGCCATTCCCTCTTCGAAAGCAGGCATGTAATGCTCTAGCTTAATTTTATCGAAACTAGGAACATTAAAAGGCGTGTTAAACTCCGCAAAGAACGGATTTACTGCTTCTTCTGCATTTTTAGCAGTATTACAAGAAGCCATAACCACTGCAAGGCTTGCAGCTAAAAATACTTTTTTCATTGGCTAGATGTTTATTGTTGATTTATATTCGTGTATCTATTCTGTTTAGATTACAAATATACAACATAATCCGACGTATCTACGTCAATAAGCAACAATTACCCCTCAAAAGCAGTGCAATTTATCATTGTTTGCAAAAAACAATAAGCACTGACAATAGAACAGCAAAAAGAAATACCATTTTGGCCGTTGAAGCCAACACTGCATTAAGGGCTTTCCCCTCAAGCGAAGTTAGTTTGCGGTATACCAGGATAAATAAGGCAATCCAGATAAAGGCCAGCGAGTAAGCCAAAATCGCATACACATCATAAAGTTCGGTAACTGCGATGAAAAACAACATACCAGCCAATGCATTGAAGATATAGAAAGCAAGTCCGAATGCCTTTCCGTACTTCACAATGGTGGTTTGCTTGTTGCTCAACTTATCTGCATCATAATCGCGGTAGTTATTCACAACAAGGATGTTGATGGCAACAAAGCCCAATCCCAATCCGGCTAATAGAGCTCCGACTGTAAACGTATTGGCTTGCACATAATAGGTAAACACCACCGGAACAACACCATAGAACAACAAAACACAGACATCTCCCAACCCATGATAAGCCAACGGATAAGGTCCCGCAGAGTAAGCCAGTGCAAACACGGCAATAGCCAGACCTACAAATATGAGTTCCCAGCCTCCATACTGAATCAAGAAAAGACCTACAATACATGACAAGCCCAATGAAATAAGGGTTGCAATAAGCATCGACTTTGGCTTTACCCAACCTAAGGCAACTGCCCTATCCGGCCCCAAACGGTCTTCGCGATCGGCTCCTTTCTTATGGTCGAAATA
>DLYT01000035.1:8391-9949 GCA_003447595.1 Porphyromonadaceae bacterium
GTCAACGTTTTGGGACGTGCTGCTTCAATCCAAACTTTCAAATTAGCCATTGAAATATAATATTTAGAGATTCATCTTTTTCAATTATCCGCCTCAACCGTAACCATCTCAATGCATCAACATTGCTCTTTTACAAGTGAGGCGAACAATTGCAGAACTGCTGCCCAAGGATAAAAGTTCTTTACTTCGTGTAAAAATCGATTTGTCCCAAGATTGCCTTGGTACACACCGGACAGAAATCGTCTACAGAAAAGCTTCTCATCAAGCAGTTCTTGCGCGGACGGTAAATACCTTCATTTACGTAACCACCTCCTTCAAATACTCCGATCTCAGCATTCTCGTCGGTAGTTGGTATTTTAGTTCCTTCCGGAAGCATGTTTTTCCATTTCTTATCAAAGCCGATCAAGCGTGTAAGGTTTGCTTCCCAAGGCTCCACTCCTTTCGGATAGAAATCGTTGTACGATGCATCACCTTGATACTCGTCGCCCAATCCAAGAAACAAGTGTCCGAATTCGTGCACATAAATCTTCTCGTACGAACCTTCATTGCCGGCCACACTAAGTCCGTAGTAGTTATAAATACCGCCACCGCCATACTTTTTCGAGTTGGCAATGATGTAGATAAAATCGTAAGGAACAGACGATGCAGCATCGCGCACGCTTTTAAAGTCGGGCGTCATGATGTAACGCTCCGAGTCGAAAGTATAGAAAGTAGAGTTAAGTGCCGTTTCTTTCCAGATATGTTCGCCCGGAATGTCGGAGCCCTCTTCTGTAGAAGGAGTCCATACGGCTTTCACATTGAAACGTCCTTTGTTTTCTTTGAACGGAGAGAAAGAGAAGATTGCATCGGCAAACTTCTTTGCGTCTTCTTTAAATAAGTCGTATTGGTCGGCAGTGTATCCTTCTGACAAAACCACGATGTCAACGCAATTCTCAGGAGCTCCCGAGTAAACCACATCGAATGTCTTGTTTCGGTTTGCCTCTTTCTTGATCAAATAGCTGTTTACATCGATATCGTATTCGAATGTCTTTTCAAACTTACCTTTCTTGTTGCGTGATTCAAACACCACCTTAATGTCTTTTTTGGGATAAGGAAACACGACCGATTCGGTATAGCACTTTTGCGTTTGTTTGGCTTCGGGAATGGTTTGCCACTCGCCAAATAGATTACAATAACCGCGCGAGTAAATCAGCGCATTCGTTTGTTTGTCATACACCTTTACGAAGTAGTTTCCGTAGCCGGTAGTATCGATCAGGTTTACTTTTGATCCTCCCCAATAGGGTTCTTCTCTTACCTCATCAATATACACAGATTCTTTGGTTGCATCACCGCATCGGAAGTAATCGACGCGCATTGTTTTGGGATAGAAATTGGTCTCAAAAGCAGACTGTGCCCACATACTTACCGAGCACAGCAAACAGGAAATAAAACAGATTTTCTTGAACATGATAATAGATTATACGGTTTAAAAAACTCCCAAAACATCGGGCATGCCGTAGCTTCGACACACTGATGTTTTGGGAGCACTAAAAGATTTTATGAATTACAATGTAATTTC
>DLYT01000141.1 GCA_003447595.1 Porphyromonadaceae bacterium
TACCCGCCTCAACGTACACATACGCGGTGTCTTTTCCGGCCGATGCTTTGATTAATTCCTTTGCTTTGTGAAGCGACTTTACAGGACTCGCTTTCGTTCCGTTATTCGTATCGGAACCTTTGGAGGAAACATAGAATGTATTCTGCCCGAATACGGGTTGGCACATGCACAATGCAGCCAACCCCATCCAATTATATAGTGTTCTTTTTTTCATCTTCATTTCATGGTAAACTTGTGAAAACTTAAGGCAATGTACAGCCAATCTGATTAAACGGAATTTGTTGGAAGCCCGGAATTCTTTCGAACAACATGGCATCTGACTTGAATCCCTTCAACGGATCTTCGCAGTCTACAAATCCGGGATCCTCGTTGGTAGCCCAGTTGTCGTAGAATTCGCCCCATTGCGATTGCCCGTTGAGCACATTTCCGATTTTGTAGAACAGGTTGCCGTTGATTACATTACGCTTCGGATACGACGGATCTTCGTCCCAATAGTTTGCCAACTCCGGATAGGCCGTGCTGTAAGGTGGTTGATTGTACTTCACCACATTGAGGCGTTGTTCCATAATACCGCCTTTGGCCACCATTCCTTTACCCCAACCTTGCATACGGTTGTCGATGTGAATAGCTACGGGCGATTCGATAAAGATATTATTGGTATACGTGTTGTCGTGTCCGCCGCCGATAAGAACCGGAAGCGAGCCTGCACGGTGATAGATATTACCATGCACTTTGGTATCGCAAGCACCGTCGTCGTGATACGTCGCCGTAACGCGGTGGCGCGGACTCAGTTCTTTGAAATAGCAATAACGGATTATACTTCCACGCTCCGAGGCGTCGCGTCCGTAATAGATTGCCCCTTGGTCGTCGACCTCACCACATACATTGGTAATCTTACACAGCTCAATCACGTGATCGTTTCCATGAAAGAGGATCGCCATACTCGGCGCGTTGTAAATATCGCACTTGCTGATTCTGTTGCCGACACCGTCCATCCATACACCCGGACGATACGACTTCTCGATGCGGTTGTAGTCGTGAATCTTACAATTTTCCACAAAGTTGCCAGCCGCGGTAAGGGATGCGCGATCACCGCCACCCAGACTCACTCCTCCGGCACCTACATTATAGATGTAGCAATCTTGTACTCCGTTGTTGGTACCACCGTTGCGATTGAATAAAACATCTTGATATACCTTGCCCAACAAGTCGCCCACGATGCGCGAAGCACGCGCGCCACCGGCTTCGGCAGCATGAGGTCGCAATGCCTGCTTATCAGGCGTAACAGAACCTTGTCCGATACAAACGCCCAAGCCGCCAAGGTTGCGAATCGTACACCCTTTTATCAATACATTATTAGTCTGCTCCATATAGATGCCCATGTCGCGACCATATTCGAAGGTGATCCCTTCGATCAATACATTCGAACGGTTCTCGATCGCCACAAGCGGTTTGTCCAAAACCGAAACGTGCAAAGACGCCAACTTTTCCTCCGGTAAGTATACATACATTTTACCGTGCGTTGCATCCACCACATACTCACCCGGCAAATCGATCTCTTCTACCAAGTTCACGGCAAACCACTGACGCCACGGCGCACCGGTCATAAAGCCGTAAACCGTTTGCTGGGCCGGATGAATGGTTTTAGCCTGCTTGTCGATACGGGCCACACGAATCATATCATCGGCATATCCGTGCGCGAAGTATCCACTTATCCACACGTTTTCGTCAATCACCCATTCGGATGGGCGCGACTCCGCATATTTGAAGATCGGAAGCTTCGCCTCCTTGACATGTTCGCCCGTTCCCGCCTCAAGCACTTCGCCAATCAGCACGGTAGAGTCGTTGGGCCAGCGCGAAAGACGCATCGGCGATTCGTTGACAAACAACTCGCTCCACCCCGCACTGCTGGGACGACCAAAGCCCGAAGCCCTGAGTCCGCCCACAGGAATCCCCCATTTATTTAAGTCGATTTCTTTTACTTTTCCTTGCATTTCGGGACGAATGCGTGCAGCGATAGCCTGATCCGACACGCGCTTCAGCACATCATTTTTGAGATGCTTGCCTCCAGAGATGGAGACCTTCTCATTGCCATACGGTTTTATGGTAAGATTGTTGGTGTGACCGTTGTTTCCAATCACCACCGTTTCGCTGATCTCGTAACAGCCGTTACGCAAAAAGATGGTTACAGCCTCGTTTGATTCGGTTGCCGCCAAAGCCAATGCCGCGGGCAAGGTCTTCACCGGGCTCCCTTTCATTCCATTGTTTGAGTCTTTTCCCTTTGGGGATACATAAATATCCTTTGCGCTCACGATCTGCACGCAAAAAGAGGCCAGTAATACTACTTTGCCTGTGTTTTTCTTCCAGTTCATTTCTTTCATGAGTTAGTTAAGTTTATCCGATATGATAATGTATTTTACTCTAAATTCTCATCATCACTTCAAATTCATATTCGCCATGGTAATCTATCTTCTTCTCGTCCTTTTGTGCAAACTCGATGCAAAAGTTGTTAGCTAAATTGCAATTATAGGATCAAGAAAAAACTTATTTTGCCCATTTTTATTCCGAAATGATAAAAAATAGGTCAGGTTGCTTAAAGATACATTTTTTGTTTTTCATACATTTACAATACAACATGTGGGCTAAATAAAAACATCAAAAGAAGATTCTCTTGATGTAGACTAACTGTATTTTTCACCATTGAACAAACGAGTATAAACGACACATGCTTGAAGGCACAATAACAGTATAAAAAGCGAATCAATAAAGCTAACAATAAACTCAATCCATGAATAAATTCACAACCTATCTTAAGAGCCGGCTCTTTATTGCAAGTGCCGGAATTCTACTCACGACGGCGCAAACCGTTTCGGCGCAACAACTACCCGAAAAGAAGTTTAGCCACCCCGAACGCGTGAAGTACGACAATCAATGTTTTACCATAGAAGGCGAAGACATCTTTGTATTCAGTGCCGCCTTTCATTACTTTCGATGCCCGGAAGAATTGTGGCGCGATCGTTTTGCTAAAATAAAAGAGGCCGGCTTTAATACCGTAGAGACTTACGTTCCGTGGAACTGGCACGAGCGCAACATGCCTAAAAACGT
>DLYT01000045.1:0-1292 GCA_003447595.1 Porphyromonadaceae bacterium
ATGCTTACCAGCATACGGCGGTATTGGAAATGAAAAGCCTCCTATTGCCATTTCATAAAAAAACAATAAATTTGCATTGTAATTCTCAAAACCAATAGTATACCCCAAGTCCTTTAAGAGTATGCCCAAGCAAAAAATAACAGCACTACAAATCGTTGTCCTTGTATTATCCGTATATGTCTTAGTAGCCATGACTGCTGATATTTTATTAGATCTAAGACCAGAAATATCAGAGCTTCTTTTCTTTATCGACAACATTGTATGCGGTGTTTTTATTCTCGAGTTCCTCACGCTACTGTATAAAGCTCCAGATAAACTCGATTATATCAAAAAAGGTGGATGGCTCGACTTAATATCGTCAATACCTACTGTTGGCTACTTTCGCTTTGCTCGCGTCGCAAAAATAATACGACTTACACGCGTATTAAAAGCCTTCAACACAATACGCTCGCTCGCATCTCATTTATACACCAACAAGATCGAAGCAACATTTACCTCATTAGGAGTCGTTACCATCATGACGATGATCATCTCGTCAATCACAATACTTTACACGGAAGATGTCCCTCACGGAAATATTAAAAATGCAGAGGATGCACTCTGGTGGACTGTAACAACTGTTACCACCGTAGGATATGGAGACCTCTACCCCGTAACACGTATGGGTAGAATTATATCTGTACTGCTCATGCTTTCAGGAATAACGATGTTCTCCTCCATCACCGCCCTCATTGCATCATACTTCGTCAAAGAAATGAAGTAAACACTAACATCTACGACATACAACAAAAGCCGTCCTTTGCAATAGATTGCTCGGGGCGGCTTTTTATGGTTTTGTTGATTTGAAAGCTCATTGTTGGATCGATGCCGATTGCCGTGGCGCAAGGGATCGATTTGTTATGTACTCGTTTTTAGAGTGGGTATTCGTCGAACTGATAAAGGAGTGTGGATAGGTAGCGTTCGCCTGAATCGGGCAATAGTACTACAATTTTCTTTCCTTTATTTTCGGGACGCATGGCTAGTTTGCGTGCTGCGCATACGGCTGCTCCGGATGAGATGCCTACAAGTAGTCCTTCCAAACGTGCCAATTCACGACTGGTTTTGATTGCTTCATCGCCTGTTATTTGTATCACTTCGTCAACGATGTGTCTGTTGAAAGTGCTTGGGATAAAGCCGGCGCCGATTCCTTGTATTTTGTGTGGTCCGGGTGCAAGTCCTGATATCACGGCCGATTCTGCCGGTTCTACGGCTACAATCTGCACATCTTTCTTGCGGTCTTTTAGCACTTTGCC
>DLYT01000045.1:1628-7447 GCA_003447595.1 Porphyromonadaceae bacterium
ATGGCTTTAGCATGTTCTTTTACGAGTTGTTCGGCCTTGGCAATAGCGCCTTTCATACCTTCGGCTCCGGGTGTAAGTACAATATTTGCACCTAATGCTTTGAGTAGGTTACGACGCTCCAGACTCATGGTTTCGGGCATCGTAAGTGTTAGTTTGTATCGTTTCGAAGCGCATACCATGGCTAGGCCAATTCCGGTATTTCCGCTTGTGGGTTCTATGATTTCCATTCCGCACTTAAGGTCGCCCTTCTCTTCGGCATCTTCAATCATGGCCAAAGCGATGCGATCTTTTACACTTCCACCCGGATTGAAATATTCGAGTTTGGTTATTATCGATGCGGGAATGTTGTGTAGCTTTTCATAATTCGTTACTTCCAGCATCGGAGTGCGACCGATAAGCTCGGTCAGTTTGTGGGCTATTTTTGTCATACGTCACACTCTTGGTTTGTTTTTACTTCATATCACTATTAGAATGAAACGACGTGGCTTCCGTTTCATTCCGCAATCTACAATGAAATATAGAGATTCGCAACTAAAGCTCGACAAAAATATATTACTCGAAGAAACGTACCGATCCTGTTTTGAGACTGTAATAGGCTCCTATCACGGCTAGTTCGCCTTTTTTGATTTGCTCTCTCACATACCTGTGCTTAGTGATACGGTGGATTTGTTTGGCTATATTCATGTGTATGGCTTCGTCGAGTTTCTCGGGGTGTCCTACATAGGTTAGTAGTTCTTTTTGCAAGATGTGCATCAGCGTAGGAATCTTTCCGGGCAGCTTTTCGTTGGTAAGCGGACAGTCAATAGCTCCAGATATACCGCCACATCCTTCGTGTCCGAGTACGATGATTAGTTTTATTCCGAGTGAATATATGGAGTAGTCGAGTGTGCCCATGGTAAGACTATCTCCTACTGTATTTCCTGCGGTGCGAATAACAAAGAGATCGCCAATCCCTTGGTCAAATATGAGTTCGACCGGTACACGGGAATCGGAACAACCGATAATCGTAGCAAATGGGTTTTGCTTACGAGAGGTGCACAATAGTCGTTTGTAATCGTTTTGAAAGAATACGTTCTTACCTTCTACAAATCGCTGATTTCCTTCCTTTAATGCTTCGATAGCGTCTTGAGGTGTTTTAACTTTGCGTTTCATGCCTGTGTTCGTTTTTTACGACGTTTCGTTTTTTTGTTTTAAATAGAACAATTCAAATGGAAATATAGTAAAAATAATTGACTCGTTTTTTATTCCTTTTTCTGAGATCGTGATCTGTAAGGATATAAAAAAAGCGTTCTATGATCCTTTCTTTTGTAAAGAATCATAGAACGCTGATATGGTTTGCTGCCTTTGCATTAATCGAGCAATTGGGCTAGCTTAGTAAGCAGTTGGTCAAACTCGGCATCGTTGAATCCGATGGATGTATAAACAACAACTCCGTTTTTATCAATGAGGTAATTGCGCGGAATGGTGTTTTTGGCAAACAACGAATAGATGCCTCTGGTTTTGTCGGGATAGATTGGGAAGGTAAAGCCTCGCTTGGTTGCAAATGCTTGTACTTCTGCTTCGCTGTGTTCACGACCAAATACCATGAGTTCGAAGTTGGGATTGTTTTTGTACTTGTCCCAGATCTGCTTCTGTATGTGTGGCAGCTCCTTTAAGCAGGGCGGACACCAGGTTGCAAATAGGGTGACTAATCGTACTTTCCCGTCGAACCTACTCGATGATATCTTTTTTCCGTTGTCTAACTCGATTGTGAACGAGGGCATTTTATCGCCTACGGCAAGTCCGTCTGCTGATTTGTCTTTTGCCATTGCCGGCATCAAAGTACCAACCAACAGCAGAGCCATCATGATTTTCTTGATCATTGTATGTCTATATTAAAGGTTTCTATCGTTTCTTATGTATAGATGCGGCGTGCCCAACTGCTTCCTCAATTAGTTGATAAATGCTACTTCACCCGATTGTACATCGTAGTATGCGCCTACCACTTTTACCTTACCTTGAGCGATAAGTTCTTTTACGTGATCTGCTTCGCTGATGCGCGCTACTTGCGTATGTACATTGGCATGGATTGCTTCATCGAGCTTGTCGCTTTTACCTACGTAATCTTTTACGTCTTCGCGTAGAGAAGAAATCAGTTCGCCTACTTTTCCTACATGGTGCTCATGGCCTTCACCTTCGCATGTTGCGATTGCTCCGGTGATACCGCCACAACTTTCGTGGCCTAATACTACGATTAGCTTTACGCCTAGGTGGTCGATCGAATAGTCGAGACTTCCCATTACCATGTCGTCATTTACAGAGTTACCTGCGGTACGAATCACAAAGATATCGCCTACTCCTTGGTCGAAGATCAACTCTACCGGTACGCGAGAGTCTGAACAGCCAATTACGGTTGCAAACGGATGTTGCTCCGGTGCTGTTTCTTCTACACGCTTGTGATCGTGATGTGGAAACACGTTGGTTTCGCTTACAAAACGCTTGTTTCCTTCGGCCAACTGTTGCAACGCTTGCTCGGGTGTTTCAACAACTGTT
Source organism: Porphyromonadaceae bacterium (assembly GCA_003447595.1). Lineage (GTDB taxonomy): Bacteria > Bacteroidota > Bacteroidia > Bacteroidales > CAMTPD01 > UBA12018. The sequence continues at coordinate 4,161 of DLYT01000045.1, forward strand.
TCGACAAATACAGCTTTTGTTACCTCTTTGCTCTCTTCATTCTTTTGGTTTTGAGCACAACCACACATTGCAATGGCTAAAGTTAACGCAAATAACGTTACTTCCATTGCACCAAACAACTTTTTCATTTTGTACTAACGATTATATTTACCTGGAAAAACGGTGCAAATTTATACGAATTATGTTTTCAAACATCTTTTTTGTTTTAAAATATTTGTTTCAGAAGCCTTATTTTAAGAGTTTAACTATGGTTAAAATAGACGCAACAACGCTTTCGTTTTTTAATATTAACCGTTTAGCTTCTTCAAAATCACAATAAATCAAAACCATTAATCTAATATCTGTCAGACATTTTATATTTGCAACCATTGACCGTAAGTATATAATCAAATTTAATTTTAACCAAACTCTGTATATGCTTTTCAATCCAAGCAGGAATATATCGAAGCGTATGCAGGGGCTAATGAATGACAAAATGAAAAAGATTTTTATTGCACTGTTGTTAATGGTGGCTGTAGGAAGTGTAAGTGCTCAATCTTACAAATGGAGTATTGGTGCGAATTTAGGACCATCGATGGGTGCTTCTGTGAAGTATAACTTTGATCGCAACAGCTCTTTTGAAGGTATTGCTGCGTACAACATTCAGCACAATGGCCCTATGTTCTCATTCTTGTACGAATACAATGTTGACTTGGTCGACTGCTTGAGAATGTATATGGGGGGTGGTTTGAATATCGGAGCTCTTCACGTGCGCAAGTATCACCACTACGGATCGGATGCTGATTTCGCAATTGGTATCAGCCCAATCATCGGTCTTGAGTACAACTTCAAGCAAGCGCCAATCTCGTTTGCATTTGACTACAAGCCTGCAATCAACTTTACAACTTGTAAGTTATGGAATGATGTAGCGTTTAAACTTCGCTTCAGATTCTAATTTGTCTATACAGGCTCAATCTTACATAAAAAAGGTTGTCTCATGGTACTTATTTACCGAGACAACCTTTTTCTATTTGTATCCTTTATACGTCTTGTTTGCTACAAGGTCGCTTTGATATCATTTTATGATCGCAATATGATCAGATCTTTCCGAAAATAAATCGGATAACCTTGTAAAACAACCACCACATCAGGCAAAACAAAGCAAAGCAGATGATAACCGATAAGATGATAGGCACTCCAAAACCAAAAGAGAGTGTAAAGGCTGTTCCGCTGAAGAAATCAAACGGGTTGAGACTGCTCCAATTGAATGTTTCGGTAGTTGGCCCTGTTGCGTAGCTTGCGGCCGAGAGTGCTCCGAGCGAACAAAGCAGCGACAGAATGATCGGTCCTTCTTTACGTTTCATTGTGTGTTATGTGTTTGCTTGTTGTTACAAAAGAGTTTGTTATAGAATAAAGCGCTCCACTACGTGAGCTACGCCGTCTTCTTCGTTTGACAACGTAATGAAGTCTGACACTTCTTTTACGGCATCTTGTGCATTTGCCATGGCTACGCCAAATCCTGCAAAGCGAATCATCGATAAGTCGTTGAATCCATCGCCACAAGCCATCATATCTTCTTTATCCATTTTGAGGTGATCGAGAAGTTTTTGTAGCGAGTAGGCTTTGTCAATGTTTTGCGGCATCAACTCGAGGAAGAAAGGTTCTGAACGATAGATGTTCATCTGATGCCCAAAGCTGTGCTTCATCTTTTCTTCGAGGTGTACCAATTGCTCGCTGTCTCCAACGATCAAACATTTTGGTACCGGACGGCTTACCGTATCCACAAAGCTTGAAACCTCTTTTACCGGCATTTTGTTCAGAAATGCCTCTTTAGCTACGTACTGATCGTCGCCATTCTCGGTAAGAATGTACTCGTTGTCGTACGAAAGAATGGTTACTCCGTGTTGAGCGGCCGTATTATATAATTCGGGAATTACTTCGGTAGGAAGCACCGATTCGTAGATCGTTTCTTTGGTAGTATAGTTGATGATTTGTCCGCCGTTGAACGACAAGATATAACCGCCAAACTTATCAAGCTCCAATTCTTCGGCTAGTGGTACAATCCCGTAAGTAGGGCGACCCGATGCCAAAACCACCTTTACACCTTGGCGCTGAGCCTCCATTAAGGCTTCTTTATTACGTGGAGTAATTTCCTTTTTCGAGTTGGTTAGTGTTCCGTCTAGATCAAGAACAATTACTTTAAAGTCTTTTTTCATGTGCTAATTCTACAATATTATCTTCTTGTATTCTGCTGCGAAGCTACAACAAAATGCACAAATAGAAGCTATTGCAATGCAACTGTTTCGTCCGTTTTTGGAATTGTTATAAGATCTCGACGCTACACCGTGGTTACTCGTTTACCGCAGGACAAACGTAAATCTCGTCTTTCTTGACTACAAACTCCGGATCTACCATTTCTTTTACCTCTTGCAAATGAAGCTGCAAGTGCGGGGTATCCATATGTTTTCGATGCTCGGACTTGTTTTTCCAAGTTTCGGCAATAAAGAATATCGTACTGTCTCCATACGACTGATACATACCATAGTCGATACAACCGGGCTCGAGCAACGTTCCCACTTTGCACTTCTCAAACGATTCTCTAAAGGCTGTAACAAATTCCGGTTTTACTTTCTTTGTAATGTTCATGACTAACAAGAGTGAATCCTTTGCCGGATGCGTTTCTGATTGTGTTTGTAAAGTTGTTTTACTTTCACAAGATGCTAATACGAATAACCCTAAAGCGGCTGTTAAGCAAGTGTTTTTCATAGAAGAATGTATATTAAATAGTAAATAAGGTTCTTCGCTTAAGTACATGAGAACAACACATTTACTCAAGACAAGACAAATATATCGTTTTCCTACCTAATAGACTTATGCTAAACATAAAACTTGAGCTTTGAACAACAAAAAAACTCCTGCCAGACATCACATCGACAGGAGCTATCTCACAAAAATATATAACCGATCTAAAACAGAAAGCCGGACATCACATGTAGCGATGCCCGGCTTTATTATAAGAGGATATAAAAATAAGATGCGAATTACAGCTTCTCTACTTTCAGAGAACGGATACCTCCGTTGAAGCCATTAGCAGTAGCGCCGATTTGCTTCAATGGGAATACCAACGTTTGTTGGATGTGCATGGTACTTTTCTTCCCTTTTGCGTCGGTCACTTCTTTCTTGTTTCCTTCGAGACGTTGTTTGAGTTCGCCGTTTACATACAGCGAAGTTCCATTGTTGTCGCCGTGAATGCTGATGCGATTCCACTGTCCGGCAACCGGAGCATAGTCGAAGCTATAAGTATAACC
>DLYT01000045.1:7695-9065 GCA_003447595.1 Porphyromonadaceae bacterium
AATAGAACAGCATCTTTGGCTTGTGTTCCTTCCGGTTTGATATCGAACGAAACCGCATAGTTGTAGCCGATCTCTTCTACAGGCGTTTCGATTACGGAAGTTCCCGTAAGCAAAGCTCCGTTTTCGGCATTGTACTTCACACCTTTCGCCTTCGCTACGTTGTAGCCGTTGCCCGAGATATCTTTTCCTTTGGCGTTGGTAAAGTTGTAAGAAAGTGCAATAGGACCGTTCGAAACCACGTTGCCCATTACATTTACGCCCGGTGCTTCGATCATGGTAGCAGCCATCTTAGCAAACCCTTCGTAGTCGGGGTTCTCTTTGTTGCCGTCCCACATCTTTTCGGCCAATACTTGTACGGCAGGGAATGCGCGGTGATGCACATCCTTTTCGGAAATACCGTTACCCGAGTGGTCGTTCCACACAGCAAACATACCGCCCGATATCTGCGGATGTCCGTAAGGGAATACTTCGCGGCCAATCGTAATCGGTTCCCATTTATCGTAGAGATGCTTTCCGTTTAGGTAGTCGTAGTAATAGCCGGCAGCCGGCACAATATATAATAAACCGTCGGGCGTACTGATCAGTTCGTATCCCTCTTCGATCATCTGGCGCGGATCGGCATAGCCGTTGTACCAAGCATTCATAATCACCCCTTCTGACGTAACAGGTGTGTTACCTTTGGCATGCGTAAGTGCTCCCCAAAGGCGGGCACGCTTGCCGTAACCTTGGATAAGACGCAGGTAATGATCGGTAAACTTACGAAACTCCTCCGCCACAGCTTTGTCGTATTCGTCGGTACCAATGTGCACATCCGGACCGATAAACACAGGGTTTTCGCCCGACACATATTCCTTAAACAAACCATCAACAAAGTCATACACCTCCGGATTCATCAGGTCGAGGTGGTCCATTCCGTACTTCTTGCTACCAAGTGACGGTTTATATTGTGAGAAGGCCAGCGAGTGAGCAGGCACATCGATTTCGGGAATAATATTGACTCCGTAAGCCATCCCCTGACGTTGCAGGTTGGTAAACTCTTTCTTCGAATAACTACCATCTTTGGCCGTCAGTCCCGGATACGTTTCCGATTCGAGGCGGAAAGCCGAATACGTTTTGTCCCAGTCGTTATCAAAGAACTGCACAAAAGCATTGTCGTTGAGATGCACATGAAACTCATTCATCTTATAATAAGACATGATCTTCACATAGTCTTGCAAGAAGTTCAGGCGGAAAAACTTACGTGCCACATCGAGCATGAAGCCACGCTTTTCGTACTTCGGATAGTCGCGCGCCACGCCCATAGGCAATTGCTCGCCATACTGCTGCACCATCTGAAGCAACGTACGGGTAGCCCAGAAAGCACCTTGCTT
>DLYT01000045.1:9257-9938 GCA_003447595.1 Porphyromonadaceae bacterium
ATCTTGATGGTATCGCCCACCATGAGGCGGTAACCTTCTTTACCGAGCGATTTATCTTCGGTATTTAATGTGACATAGATTTTCCCTTTTGCAGGAGCACCGGTCTTCACCTTGTAGTTGTAGTTTGACTGCTCTTTGAGGTCGCTTGCAAAAAGTTGCATCCCCTCTTGCAGTTCTTGCGCGAAAGCCGGATCGAGGATGATTTCCCCTTTTGCAGGCATCGCGGCACTTCCGCCATAACCCAACCATTCGCGAAGCGAAGGGATTACACGCGGAGGAAGCCCTTTCGAGTCGGACTGTTTGAATTCTCCCGGCACCGAAACCTTGATATTAGGCACATCGACTTTCGTACCCGAAGCCTTATCGGTCAGTTGAAAGTACAATTGCACGTCGGCATCGGTAAGCGGCGTGAAAATAGTACCCGAACGGTCGATTACCGGAAGGCAGTCGGTTCCGCGCAGTTCCAATGTATATTGATTTGCAACTTGAGGGATCGTAATTTTGGTTGTGCCCTTCTGAACAGAAGCCGGAAGCTTAATGCCGGCAGCTACTTCGTTCATTTGTTTGAGCAAAACACTATCGGGCGCGTTCGTTGCCGAAGCTACACCCACAGAGAGGCATAAAGATGCCGCTGCGTAGAATAGTTTAGTTTTCATCTGGTATTCTCGAATATAGTTAGCT
>DLYT01000045.1:10263-13925 GCA_003447595.1 Porphyromonadaceae bacterium
TACATGACTCAACGCATACGACATAGCATTACCCTTATCTTTACGGCACTGATCTTGTTTGCCGGAACAGGGAACTTGTGGGCGCATGTCTTGTGCAATCATTGTTCGATCTCCTCTCACTTCGATGCAGCAGAAACTCCTTCGTGCTGCTCACATAGCCACTCAACAGAATCGCAAAAGGAACAACACGCACATTCTGACGACTGTGTATGCTTTAACCAAGCAGACGAAAACGCGTTTGAAGTCGTGGATAAGGTAACACCTCCCGCGCCGCTTGCCGATTCGATCAATTGGGTTGCTTGTTACACCCTCCTATTCAAAGCACTTGTCTCTACCGAGCACAAGCCCGAACCCTTTATTCCGCTTGATACATGTATTGCGTCGGGGCGTGATATATTGGCACTGCACGCAGTACTCCTTATTTGATTGATTTTACGCAACGTATTTTTCCAAACGGCCCATGGTGTGTCCGTTTGCCAAAGCCTGTACTCTATTTTTCAGGCTCAGTGAATCGTATATACACGTAAAACTCAATCGAAACATTCAATGAAACATCTCATCTTATCGCTCCTTGCTTTAGGGGCAGGACAAGCTATATCCGCACAGGAAGTAATCAAAGGTATTATCAAAGACGAAGCGGGCGAACCGCTTATCGGAGCCAATGTTGTGTGGCTCAATACAACGGCCGGCACTACAACCGACCTTAACGGTGCGTTTAACCTAAGCCGTAATTCGGCAACGGACAAACTGGTTGTGAGTTACATCGGCTATCAGTCGGATACATTAAGCATAGCCAAAAACGCGGCTCCTCTAGACGTTCAACTCAAAAGCAACCTTACGCTCGACGAAGTCATTGTGCGTGCTCCCGGCACGGGCACAATGAACTCACGTCTCGAACCTTTCCAGATGCAAAAACTAGGCGTGGCAGAGTTTCAACGTGCCGCATGTTGTAACCTATCCGAAGCATTCGAGACCAACCCCAGCGTAGACGTAGCCTACAGTGATGCCGCTACGGGTGCCAAGCAAATACGCTTATTGGGATTGTCAAACGCCTACGTTCAGATGCTTACCGAGAATAATCCGAGCTTCCGCGGCGCGGCTTCGCTCTACGGAATGGACTATATCCCGGGACCGTGGATGGAAAGTATTCAGGTTTCCAAAGGGGCGGCTTCGGTCAAGAATGGCTATGAAGCCGTGACGGGACAAATAAACGTAGAATACAAGAAGCCCGACAAGGCCGATCCGCTTACGCTGAATCTTTTTGCGGCCGACAATGGTCGCATCGAAGGGAATGCAGACGGAAACATCCGACTCAACGACAACTTGGCTACGGGTTTATTTCTTCACTATTCGAACGATAAGCAGTCGCACGATGCCAATAAAGACGGTTTCTTGGATCGTCCACTACTGGAGCAGTTCAACGTGCTCAACCGTTGGACCTACAACAAAGGGCGTTTACACTCGGAGTGGGGTGCGAAATACATCCGCGAAAACCGCCAATCGGGGCAGTCGCACAATGCAATGCCCGCAGAGCATGAGCGGTATACGATCGGACTCAAAACGAATCGTGCCGAGTTCTTTACCAAAAACGGATACATCCTCAACCCCGAACGCAACAGCAGCATTGCCCTGATCGTATCAGGTTCTTCGCACGATCTGAAAAGCAACTACGGTCACAACCGTTACGACCTTTGGCAGGGAAATCTCTATAGCAGCCTCATGTTTGAAACCGAGTTTGGTCCGAAGCACCAACTAAGCACCGGCTTGAGTTTTGTGTCGGACTTTCTGGATCAAAAGGTCGCTATCACCAACAATGCCGCTGCCCTTGCACCGAAACGAAACGAGTATGTACCGGGAGCGTATGCACAGTATACGTACAAACCGACCTCGAATCTGACATTGCTCGCGGGCATTAGACTCGATCATCACAACGAGTACGGCTTCTTTGTAACACCGCGTATGCACGTAAAATACGAACCGGCACCGTGGATTCAACTTCGCGCTTCGGCCGGAAAAGGCTACCGTTCGGTGAATGTATTGGCAGAGAACAACAACCTGCTGGCCTCGTCGCGCATTCGCAACCTCTACATTGCCGACAATCTGGATCAGGAAGAAGCGTGGAACTACGGTATCAGCATGTCGAACTTTATCCCCATTGGCAATAAAGAACTGGGCATTACCACCGAGTTTTACCAAACAGACTTTCGCAAACAAATCGTGATGGACAACGAGACTTCGGCACATGGTATCTACTTCTACAACCTCGACGGACGCTCCTATGCACGCAGCTTTCAGGTAGAAGCAACCTATCCGTTCTTCACCGGCTTCGAGTTCAGAGCAGCCTATCGTCTCAACGATATCAAGATGACCTACAATGGCGTCTTGAAGGAGAAAGCATTCACCAGTCGCCACAAAGGCTTGATCACCGCCTCGTACCAAACGGCCAATCCCGCAAAGAAGTGGCAGTTTGACTACACGCTACAGATCAATGGCGGAGGCCGCTTGCCCGATCCTGACCCAAACAAACCGCTCTGGGCTACCACCTTCAAGCCGTATGTGATCAACCACATGCAGGTTTCGAAGTACTTCAAAAGCTGGTCGGTTTACCTCGGTGCCGAGAATCTGTTCAACTTTACGCAGCAAAACCCGATCGTAGACGCCGAAAATCCATTTGGCGACAACTTCGACGCTACCATGATTTGGGGACCTGTGCACGGTCGCACCATTTATGCCGGCATCCGTTGGAACTTGTTCCGCAACTAAACCCGTCGACACATTTCGATCCACTAAATACACATTCACTTTATTACAAACATTCATTTTAAAACCATTCGGTTATGAAAAATCTAAAAACAATCGTAGCAATCGCTTTCGTAGCATTATTCAGTGTTTCACCGCTCTTTGCAAGTGACAAAAAGGAGAAGAAAGCCAAACAAAAAGAGGTAGTCGTATACACCATGGCCTTGCATGGTGCGCATTGCGAAAACATCATCATGAAAAACATTCCGTTCGAAAAAGGGGTGGAAGATGTGAAGGCAAGCGCCAAAACGCAAACCGTAACGGTTACGTATCGCAACGACAAAACCAACAAAGATTCGCTGGTAAAGGCCTTCAACAAGCTGGGTTACGACGCACAGGAAGTAAAGCCCGAACAACCGGCTACGCAAGAGCACAAAAAGCACTAAGCAAGAATCAGGATCATTCACCGCAATGATCATTTACAAAGTATACGAAGATCAAATCGTCAGGTGCCGACCTGACGATTTGTTTATAGTGAAGACTGAATCGTCAGGTCGCCACCTGACGATTCGCTTCTTATAGAGTTTGCAAACCGTATCAATAGAGAAAGGCTTCCTCTCATGCAGTGCGCACGAAAGGAAGCCTTCTTATTTCATTTATTTATTACGTCTACTCTTGAAATCGAATCAGTGAGGCACATGTATTTCGTTTACAACCTCCTCTACTTGTGTTTGCCCGTCGTTGTCGGCTTCGTCGGCAAGTACCGGCGTTTTGATAAAGCAAACCTCAATCGCCCATCCGATGTAGTAGCCTACAAGCGAACCGATAGGGCCGATGATCCATGCAGAAACCGGAATCTCACTATACCATGTAAAGAATCCTTTCCACCAATCGATCGACAGCCAACCTGCGATATCGCCCGC
>DLYT01000121.1:0-6423 GCA_003447595.1 Porphyromonadaceae bacterium
CTCAAAGCATGGCTCAAGATGGCGCACGAAGAGTTTGACCTTTATACCATCGTACGTCCCGGGCCGTTCATTTGTGCCGAGTGGGCAGGCGGTGCATACCCGCGCTGGCTCGCGAAGTTTTGTCCCGACCAATACGACACCAGCTTTTGGCTTCGAAGTAACCACCCCGAACACATCAAGTGGTCTACCCACTGGTTCAACGCCGTTTCTCCCGTGTTTGCCGACGAACAACTTTCGCGCAAGAAGAAAGGAGAAAAAGGCATTATCATGGTACAGCTCGAAAACGAATACGTCTACTTCGGGATGGAATCAGACAAGAAGATCGAGTTCTTGAAAGCATTGTACGATGCCTCGGTAAAGAACGGAATCGACGTACCCCTATTTACTTGCGTAACCCCCGAAGTACGCGGCTCGAAAGATCCTATCATCAGTCAGCTCTTCGACATGGATAATCAGTACGTGTGGTGGAATATGCACGAAGCCAAAACCCGTATCGAAGATCTTCGCACCGTGCAACCCAACGCTCCGGCCTTCGTATGCGAGCTGCAAGGAGGATGGTTTTCTACCGTAGGCGGCGGGCTAAGTGAAGACAGTTATCTCGATGGCCGTCACGCCTCAGGCATGGCACTGATGGGTATGGCAGGCGGAAGTACCGGACTCAACTACTATATGTTTTTCGGCGGAACCCACTTTGCCGGATGGGGCGCACGCCGCATGACTACCACCTACGACTACGGTGCGCCGTTGAAAGAAAACGGAGGTGTGGGCGAAAAGTACGCAGCCGTAAAAAGCATCGGTAACCTGATCAACAAATACGAACAGCAGCTTACCCGCACCACCGACGTTTCGTCGCAACTAAGCGGTGCTACGGAAGACATGACCGCAGCCCTGCGCCAGTCGGCCGATCAAACGCGCTTCTTATTCGTACTCAACAAAAACAAAAAACAACCCGTATATCAAACCCTCACGGTGCAAACCGCCAACGGGAAAACAATACCTGTAACCTGTTCGCTCAAGCCGCTCGAAAGCAAACTGTTGGTACTGCCTTCGGGAGCCACATCAAGCATGGACGGCGAATGGTTTCCGCAAGAAGCCGAAATGCCGAAGCGCCCAACGTCTTTGCCTGCCGCAATCCGGGTGACCAAGGCATGGAAACAAAACGAAGACTACAACGGCAACTGGCAAAAGCTGCGCAACGGCGTCTCTTTGCCCGAGTTGGATGTAAACGACTGCCGCTATTCGATGTATAAAAGCGAAGTAAACGTATCGAAAAAAGACTTGCAACAATACGGCACATTGCTCTTCGATATGTTTACCGACGATCCGATGTATGTAGAAGTAAACGGACAAGTAGCCGCCAAAGCTTCGACAGACGAGAACGACAACACATTCAACGTGCAAGGCTTACTCAAGGAAGGCAAAAACACCATCGTTGCTTTGTATGAAAACAAAGGACATGCGCATGGTTACCGCCCGATGGAAGAGTTGAGCGGAATGCGCAAAGGCGGACTTGGCAAACCGCAGACCTCGATCACGCCGATCGAAGCTTGGGATGTAAAAGCAATAACTACGCCGGTAAAAGATATCATATCCATAACAACCGCGACCGATGGCTGGGACAAGATCCTACTCAACGAGGAAACCATTGCCGGATTGGCCACTTTGCAGATAGCCGGACTTGAGAAACCGAAATGGCCGGCAGCATGGGTAATACACGGAAAAGAAGGGACTGCGGTATACCGTACCCACATCAACTTCACACCCGATATGCTTGCCAACGAAAAGACGGTGCTTGAATTTGCCTGCATCGACGACGAAGGCACACTCTTTGTAAACGGAAAAGAAGTCGGAACGCACAATGAATGGGACAAGCCGTTTATTGTAAACATCGCACCTTATATTAAACCGGGCAACAACGAGATTGCGGTGGTGGTAAAGAACGGTAGCGGTGCCGGCGGTATTTTAAAGTCGGTACGTTTGCTACGCGAACTGAAGATCGAGAAGCCGCTCAACTGGATGGTATCAACAGACTTGGGAGGAGTTGTTAACAACTGGCATATGCCTACAAACCCAACAAACGGTTGGGCAGAAGTAGCCTTGAATACACAAGATCCGATTGCCCGCAAAGGAAAAGACGTACAACCCAAAGGGGAGCAAGACGGACTGCTTACATGGTACAAGGTAGAGTTTGACATGCCAACGCTTCCAAGTAATGTTTGGATTCCGTGGCGCGCCATCATCAACGCATCGGGTACGGGCTACATGTGGCTCAACGGTAACAACATCGGACGCCACTGGGAAGAAGGCCCGCAAAGGGAGTTTTACTTGCCCGAATGTTGGCTCAACTTTGGCGGAAAGAATACGCTCGTATTTGCTTTGCGCCAATCGGCCTCGCTGGGAGCACTTCTCAATGCCGTAGAAATAGCACCGTATGAAAACGACGCGGAGATGAGATCGTCTCTTTCCCAAACAAATAAATAAGAATATTCTACCATCAATTCAAAGAATCAGATATATAACGGAAACGTTGATATCTGTTTCTTTGCTTGAAAATACAGAATACCATGAATACAAAAAATTTACTGGCTGCTGCCTTATGCGCCTTTGCATGTTCGTGCAGCACTCCCACACCCAATCAGCAACTTGCTCAAGCAATTCTCAACGATACCAGCTTGCAACAAGTAGACAGTATGGCGCGCGCCGTGATCAAAAGCGGCTTTAATGCCGGCAGCGGATACTCGCAAATCTGGGCACGCGATATGAACACCTTCATCGAAACAGCTTGTGAAGAGAGCGATCCGTCGCAATTGCGCGAAGCAATCTTGCTTTTCTTTGCGCTGCAACAACCCAACAACGAGATGATAGATGGGTATGTCTTGAAGGAAGACTTTACCTGGTATGACAATACGCCTTACTATTCGGACGCGGCACCAAAGCATGTCGCTTTCAAGAACACGGTAGAGACCGATCAGGAAACATCGTTGATTCAGATTGTAGGGAAGTATGTAGAGAAAACGGGCGACCGCACAATCCTCGACGAAAAGGTGGCGGGAATCTCCGTGCAAGACCGCATGAAGCTGATGGTAGATTACTTGCTTCGCGAACGCTATAGCGAACCGCACGGTTTACTCTTCGGGGCCATGACGGCCGACTGGGGCGATGTGCAACCCAACGATGACTTTGGTTGTGATATGAACGAGCTTTCTACGCCAGCAATTGATGTATATGACAACGCCATGTTTATCATTGCGCTCGATTACTTGCAACAACTGGCCGACAACGACACCGACAAGGAGCGTTGGAAAGCATTGAGCAAACAAACTTCAGACAACGTACGCGCCCACTTGTGGGATGCGGATCGTCAGAAGTTCAGAGCACACATCTACCTCGACAAGTCGCCTATTCCCGAAGGATTCAACGAAGATGAAGTGCACTACCATGGCGGTACGGCCGTAGCCATTGAGGCAGGTTTGCTTTCGTACGACGAGATCGCGACGGTGAATAATCAAATGCTCGAAAACGTGCGCTTATCGGGAATGCCAAGCATTGGTCTCACCCTCTACCCTGTGTATCCGCAAGGATTCTTTACCGGAGGCATGTCCAACGCTTACGTTTATCAAAACGGTGGCGACTGGACTTGGTTTGGCGGCCGCATGATACAGCAGCTCGCGCGCAACGGATATACCCAAGAAGCCTACGACGAGATGCGACCAATGATAGACCGCGTCATTAAGAACAACGGCTTTTACGAGTGGTATGGGCAAGGCAACGTACCGAGCGGATCGGGACACTTTAAAGGATCGGCCGGTACATTGGCAAAAGCAATCGAAATGCTCAACGAGTGGGCAATGGCCAACAAAGCCGACTAATAAAAACATCAGCCGTCGCGTGCATCTTGCGCGACGGCATATAATACCTCTTTGAAAAACAAGTATTACCTATGAAACACTTCATGAAGTCGACATTACTTTGCATGGCGCTAGCAAGTTTGGCACCGTCGGTAATGGCGCAACAGCAAAAAGAAACGTTCGAAATCGGTGACAAAACGTTTGTCCTCAACGGCAAACCGATGGTGATCAAAGCAGCCGAGATTCACTACACCCGCATCCCTGCCGAATATTGGGAGCATCGCATCCAAATGTGTAAAGCACTTGGCATGAACACGATTTGCATCTACGCGTTCTGGAACATACACGAACAAGAACCGGGCAAGTTCGACTTTAAAGGACAAAACGACATTGCCCAATTCTGTAAGTTGGCACAAAAGCACGGCATGTACATTATGCTTCGCCCCGGCCCTTACGTATGTTCGGAATGGGAAATGGGAGGTTTGCCTTGGTGGCTCCTTAAGAAAAAAGATATTGAAGTGCGTACCAACGATCCGTACTTCGTAGAGCGCACCCGCCTTTTCATGAATGAAATCGGCAAAGAGCTTGCACCACTTCAAATTACCAAAGGCGGTAATATCATCATGGTGCAAGTAGAGAACGAATACGGAGCTTACGCTACAGACAAGGAGTACATTGCAAACATCCGCGACATTGTACGCAATGCCGGATTCAATGACGTGCCTTTGTTTCAGTGCGATTGGAGCTCGACCTTCCAGCGTAACGGGCTTGATGATTTGTTGTGGACCATTAACTTCGGAACCGGAGCAAACATCGAACAGCAATTTAAGTCGCTACAAGAGGCTCGCCCCAATACGCCGCTCATGTGTAGTGAGTTCTGGAGCGGATGGTTCGACCACTGGGGACGCAAACACGAAACCCGTGATGCCGGCGTGATGGTATCGGGACTAAAAGATATGCTCGACCGCAACATCTCCTTCTCGCTTTACATGACCCACGGCGGAACTACGTTTGGACATTGGGGCGGCGCCAACAGTCCGCGCTACTCGGCCATGTGTAGCTCGTACGACTACGACGCGCCAATCAACGAAGCCGGACAAACAACTCCGAAATACTTCAAGGTGCGTGAGCTGCTAGGCGGTTATCTCGACGAAGGACAACAACTAGCCGACATACCGGCACAAATCCCGGTGATCACGATTCCTACTTTCGAAGTAACGGAAATTGCTCCCCTTTTCGAGAACTTGCCCAAAGCACACAAATCGGAAACCATCAAGCCGATGGAAGATTTTAACCAAGGCTGGGGATCGATCTTATACAGTACTACCTTGCCAAACGTGCAAGAGGGAACCACTCTTATCATCAACGAGGTGCACGACTGGGCACAAGTGTTTGTAAACGGTAAGTTGTTGGGACGCCTTGATCGCCGTCGCGAAGAAAATACCGTGAAGCTTCCGGCATTGCCACAAGGGGCTAAGCTCGATATTCTTGTAGAGGCAATGGGACGTGTCAACTTTGACCGCGCCATACACGACCGCAAGGGTATTACCGAAAGTGTAAAGCTTGCTTCGGAAACCACTACGACCGACCTCAACAACTGGGAGGTGTATAGCTTTCCGGTAAACTATGAATTTGTAAAGAACAAGAAGTTCCGCAAAGGAAAGAAAGTAGACGGACCGGCGTATTACAAGACGACTTTCAACGTAGACAAACCGGGCGACGTATTTCTTGATATGCAAACCTGGGGCAAAGGTATGGTATGGGTAAACGGAAAGTCGATAGGCCGCTTCTGGGAAATCGGTCCGCAACAAACGTTGTTCATGCCGGGTTGTTGGCTCAAGAAAGGAAAGAATGAGATTATCGTGCTCGACCTCAAAGGGCCGGAACAAGCAACGATTGCCGGTCTCGACAAGCCGATCTTGGATCAACTGCGCCAGGAAGCTCCGCTTACCAATCGCAAAGACGGTGAAACGTTGCAACTTGCAAGCGAGCAACCGGTTTACACCGGAAGCTTTGCAGCCGGAAACGGATGGCAAGAAGTGCGTTTCGACCAGCCGATCCCTGCACGCTATTTCTGCCTCGAAGCACTAAACGCGCAAGATGGTAAAGACCGTGCGGCAATGGCCGAACTGTATTTGCTCGACGAGCAAGGCAAACCGCTATCGCGCCAAAACTGGAAAATCGCTTATGCCAACAGTGAAGAAACTTGGGGCGGCAACTTCACCGCCGATAAGGTATTCGACCTTCAAGAGTCGACTTACTGGCAAACGGGCGGAAAGGAAAAATATCCGCATCAGATCGTTGTAGACACCAACGCCGATACC
This sequence comes from Porphyromonadaceae bacterium, assembly GCA_003447595.1. GTDB lineage: Bacteria > Bacteroidota > Bacteroidia > Bacteroidales > CAMTPD01 > UBA12018. The sequence goes on from DLYT01000121.1 coordinate 6,173, forward strand.
AAGATATCGGGCTTCAGATACCTGCCACGTGCCGAAGCCGGCGCACCGGGCATGATCAAGGATTTCCGCATCTTCGTAAAAAGTGCTCCTTTTCAATACTAATTGATTAAGCATCCATCATAAAGGGTAATTGCATTGCGCAGTTACCCTTTTTATTTTGCCCGTTTTCGTTGCTTATAAGAATTCGAATGATTTGCAGTGAACACTGTTTTCGTTTATAGTGAAAAGAGAATCGTCAGGTGGCGACCTGA
>DLYT01000121.1:6686-13591 GCA_003447595.1 Porphyromonadaceae bacterium
CGTGAAGAAGAAATCGTTTGATGCCGATCGAACGATTCACGCTTCGTTTACTTTCAGTTTCACGTTCATTATCTATATTTGTGTCATTGATAATTGAAATCCTTACTATATGCAAGAATACGGACTGGTACTCGAGGGCGGAGGCATGCGAGGAACGTTTACTTCGGGTGTGCTCGACTACTTCATGGACAATAATATATGGGTGCCTTATTTGATCGGAGTATCGGCCGGTGCCGGAAATGGCGTTTCGTACGCGGCACGACAACGCGGAAGAGCAAAAACGGTAAACATTGATATGTATGAGAAACATCACTACATCGGACTCAAGCACTTGTGGAAAAGTGGCAACTTCATCGATTTCGACTTGTTGTATCACCGCTTCCCTACCGAACTGGTGCCGCTTGATTTTGAGACCTTCTTCCAATATCCGGGACGCTTTGAAGTAGTAACCACCAATTGCATCACCGCACAACCGCACTACTACGAAGAGAAAAGTGACCCCGAACGTCTCATGGACATTTGCCAGGCTTCGGCTTGTTTGCCTTTTATCTGCAAGCCGGTAGAAATCGACAATGCACCGATGCTCGACGGGGGCATCTGTGATCCGATTCCCATTCGCAGGGCCATGAGTCAGGGTTATGAGAAGAACATCATCGTACTTACCCGACTCAAAGAATACCGCAAGGAAGAAAAAGAGCCGCGCATCCCCGGTTTTATCTACCGAAAATACCCGGCTCTGCGCCATCAGCTCAAGACCAGAGCTAAACAATATAACGAAACGCTGCGATTTATCGACGAGCTCGAGGCGCAAGGTAAAGCAATCGTAATCCGTCCGCTCGAAGACTTACATGTAGATCGTCTCGAAAAGGATGTAAACAAGTTGCTTGCACTCTATAACCACGGCTACGAGTGCGCGCGCCTGATGATGCGTCAGTATGTTTTGTGAGCGTTTGCTTTCTTTTTGTTTTTCATTTTGCGACGCTCCGAAGGCATAAAGACCGACTTCAGAGCATCGTCGAATGAGACACTGACACTGCCGCCACTGAGATTGGGAGCTTTCGTCCCGATGCCCGGAGGGAGCTTGAAAGCATTTGGATTCACCTCAAGAATCTTTATGGGTGGTGGTTGAATAATCTCGGTAAAGTCCTTTTGAATGAAACTTTCCACCCCCGGCTTATACATCCGCTGTCGCTTGAATTCGGGTGCACGCTCGGTAGGCATAAGCGATCCGTCCTTAAAGCCCTTTTCGAATTCAGGCTTTAATTTGAGCTTAAACTTACCGGCCTTGAAGTCTTTGATCCAGAGTGTATCTTGATCGCCCAACTGTGCGCGAACTTCTCTGCTACCACAAACGCAAAGCAGGATAAAGATTGTCTTGATGCTAATCCGCATAAATTATGATTCGTTATTTTTGTTTGGTGTAGACTTGCTTGTAAGTATTTTGTTCAAGCACCAAGGAGTCGGCCGTCAATGTTGCAATCTTGTAGGCTTCGGTAAAAGCAAAGCTTTGCGCGTTGCCAATGCTCTCGCCCGACAGATATAGCGAATCTCCTTTTACAAGCCACTTATTAAACTTTAGCGTGGCCATATTGATCGACTCGGCTTCTCCCCCTTTTTTCAGGGTCATTCCTTGTTGTTGATTTTCCATTCCCGGGATGGGTTGTACCCATGCCCCCACAGGCGACGACGGCGGCATCGTGCATGCAGTCGCAGCTGTTAACGCTAGTAATGCTAAATGCTTTTTCATGTATATTCTATTCTTTAAAGTAAGTGTGTTCGTTTACTGCTGATATTGTTAATTATCGATGCAGACAAATTTAATTAAGCTCCCCAATTTCGATTCGCAAATAACTCATTTTATAATTATTATTCAATTTTACAAACATGCACTCTTTGCATATATGCTTGCTCATATTACCGAGCCTTTTGAGCTGTTAATGCCGATATAATCAGAGAATACAACAATATCCTTGTTCAATCACCGGCAATGCAAGGTTGCTTAAGCATGAGGTCTATTTGACACATCTACAAAGATCCTTAGTATAAAAAATACAAATCTCATCTGCATGATACAGATGAGATTTACCGGTATTACAATTTATGGCATGCGCCTATATCTGTTTTTTTATTTTTTGTCGCGTTGATAGTACATCACCAACGATGCTTTTTGGATGGTATTTGCATTGATATAAAAACCAACCATTGCGGGATTTGCATCTTTTGTTAATCCTAAACTTGGCACTTTCAAGGCATAAACAGTAAAGATGTATTCATGGATTCCATCTCCTTCGGGCGGACAAGGACCTCCGTAGCCATAACCACCATAATCATTTAAGCTTTGAATTGTTCCTTTGGGTGCTAAACTTCTGACTACATCTCCGGCACCCGTCACAAATTCGGTTGCTGTAGCAGGAATGTCAAATGCGACCCATTGCCACCATCCGCTACCGGTAGGCGCATCCGGATCATACATGTTGATTGCATAACTCATTGTTCCTGCCGGTGGGTTTATCCAATGGAGTTGTGGAGATATATTCTTTCCCACACATCCGAAGCTGTTGAAAACTTGCTCCATCGTTGCTTGCCCTTGAATGTCGTTACTCTTTAGTGTAAACGTTTGTGCCCAAGTAAGTACTGTGGTACACACGGCCATCATAAATAAAAAAACATACTTTCTCATAGTACATCTATTAATGGTGATATATTACAAAAAAGAACAATTGAAACGATATACGGTTAAGGCTTTTATCCTTTATTAAGAACAACTCTTGTCATAAAACTAATTATTGTGTAAATTCGACAAATCAACAAGTTATAATATACAATGATCGATTTTCGCCTGCGGGTATTTCAAAGTGTAGCCTATAATCTAAGCTTTACAAAGGCTTCGAAGGAGCTGTTTATCAGTCAGCCTGCAATCAGCAAGCATATACAAGAATTGGAGCATGAATATAAGATGCAACTCTTTGAACGTATGGGAAATAAAATTTCGCTTACGCATGCCGGCAAGCTGCTACTTACGCATGCCGAAACGATTCTCAATGCATACCGACAGCTCGACTTTGAAATGAATATCTTGAACGAAAACTATGTGGGCGAACTGCGATTGGGGGCCAGCACAACGATTGCTCAGTATGTATTGCCGCCTTACCTTGCAACCTTTATCAAGAAGTTTCCCAATATCAAAGTTTCTCTTATTAATGGTAATACCCGTGATATCGAACGCGCGCTGATCGAACATCGCATCGACTTGGGTATGGTAGAGGGTAGTAGCCGTTTATTAAATTTACGTTATACCCCGTTTATAAAGGACGAACTTGTGGTGGTTACGAGCACCGAAAGCTCTCTGGCCCAGTATGATGAAATCACGCTCGAAGAATTGAAACAATTACCATTGGTTATACGGGAGAACGGTTCGGGTTCTCTGGATGTGCTCGAAGTGGGACTCGCAAAACATCAAATAAAGATTTCGTCTCTCAACATACTGATACAGCTTGGAAGCACCGAATCGATCAAGCTTTTTCTTGAGAATACCGACTGTTTGGGCATCGTTTCGATCCAGGCCGTGAAAAACGAGATCGCTGCCGGCAAGTTTAAGATTATTGATGTGACAGACTTCGAGTGTGAACGCATGTTTTCGCTGGTTCAGTCGCAAGGAAAAGCAGGTGGTTTGGAAGAAAACTTTATCCGTTACATCACAGGACAGTTTTAACCACATCTTCCTCTCCCTTCATTATAACTTTTGATTATTGGTTATTCGTATTTAGTATTGGCATATCCCAAAATAGGTATGTAAATTTGTGGCAACAGAAAGAAACACTAGTTTCGCTCTTTTTAAATAATCAGCCTCAAACATATACGATAATAAATATGAATAAGCTTACGGCATGTATTGCCAAAAACAACAGAATAATCTTTATCATTCTGTGTATCTTATGCCTTATGCCTTTTATATCTCCGGCTGTGGCATTATTTTTAGGGTTAGCATTTGCAATGACGGCAGGTCATCCATACCCTCAAGCAAGTAAAAAGGTTTCAAAGAAACTTCTTCAGTACTCGGTGATCGGACTGGGATTCGGGATGAATCTGCACGAGTCATTAAAGGCCGGTGAAGAAGGTATGATTTTCACAGTTGTTTCGGTCGTTTCGGTTATGCTATTGGGTATTTACCTTGGTCGCCGAATGTTGATTGACAGCAAGATTTCTTATTTGATCTCTTCAGGTACCGCTATTTGTGGTGGTAGTGCAATCGCTGCTGTGGCTCCGGTTGTAAAAGCAAACGATCATGAAATTACAGTAGCAATGGGAACTATTTTTGTTCTTAACGCCATTGCTTTGTTTATCTTCCCTCCGATCGGACATTTACTTGATATGACACAAGAGCAATTTGGTCTTTGGGCCGCAATTGCTATCCACGATACAAGTTCGGTGGTTGGTGCCGGTGCTGCCTACGGCGAAAAAGCATTGGAAATCGCAACCATGGTAAAGCTAACACGTGCACTTTGGATCATTCCTCTAGCATTGGTTAGTTCGTTCATCTTCAAAAACAAATCCAGTAAAATACAAATTCCTTGGTTTATCTTGTTTTTCGTACTAGCAATGATTGCCAATACGTTTATCGAGATTCCTGCTGTAATTACTACCGCAATCACTTGGTTGTCGAAAAAAGGTCTTACACTTACCCTGTTCCTGATTGGTACCGGTTTGTCAAGACATGTAATGAAGCAAGTGGGTATTAAACCAATGGTGCAAGGCGTTATGCTTTGGATATTTATTGCGATTATGAGTTTAGGTGTCATAATGTTTCTTTAATACCGAAACATAAACCTGACTTCTCGAGTTATTTTATAAATAGTAAAATTCAGATTTTAAAATCATCAAGCTATGAAATTTGTTACTAACGAAAAACTTACGATCGTAGGCGCTGCCGGTATGATCGGATCAAACATGATCCAAACTGCAATCATGATGGGACTTACCCCTAACATCTGTGCTTATGACCCTTTTGCTCCAGCTCTAGAAGGCGTTGCTGAAGAAATGTATCACTGTGGTTTTGAAGGTGTAAACCTTACATGGACTAGCAACATCGAAGAAGCTTTTAAAGATGCAAAATACATCATTTCTTCAGGTGGTGCTGCTCGTAAAGCAGGAATGACTCGTGAAGACCTTTTGAAAGGTAATGCAGAAATTGCAGCACAACTAGGTAAAGATATTAAAACATATTGTCCGGACGTGAAACACGTTACTATCGTTTTCAACCCGGCAGATATCACAGGTTTGATCACTATGCTTTATGCAGGTCTTAAACCAACTCAAGTAAGTACATTGGCTGCTTTGGATAGCACACGTCTACAAACAGCTTTGGCTCAACACTTCGGTATTCCACGCGACGCAGTCGTTAATCCTCGTACGTATGGTGGCCACGGTGAACAAATGGCTGTATTTGCTTCAACTACAATGGTAAACGGTAAACCTCTTACTGAAATCATCGGTTCGGCAGAACTTCCTAATGAAACTTGGGTAGCTATGAAAGAAAAAGTAACTCAAGGTGGTAAACGTATCATCGAACTTCGCGGTCGTTCTTCATTCCAAAGCCCTGCTTTCGTTTCTGTAGAAATGATTCGTGCAGCAATGGGTGGTGAAGCGTTCAGATGGCCTGCTGGTGTTTATGTTTCTGATGCTAAATTTGATCACATCATGATGGCTATGGAAACTTCAATCACTAAAGATGGTATCACTTACAAAGAAGTTGCCGGTACTCCTGCTGAAATGGCTGAACTAGAAAACAGCTACAAGCACTTGTGCAAGCTTCGTGACGAAGTTATCGAAATGGGTATCCTTCCATCAATTGATAAATGGAATGAACTAAACCCAAATATCAAATAACAATTTATTGTTTATTCTATATTGAAAGAAGCCCATATCCGTTTATCGGTATGGGCTTCTTTATTATGATTAGGTCAATTAGTAATTGTTCTTCTTTGGTTCGAAGTATGCTTTCGGGTGAACACATGCCGGACAAGTTTCCGGAGCTTTCTTTCCTGTGTGCACATATCCGCAATTGCGACATTGCCATTGAATCTCTTCGTCTCTCTCGAATACCTTCTCTGCAATCACACGCTCTAGAAGTGTGCGGTATCTCTTTTCGTGCTCAGCCTCTACTTCGGCAATCTTTCTGAATGCAACCGCAATGGCTTTGAATCCTTCTTCTTCAGCAATTCGAGCAAATTCAGGATATAACACATCCCATTCTTCGTTTTCACCATTTGCTGCTTCTGCTAGATTTTCGGCTGTGGTTCCAATCATGCCTGCAGGATACGATGCGGTAATTTCAACCATTCCTCCCTCTAAGAATTTAAAGAATCGTTTAGCGTGCTCTTTTTCTTGCTCCGCAGTTTCTAGAAAGATTGCAGCGATTTGTTCATAACCTTCTTTTTTTGCTACACTGGCAAAATAAGTATAGCGGTTTCTTGCTTGTGATTCTCCAGCAAATGCTTTCAATAGATTTTGTTCTGTTAGTGTACCTTTGATACTCATAATAATATTGCTTTTATTAGTAATACGTTTATTTGTTTTGTTTGACAGTGCAAGTTTAACTCCTTTATTTTTAACCCGCAAATTGATAATTTTAATACATGAATAGCTTAAGGCTATATCTCTTAATTACTAAGTAGTTACTTTAAGAAGCTCCCTCCTATTGGTTGAATTATTTCTATAAATAGCCAAAAAAGATTTTTTAGAAAATTGATATTGATGCAAAAGTTATAAATTCGCAAAGACAGAGAGGTCGCATCGTTTCTATTCCTTCTTAATGAATAGAAATAGCTGTCCGGAGTTTCTGTATCATGCAAAGTCTAAACAAACTCTGCACCACTAAAAAATATTCTTCCGATGACAATAGCACA
>DLYT01000071.1:0-1265 GCA_003447595.1 Porphyromonadaceae bacterium
GATTTGACGACACAGTTGAGCGGTAAAAAGAACGAACAACGTAGCGAAAAGGTGTTGATGCACTTCCCGCATGCTCACAATGGTAGTTACTTTACGTCGTATCGTGAAGGAGACTGGAAGCTAATTTACTTCTACAATCCGGAGCTTCCTCAGCATCCGTCCTACGAACTTTACAACTTGAAAAAGGATCCGGGGGAGACGCAAAATCTGGCAACGAACAACATCAAGCGTTTGCGTGAAATGGTAGAAGCGATGAGTACACAGCTCGAAGCCGAGCATGCTCAATATCCGGTGGATGCAAACGGTAACGTTTTGAAACCATTTATCTAAGCTTTCAAATTCTACGAAATAGAAAGACCTCTGATTGAGTCGGAAATTCCGATACAATCAGAGGTCTTTTAGTATATCAGCATCTGTTTTTAGTCTACATACCAGCAGTTGTTTTGCGTATTGGATGTAACCACGCTAAACTTGTAGAAGCTCGAAGGATACTTACTTGTATCTACCGTAAAGCTTTCTGCACCTGCTTTTACCGTGCCTACTTTGATCCATTGATCTGCGCCGCCGGTTTTGTAATTGTTGGTCGTACTCATATATACCGTTGCTTTTGCTTTCGGATTATAAGCCTTCCACGTTAGATTGATCACTCCATTCGATTTAGCCGCCTCAACACCAACAAGATCGGTTTTACCAATAAAAGGCACTCCTTCGATCTCATACTTCAAGGATTGTGGTATCTCAAAATCCATGTAGCGACAAATCGATGGCATCACATCGAGAATGGAGTTGTATTCGTTATTGAAGTGTGCATTGGGCTTCTTGTTGGTTGCATACCAAACGGTGCGCTCCCGATCGGAATGTCCGCCATGTCCGTAACCATCGTCTTTGCGTCCGTGATCGGTAACGATAACTACCATCCAATCTTCACCGCTTTGCTGCTCGCGCTCTTTTACGGCTTCCCAAATACGGCGTACTTGGTTGTCGGCGTCTTTTACATAACCGTCGAACTTCTCTCCATTTCCAAAATGGTGTCCGGCATCGTCGGTATATTGCAAATAGACCCATGTAAGATCGGGAGCATCAGTACGAATCGACTCGGTTGCTTTATCGGCAACGGCTTCATCGATCTTTAGAATCTGCAGATTGTCTTTTTCTTTCGGATAGTTCTTATCGTCGAGTTCCATTCCGTCGTACGCATAGTCGAGTTTGATCGCTCCGGCATTGGGTTTGCCCTCTCCTACGAGTTTGGTACGGTTGTCTTCCCA
>DLYT01000071.1:1510-2750 GCA_003447595.1 Porphyromonadaceae bacterium
AAAATGGTGTGATAATTGTAGTTCGGTGCTTCGATTCCATTACCCCATACGTTGTGCTTATTTACCCAAGTAGAAGTAAGAAGTGAGTTGTAACATACGGCCGATATGGTTGGAGTCTGCGAATAGCCTCCCTCTTTACCACCCATAAAAGCTCGGCTATATCCGCCTTTACTACTGATTTCGTCAATAGCCGGAGTATGTACACGTTCGATCACATCGGCAGGAATACCGTCTACAATTACAAAAACTGATTTTCGTTTGCCCGCGAAGGCTGATGAAACAGCCATCAGCATCACAGCTCCGATAAAAAAGGAGCGTTTGCTTTTCAAGGAATTAGTCATAGTTGCGTGTTTTTCTATTAACGATCAAAGATAACAATACTACTACACAAACGCAAGCAGTGCCTCTACCGCAATCACAAGCACCACCATCATCAAGGCAACACGCAGATTGACGCGACAAGCCGTTTGCACATCCTCATGTGTCAGTTCGCGGGCGTTGGTTCCAATATATGGCTTATCTACCACCTTTCCGTGATAGGTATTGGGACCTCCGAAACGACAATCGAGTATTCCGGCAAGGGCCGATTCGGGATAACCGGAGTTGGGACTGGCGTGTTTGCGACCATATTGCTTCACAAAGCGAAAACCTCTCAGGCTGAATGGAACGATCAACATCAGAAAGGCTGTAAGACGAGCCGGTATGTAATTGGCTACGTCATCGAGTCGTGCCGAACAGAAGCCAAAGTTGCGGTAACGTTCGCTTTTATAACCCACCATCGAATCGAGGGTATTGATCATTTTATAGACCATCATCAAGGGAATACCTCCGATTGCGTAATAGAACATGGGGGCCACTACTCCATCGCTTAGGTTTTCGGATAGAGTTTCGAGTGTAGCCGTACGTATCTGCGTAAAGGATAGCGACGATGTTTCACGACCTACAATCCAGCTCAGTTGTTCTCTTGCTCCGGCCAAATCTCCTTTTTGCACAAAACGCTCTACTTTGTTTCCTTCATCGATCAGCGACTTATTGCTAATCCCATAAAAGAAAAACAAGCTATTGAAAGCGTATAGTAAAATGGGATAATCGGAAAGCATAAATTGCAATAGAGAGAAAATACCCCATGTAGCTGCAACGAGCAACAGGCAGGTAAGAATGCCTTTTACCTTGCGTCTGGTTCCTTGATTGAGATACGTTTCCATGAAAGCAATTGCATTGCCAAACAACCGAATGGGAT
>DLYT01000142.1:0-460 GCA_003447595.1 Porphyromonadaceae bacterium
AACCTTGAATACGCAAAGCTAATTTGCTGTATTGATCTTGTCGAGATGATATAAAAAACGAGCCGCTGTAAACTGGGTTTGCAGCGGCTCGTTGTATGTCGTATTGCTTGTTTTAGTCGAAGATGAGGCCAAACTCCTCGCGGAAGCGTGCCAAGGATGCGTTGTCGGCAACCATCAGATTGTACTTCTCGGACGAGGTGTAAGCGAGTTGCTTTTCATTGCCTTCGGTTATTCTGATTTGCATCTTGATGTGCGTATTCTTCAGCTTGGTGCGAAGGAATGTGAGCAAATCAAGGCTGCCGTTGGTTAGTTCCGACTCTTGTCCCGGATTGTGCACGGCAACTTCAAACGTTTCATCGTGCAACAAGATCGGTTTGCAGTTGATCAGGAGATTCTTTAGATAGATTCTATCCTTATCGAGTGTTTCCTGAAAAGCATCCCATTGCTTGGTCAAGTCATC
>DLYT01000142.1:841-8790 GCA_003447595.1 Porphyromonadaceae bacterium
TTGCTGTTGCGGAGCTTGCGCTTGCTGCGTTGGTGCTTGTTGTTGCGGTGCAGCAGGAGCAGCCGGTTGTTGCATCTGTTGTCCGTTTACCGCTTGCAAGGGTTTTCCTTGTTCGGGAGCAGGAGGTGCAGAAAGCAGTTGGCAGAGTTTGATCAAAGCCAATTCGACCAACAGGCGTTTGTTTTTACTCAAACGGTAGTTGAGGTCGCAATCGTTTGCTATTTCGATTGCTTTGTATAGGAAAGCCGTATTGCACAAACGTGCCAATATGTTGTATCGTTCTTTGATGGAGTCGATGGTTTCGAGCAGTACCAGCGTTTGCGGATCTTTCGCAACCAGCAAGTCGCGGAAGTGAGAAGCGAGGCCGGCAATGAGCGATTGCCCGTCGAATCCGCGGTCTATCACGTCCTTAAATAAAAGAAGCGTGCTAGGTACGTCGCCTTTCAATATGGCATCGGTCAGCTTAAAGTAGCAGTCGTAGTCGAGTACGTTGAGGTTGTCGATCACGGCCTGATAGGTGATATTTCCTTGCGTATAACTAGCTACTTGGTCAAACACGGAAAGCGCGTCGCGCATACCTCCGTCTACCTTTTGAGCAATCACGTTGAGTGCTTCCGGCTCGGCATGTATGTTTTCCTGTTGAGCTACATAGACCAAGTGGTTTACGATGTCTGTAATCGAGATGCGGGTGAAGTCGTAACTTTGGCATCGCGACAAGATGGTAGGAAGAATCTTATGCTTTTCGGTGGTAGCCAAAATAAAGATGGCATGGTGAGGCGGCTCTTCAAGTGTCTTCAGGAAGGCATTGAAGGCAGCGGCCGAAAGCATGTGTACCTCATCGATGATGTATACTTTGTACTGACCAATTTGCGGCGGAATGCGCACTTGGTCGTTGATAATACGGATGTCGTCTACAGAGTTGTTGGATGCAGCATCCAGCTCATGAATATTGTAGGAGCGTTGTTCGTTAAACGCCACGCACGATTCGCACTGGTTGCAAGCTTCGCCCTCGGGAGTGAGGTTAAGGCAATTGATCGTTTTGGCAAAGATACGGGCGCAGGATGTTTTACCCACACCTCTTGGTCCGCAAAACAAATAAGCGTGAGCTAGTTTGTGATTGAGGATGGCGTTCTTTAATGTTACGGTAAGTGCCTTTTGGCCCACTACGCTGTTAAAGGTCGAGGGTCTGTATTTACGGGCTGAAACGATGTAATTATCCATGCTTTGCAAATCTGATCTACACAAAGATAATGAAAAGAGGCTATATGATGAAACTCAATTCTAAAAATGAGGTTAATTAAGTACTCACTGTAAATATTATTGATTATTTTCGTTCGATAAAAGAATCTGCGATGAAAAGAATTAAAGAGTTTTATAACAAGTATATCAGCGGTATAAACAAATACTATCTGGTTGTAGGCCTTTTTGTGGTATACACGCTTATTCTCGGAGATAGTAACTTATATATCCGATACACCTATAATGAGAAGATTCGCAGTCTCGAGAAGGAGATCGATCATTACAATGCGGAGATTGAGGTGAACAAACAGAAGTTGGAGCATTTGCAAACCGACAAAGAAGGTTTGGAGAGGTTTGCCCGCGAAGAATACTTGATGAAGTGTCCCGATGAGGATGTCTACATCATCATTGACAAGTAAGCTAAAAAACGAATAGATATAAATGAAGGTCAGAAATTGGATTTATTATATAGCTTCCATCTTGGTGCTTGGAGGCTCTGTTTTGCATTTTGTGAAATGGGAAGTTGCACCTTATGTTTTTGCGGTAGGCGCGGCCGGTGTTGCGGTAAGTTTTTTAACTATGCCACACAAAGGTGATGACTTTAAGCAAAAACGTTTGCACCGAATGAATGTGATCGCTTCTTTGTTTTTGTTGGTTGCATCGGGTACGATGTTTAAACCCGGCAACGACTGGATGGTGTTTCTTTTTATTTCGGCTCTGTTGCAGATGTATGCTGCTTTTAGAAGTGGTTCTGCTTCTGCCCAAAAATAATGCATACGATCATTCTTGGTCGATATTGATACAAAAAAAGGTTGCTTCTGTAAAAGAGGCAACCTTTTTTGTGTATCGTTGTATATCCCGATTACTTTTCTGAAGTAGATGGGTTATAGTTTTTGTTTAAGAATTCAGTCACTTGAGTAGTGATGTCATACTTAGGGTTAGCTAGCAAAATGTTATCACCCATTGTGTTGGTGAAGATGATTTGATAACCTTTCGATTTGTTATAAACTTCAAGAAGATCTACAATGTTCTTGTGAAGTTGTTCGTCGATTTTCTGGCGCTCAGCCATTACTTCCTGAGCAAGTCTTGCGTCCAACTCTTGAAGTTCTTGCTGTTTCTTCATCAAACGTGTTTGCTCTTGCTCTGCACGCTCTCTGGTAAGAAAAGCATTGTTCTCTACTTTGCGTTGATACTCTTGCACTTCAGTTTCTAGCTGACGTGCTTTTTGCATTACGCTCGCTCTTGAGTTTTCTTGTTTTCTCAAGATCGCTTCCGTCATGTCTTTTGCATAATTGTAGTTAAGCAAAAGCGAGTCTACATTTACGTATGCTATTGGCAACAATGCTGAAGACGAGTCAGCAACAGAGAAAGACGGAGCTGAATCGCTATTCTTTTTGTCTGAAAATTGTAACACAAATAGTACAATTACAGCAACAGCAAGTACACCACTAATAACGTAGTTAATGTTTTTCATAAAGTTGAAATTTGTAAAATCACTATATTATTCTATCACACCTTTTACTGGATATCTGCTAATTTAGACCTTTTGCGCTCTTGTAGATCTTGTGTTTTTATACACGAGATACCCTTTTTACCTAATTCTTTACTTTTGCCAACGTGGGTTTCTGGGAACTTTCCGTTTTTAGTAAAAAAGACGCGAATACCAAGCAATAGTACCGCAACAACGACTACAACTAGTGTTAAAAGTAAATTTAAAAGCATATTTCGTCCAATTATGAGCGCAAATATAAGAGTTTACGTAAATATTCGATGTGAATTCTTCAAATTATTCTCTTTTTTTTCAACTCAATCATTATTTTTGTCATATCAAGAATTATTAATCACGTAATAACAACAGTTATTTACAATAATACTTACGAATATGACAATAAAAGATCTGCAACCAGCTATCGTTTGGAAATATTTCGACGAGATTACCCAGATACCTCGCCCTTCTAAGAAAGAAGAGAAGATCATTGCTTACTTGGAAAACTTTGCCAAAGAACGCAATTTGGAGTTTAAGAAAGATAAAGCCGGAAACGTTGTGATTATTAAACCTGCAACTCCGGGTTACGAAGCGCTTCCTACCGTGATTCTTCAATCGCACGTGGATATGGTGTGTGAGAAGAACAACGATACAGAGCACGATTTCGACAACGATCCTATCCGTACACGTATTGAAAACGGTTGGGTGAAAGCAGAAGGTACAACACTTGGCGCAGACAACGGTATCGGTGTTGCGGCAGAATTGGCGGTTCTTGCTTCGGACGATCTAGAGCACGGTACAATCGAATGTTTGTTTACGGTAGACGAAGAGACTGGATTGAGCGGTGCTTTCGCATTGGAATCAGGTTTCCTTACTGGTGATATTCTATTGAACCTAGACACAGAAGATGAAGGTGAAATCTACATTGGTTGTGCAGGTGGTAAAGATACGCAAGCGTTCTTTACGTATCAGCCGGCTATGTCTCCGGAGGGATATTTCTACTTCCGTGTAGATGTAAAAGGCCTTAACGGTGGTCACTCGGGTAGTGAAATCGATAAAGGTTTGGGCAACGCAAACAAGATCCTTACGCGTTACTTGTACGAATTGAAGAAGAAATTCGACATCGTTCTATGCGAAATCGACGGTGGTAACTTGCGTAACGCAATTGCGCGCGAAGCTCGTGCCGTAGTGGGTGTTCCTTCTTCTGAAAAGGAAACTGCTCGCATCATGTTGAACCAATTGGCGGCAGATGTAGAAGGCGAACTTAAAGCAGTAGATCCGAATGTACGTCTTACAATGGAATCGGTTGAGCGTCCTGCTCATTGCATCGATCGCAAAACAGCTTACAACTTGATCAACTCATTGTATGCTTGTCCGCACGGTGTTATCGCGATGAGCCACGCAATCCCTGGTTTGGTAGAGACTTCTACAAACTTGGCTTCTGTAAAAATGAAAGCAGACAACACAATCGTTGTGGGCACAAGTCAGCGTAGCTCTACGGAGTCAAGCAAAGACGACGTTGCAAACATGGTGGCTGCTACATTCCAACTTGCAGGTGCTGAAACAAAACATGGCGACGGATACCCGGGCTGGAAACCAAATACAGATTCATTGATCTTGAAAGTAGCTCAAGAGTCTTACAAAGATTTGTATCACAAAGATGCTCAGATCAAAGCAATTCACGCAGGTCTTGAGTGTGGTCTTTTCCTTCAAAAGTATCCACATTTGGATATGGTTTCAATTGGGCCTACTATGAGAGATGTTCACTCTCCGAACGAAAGACTAGAAATCGAATCTGTAAAACTATGGTGGGATTTCATGGTTGAATTGTTGAAAAACATTCCTGCAAAACAAGAATAGTTTCTAATAAAATAAGCATGTTGCGGTTCATACAGTTTCGTTGATCCATGTGGATGAATAGATCTTTAATTCAACTCCGTAACATTGCTTAGAAATAACGAGAGGATATCACTGCTATAGTGGTATCCTCTTGTCGTTTATTGATTCTTTTGTTTATGGATGACGTGAGATTTGGCTTTCCTCTATTTCATCATTTCTTCTATTATTTCGAGACGTTTTTCAAAGCTCAAGGGAGTGTGAATCTCGTGCAACATCCAAATGTAACCAAAAGGATCAGTAAATAATGCGTTCGATAAGCAAAGCATCGGGACTTCGGTTACAGGTTGTATGATTGTACATCCCGAAGATGTTGCGCGACTAAACGTTTGTTGTATATCCGAGACGTTGACGTTGATCCATGAAGACATCGGAGTTCCGGCCTTTGGTGCAAACATCATGTAGTCGGGGTTTTCATCAAGTAAATGAAACTTGGTGTCGAAGATAGAAAAGAGAACCTCATTACTGCCTTTTTTTAAGTGAGTTTTCTGGATGTTTTCTACTTCAAAAATAGTCTCGTATACTTTGATCGCTTCGAGACAATCGGGAACAATCATGTTGATTTCAACTCCTGTTATCATGGTACTTCGTTTAAATGGTTTGTTTTTTATTTGGCACAAAGATCGTACTATTGCGAGGTTAGTCCAATCAATTATGCGATCTTTTCTTATCGTAAGAAGAAGAAAAAAAATAATACCTGCATGGTTTCTTTGAGTAAATGGGCCGGTTCGAAATAAGATATCATTTATATTTGCAGCCAACCATATACAGTTATACCTTAAATTGATACGCTTTGATGATGAAATACATACGGTCTCTGAAAATAGGTATCCTATTCTATTGTTTCTTTATAGCCGGAGTGCCTTCGATGTTTGCTCAAGAAAGCAAATCACTTCCTTTTGATGTCATGTTTTACAATGTGGAGAATCTTTTTGATTGTCGCGATGATTCATTGCATGCTGACGAAGAGTTTACGCCGCGAGGTTTGCGCGGATGGAAATACGAGCGGTATAAAACCAAACTCAATCAGATCGCAAAAGTAATTGCTGCCGCCGGAGAATGGGATACGCCCGCGTTGATCGGATTGTGCGAAGTTGAGAACAACGCAGTTCTTACCGACTTGCTTCGGAATACACCCTTGCGAAGCGAATTATACCAATCCATTACGGCCGAGGGGAATGACATGCGGGGAATCAACTGCGCGCTTATTTATCGGCGAGATCTATTTAAGTACATCAATCATCAGGAATATGTAGTGCGGTTTTCGGTGAAAATGAAGCGGACCACGCGTAACCTGTTGCACGTGTCCGGGGAGTTACTATCGGGCGATACTTTGGATGTGTTTGTGGCTCACTTTCCTTCCCGATCGGCCGGACAAAAGCAGACAGAAGTGCTTCGGTGCGATGTGGCATCTTTGTTGCGAAGTAAAGTAGATTCGATTTGCACCATACGAACTAATCCGCAGTGTATAATAATGGGAGACTTCAATGATACCCCTTCCGATAAGTCCATGGTCAGCATCCTTCAAGCTCAAATGCCGGAACCTCCTTTCTCGCCGCAAGTATTGTACAATTTGTTTGCCGTGCAGAATCCCCATCAACACAACGAGGGGACGCATAAGTTTCAGGGAGAATGGGCGCAACTCGATCAAATGATTGTAACGGGAAACCTGCTTAGTGGTGATAATCCTTTGCGGGCAAAGAACCCCAAAGGAGCGGTGCTTTCATTTCCGTTTTTACTTACGCGCGATGACACGCATGGTGGGAAAAGACCCTTTCGCACGTATCACGGATACAAATATGAAGGCGGCTTTAGCGATCACTTGCCAATAATTGCTCGTTTTTCGATATATTTGTAAGAAACGTAATAGAAGAGAACACTATATGAATTTAAAATATGCTGTTTTTGTACTTGCAATGGCCGCCGGCGTTGCTAAAGGACAAAAGCAAGACTACCAAATGCCGTTGAACATCCCGGCATTGCTAAGTGGAAATTATGGCGAGTTGAGAGCAAATCATTTTCATTCGGGAATCGACTTTAAGACACAAGGGGTAGTGGGCAAACCCGTATTTGCCGTAATGGACGGATACGTATCGCGCGTATCGGTAAGTCCGTGGGGATACGGACTGGCCATTTATCTCACACATCCCAATGGTACTACGTCGGTATACGGACACTTGGATCGTTTCAACAAAACCATCTCAACCTATGTATCGGATCATCAGTATAAGAATGAGACATTCTCCGTAGACCTTACCCTGAAACCAAATGAGATCAAGGTGAAAAAGGGCGAAGAGATTGCCCGCGCCGGAAACTCGGGAAGTTCGGGAGGGCCGCACTTGCACTTCGAGATTCGTAATACCAAAACAGAAGAACCATTAGACCCTTTGGCTTACTTGCCCGCGGTGTTTAAAGACTCAACCAAGCCGAAGTTGAAGTCGATCGTTGTTTACGCCAAAGAAGACGAAGGTGTGGTAAACGGACTTGCCACACAAAAGGAATTCCAGTACGTAATACCGCAAAAGGGAAAAGGCTCTCCACATATCAAAGGACCCATTAATGCTTGGGGTGAAATTGCTTTCGGCGTAAAGGCCAACGACTACATGGATGGCGTGTCGAATATATTTGGTGTAAAAAACATTGCGCTGGTAGTAGATAAAGACACCGTATTCAAAAGCAGTATCGACCGTTACCGCTTCGACGAAACGCGCTACCTCAATGCTTGGATCGATTACGACCTTTGGCGCTCCAACCGCTCTTTCGTAACCAAGAGTTATGTAGAGAACGGAAACAAACTTCGCTTCTTGAAGGCAAAGAGACAAGGGTGGGTAACGATAGACGAAGAACGTCCCTACGACGTAACCTATGTATTGTCCGATTACTTTGGTAACACCTCGAAGGTGAAGTTTACCGTGCAGGGAAAGAAACAAGCCATCCCGAAAGAAGAGCGCACATATGATAAAATTTTTAAATACAATGCCGATAATAACTTCGGAAATAAGAAGGTAAAACTAGACATTGACAAAGGCAACTTGTACGACCATGTTTACTTTACTTACAAAGAAAGGCCCGATACGGCAGGTTATGCATCGGTACATGTTTTGAACGATAAACCCATTCCGTTGCACAAGTCGGGCACGGTGCGCATAAAGGTAGAAGACGACAAACTCGAGAACAAACGCGCCTACGGTATTGCTTCGGTCGATAAAGGACGTAAGCGCTGGATAGGAGGAACCTATAAGAACGGTTGGGTAGAGGCTTCGATCCGCGAACTCGGATCATTTACCATCATCGCCGATACGGCAAAGCCTTCGATATCGGCCGTTGG
>DLYT01000142.1:8982-14073 GCA_003447595.1 Porphyromonadaceae bacterium
AAAGATAAATGGGCTGCAAACAAAAAGATTACCCTCAAGATTGGAGATAATCTCAGTGGCGTGCAAGACTATAAATGCAAGATCGATGGCAAGTTTGTTGTTTTTGCGCTCGACGGAAAAACGGGACTACTTACTTACAAGATCGAGCCTGCACGCGTAGCTCCGGGCAAACATGAGCTTGAGGTATGGCTTGTAGATCAATGCGGCAACGAGCGAACCTACAAGCAAAATTTTGCTTATTAACTTTCATTCAGCAATCTATTGTACTTCGGTTTTGTTACTTAATATAAAGATTCGAAACAGAATGTATATTTGTTTGTTGTACGATGATAATTAGTTCTTATCTTTGTTACGCTATATTTTTAAAGCAAAATTCATTAAATATGGAGAATAATACATTACTTACTCAGGTAATAGGTAAAGCGAAATCATGGCTTACAGAAAGCTATGACGCAGAAACCAGAGCTGAGGTTGAACGCCTACTAAACAATGAAGATCCGACAGAACTTATCGAATCATTCTACAAAGACCTTGAATTTGGTACAGGCGGATTGCGCGGTATTATGGGCGTAGGTTCAAATAGAATGAACATTTACACCGTTGGAGCAGCTACTCAAGGATTGTCAAATTACTTGAAACAAGAATTTGCGCACCTTGATCAGATTAAAGTTGTAATTGGTTACGACTGTAGAAACAACAGCCGTCGCTTCGCTGAAATCTCTGCCGATATCTTCACCGCAAATGGTATCAAAGTTTATATTTTTGAAGACTTGCGTCCTACACCGGAAATGTCTTATACAATCCGTACATTAGGATGTCAAAGTGGTATTATCCTTACTGCATCTCACAATCCTAAAGAATACAACGGATACAAAGCATACTGGGACGATGGTGCTCAGGTAATTGCTCCTCACGATAAAAACATCATTGCCGAAGTAAACAAGATCAGATCGGCAAGCGATATTAACTTCCACGGCAAACCAGAACTAGTAGAAGTTCTTGGCGAAGCTGTAGACAACGACTACATCCAAAAGCTTACAACGATTTCTCTTTCACCAGAAGCGATCAAGAAGCACAACGATATGAAAATCGTTTATACTCCGATCCACGGTACAGGGGTGAAATTGATTCCTGCTGCGCTTAAAGCATTCGGCTTCACCAATATCGTGCATGTTCCGGAGCAAGACGTAGTGAGCGGAGACTTCCCTACCGTAGTATCTCCAAACCCTGAAGAGCCGGCAGCACTTAGCATGGCTGTGAAGAAAGCGCAAGAAGTAGGAGCGGAGTTGGTACTTGCCTCAGACCCTGATGCCGACCGTGTTGGCGCAGCGATCTTGAATGATAAAAACGAATTCATCCTTGTGAATGGTAATCAAACAGCGTTGTTGTTTATCTATTACCTAATTACACGTTGGAAAGAACTAGGCAAACTTACAGGCAACGAGTACATCGTGAAAACGATTGTTACTACAGAGCTTATCCGTACGATTGCTGAGAAAAACAGCGTAGTAATGTACGATTGCTACACCGGCTTCAAATGGATTGCGGCAATCATGCGTGATCTTGAAGGCAAAAAGCAATACATTGGTGGTGGTGAAGAAAGCTACGGATTCCTTTGTGAAGACTTCGTTCGCGATAAAGATGCGGTTTCTGCTTGTGCGATGCTTGCTGAGATTGCAGCTTGGGCAAAAGACAATGGCAAGACATTGTACGAACTTCTTCAAGATATCTACATCGAGTATGGCTTCTCTAAAGAGAAAGGTATCTCTGTAGTGAAGAAAGGAAAATCGGGCGCGGAAGAAATCGAAGCAATGATGAAAAACTTCAGAGAAAACCCAATCAAAGAGATTGCGGGCTCGAAGGTTACATTGATCAAAGACTTTGGCAAACTTACTGCATTCAGCGTACTAGATGGCGAATCATATACACTTGATATGCCAACAACGTCGAATGTGATCCAATATTTCACAGAAGATGAAACTAAAGTTTCGATTCGTCCTTCGGGAACTGAACCGAAGATTAAGTTCTACATCGAAGTAAGAGGCGTTGCCAAATCGAGAGAAGATCTTGCTAAAGCAGACGCTGAGGCGGAAGCAAAGATTGATGCGGTAAGAGCGTCGATGGGTATTTGATAACAAAGTTCAAACCATAAAAAAGCGGATGTAACCCAAGTGTTGCATCCGCTTTTCTCTTTTTAGGCATCTACTTTTTGCATAGATGGCTTTCTTTTATTAAATACGATCCAGCACCTTCTCGATCAAATCGATCATACTGTTCTTATAGTTCGTATTCATATCTTTGTGGTATCTGCCCGCAATAACGGCGCATACCGTAAGTGCTTTATGCCCCATCAACGCTGCGAGAGAAGCCAAAGCCGCACTTTCCATCTCGTAGTTGGTAATGCGATACTCCTTAAACTTAAAATCCTCAAGCTTTTTATTAAATCCCGGATCGGTAAGTGGTAAACGAAGCTCACGCCCTTGCGGACCATAGAATCCGTTGCCTGAAATCGTTATTCCCTGTACGATGTCTCCCTTGATGATACGTGACAACAATTCCGGATCATTGTTTACCGCATACGGGCGCATATTGGGAATTTGCCAATGACTATGCTGCATAAAGGCTTCCTCTAATGCCAGGTTTCGAACCTTTGCATTGTCTTTGTAGAAAAACGGAACACAGTCGTAACCGATCGAGAAAGCCGAGGCAACGAAACTACCTACCGGTACGATGGGCTGAAGGCCACCGCAAGTGCCGATACGCACCAACGATAGTTGCTCAAACTTTAAATTCACCGTACGCGTAGTAAAGTTGATATTTTTCAGTGCGTCAAGCTCCGAGAGAACAATATCGATGTTGTCGCCGCCAATACCATGTGATATCACGGTGATACGTTTTCCTTTGTATGTTCCCGTGATCGTATGAAACTCACGATTGGTTACAGAGCACTCGATATCGCTCAAGTAAGCACCGATGATATCAACCCTGGCAGGGTCGCCCACTAGAATGATTTTGTCCGATACTTGTTCGGGCTTTAAGTGTAGATGAAATATAGATCCGTCGTCATTAAGGATCAGTTCCGATTCAGGTATAATGCGTTTATAGCTCATAATATAATTAGTGGTTGAAAAAAGCCGCGGCAAAACAAAGGAGTTTGCCGCGGCTCGTGTTATTGTATGCTTATTTATCTTTCGAAGAGATCGTATTGGTTCCGCCCGCAGGCTTCGCAATAGACTCACGCATTGAAGTGTCAGCTTCGATATTCTTCATCTTATAGTAATCCATGATACCTAAGTTGCCACTTCTGAAAGCTTCAGCCATTGCCTTCGGAACCTCAGCTTCCGCTTCGATAACTTTGGCACGAGCCTCTTGCGCTTTAGCTTTCATTTCTTGTTCTAAGGCAATCGCCATGGCACGGCGTTCTTCGGCTTTTGCCTGCGCAATGTTTTTATCTGCTTGCGCTTGGTCCATTTGCAATACGGCACCGATGTTTTTACCTATGTCAATATCCGCGATGTCGATCGAAAGAATCTCAAACGCAGTTCCGGCGTCAAGTCCTTTACGTAACACAAGCTTCGAAATAGAGTCCGGGTTCTCCAACACTGTCTTATGACTTTCCGACGAACCGATAGACGAGACAATACCTTCGCCTACACGGGCCAAAATGGTTTCTTCACCGGCACCCCCTACGAGTTGCTTGATGCTGGCGCGTACCGTAACACGTGCTTTGGCTACAAGCTGAATACCGTCTTTTGCCACGGCAGCTACCGGAGGCGTGTCGATTACTTTAGGGTTTACACTCATTTGTACGGCATTGAATACATCACGACCGGCAAGGTCGATTGCTGTAGCCATTTGGAAAGACAAATCAATGTTTGCTTTCGAAGCCGAAACAAGTGCATGCACAACCTTTTCGATGTGTCCGCCCGCAAGGTAGTGGGCTTCGAGTTGGTCGCGTGTAAGTCCGTTCAATCCCGCTTTGTGTGCTTCGATAAGAGCACGTACAATGGTTGAAGGCGGTACATTACGTATGCGCATTAAGAACAACTGGACTAGGGAAATGTTTACGCCCGATACCTTGGCAGATATCCACAGCAGGAACGGGACGTAATAAAAGAATACAGCCAAAAGTAAAATGGCTAATCCCAATAGAACGATTGGAAAAATTACAGGTTCCATAAGTAGTAAATATAGTGTTTGTTTTTATTCGTTTGCCGCATCAAAAGGTTCTATCATAGAAACCACTTCGATGTTTGACAGATTCTTGCCCGTAACACGCACGGGAGTCTCTTCGTCGATGTACTCTTCTATTGACTTTGCCTCTACGATGACACCATTTATTTTCACTTTACCCATTGGGTTGAGGCGCGAATACGCAATGCCGGTATCGCCCACTGCGATCTTATCGAGATCCGAGTCGTCGACTTTGCTATTGCTATCGGTTTTGAGCGAAATGCGGTCTAGTGTTTTCGATCTCAACAGCCAGAAGAATGCTGCGGCAAAGACAATTGCTCCGCTTACCAAGGCAATGCCCGAGGCAACTGCGCCAAGCGTGGAGTATACATATACAAAGGCTCCAACCGCAAAGAGTGCTCCGGCTATTCCGGCAATGGTAATGCCCGGCAAGAGAAATATCTCTACCAGTAGCAATGCGATTGCAATGACGATCAATAGTATTGCAAGGATAATTTGTGTAACCATAAGCTGTGTAATTACTTAATGAGGTTATGCGAAATAGGATTCTACCTATAAACGTGATAAAGATATAAAAATATACGAGTCGTTTATATAAATAATCCGAAATCACTCTTTTTGAGTAAAAAAAATGATCACTGCTTGTGTCAAATCGTCAGGTGGCGATCTGACGATTCATTCTTCACTATAAACGAATCGTCAGGTCGGCACCTGACGATTCGTTGTTCATTAAGTTTGAAATCATTGATTGCATAAAAAATCCCCGATCGGCACGAGCCAATCGGGGAGATGTGAGGAAGTTGCCTTCCATTATTCATTGTAAAGACAAGCGGATGCTTCCGTGTTGTCTTTCGGTTGTCGGGATTATTGATTTTTGCGTAGCACCATGATCTCTGC
>DLYT01000131.1:0-2240 GCA_003447595.1 Porphyromonadaceae bacterium
ACATCTAGAAAGGTCTTATTGTATTCTATTCGGCAAAATCGTTAGCAACGAAAGTACGCTTCCCACTGCTCCATCACTGTTTCAGTTTGATTAAAAATACAATTGGAGTCTTTTACTCTTCTGCTTTCGGGAAAAACTTAAACACCTGATCGTGTTTCAGTGTACAGTTATCATCATAAAACAAAAATGTCTCGAATGCCCTGCCTTGGTATTTAAACTTCACCGAAAAAACATTGTACCCTATTTGCAATGTCACTTTTGCCATATCATGAGCCATGGACAATTGACCTTTTACATACGCAGCAAACCGCATCATATCATCTCTACTAGACTGATAAAATAGATCAATCGCTGTACATGGTTTTATTTCCACCCAACTAGTTCTCTCGTTGTTCACTTCTTGTGCACCCATACCCATCATTGCAAAAGCAGCACTCGGACACGATAACGTATCAGCATACATATACAAATCAACGGAGTCTTTTATCTCTCCGACATAGGCGACGGAAACATCACTAAAATCGGCAGCATTTTTTAGATTCTTATCGGCAAGAAATGTTTCCAACGATTGCTTCAATTGCTTTTCGCAATTCGTAGCTACAGATTTGGCTGATAACGTACCAGCTAAATTCAACAAGAAAAAGCAAATTACATAAATGGTTTTCATAACTCCAGTATTTATAAGGTTATACATTCCTATTATTTAAAGCTGTTTTTATTTATATAGTTGTGAGAGTATTTATTGAACAACTATCAATCACCGGAGATTAATCAGTCTTTGAATGTGGCCAATACGAGTACGGGGTTGAATACAATAGTCGATACAAACATAACAAAAAAATGGGAGTAGCAAACAAAGTTCGCAAAAAATCAGAAACAATAAGGGGCTACCCACACAGGCAGCCCCTTGATCATTACTAACACTAATTTGAGAAGAGATAAACGTTTTACTGAAAAAGTATCTTAAAGCCGATTCAATTAAACTCTAAGATACAAACACCTTTGCTATCTAGTGTAAGGTTGGTTGTAAGGTCAATCGTTTTATTACCAATAATATCGTTCGCCTGCTTTGCAGGGATAATCTCACTGTAATAGGATGGATCAATGGTCTTTGCCTCGTCCGATCCGTTTAGGAAAACCACAACCGATTTGTCTCCCAAACGACGCTCGTACGCATACACGCCGTTGTTCGGAGCAAAATGCTTAAGCGAACCTTTTGCGATCACCTCGTTTCCTTTTCGCCAATCGAGCAGATTCTTCAAATAAGCATGATACTTATTTTGCAGCTCCGTTCTATCGGTTACCGAGAAAGCACGCTTCGCGTCGTCACTCCATCCGCCCGGAAAGTCGGCACGCAAACCACCGTCACCGTCTTTCTTATCGGCAAACATCCCAATCTCATCCCCGTAATACAACTGCGGGATACCGCGCATGGTAAGCAGAAACGCATATGCTTGTGCAAAACGATTGTAATCGTTCGCTTCCTTTTCGTTTTTCATAAAACGAGACGTATCGTGATTCCCCAAGAAGATCAATAACTCGAGCGGATTGGTGTACACCACATCTTGCGATAAGTAATCGTAGATACGGTTCATTCCCGTACCCCAACTCAACTCTTCATCAAATGCCTTGTTCATTACATCCATAAGGGGGAAGTCCATAACACAACGTAGATTTGAGTTACGCGGAGCAGCCAGTTTGCTGTCCTTTTGCCAATACGCGATGGCCACATTGTTGCCATACCACGTCTCACCTACAATGTTGAAATCGGGATATTCCTCGTTCACCTCCTTGCACCACTGAGCCATAAAGTCAAAGTCGGCATACGGGTGCGTATCTTGTCTGATCCCATTTAGTCCGGCATACTCGATCCACCACAAACTCGTCTGTATTAAGTAACGCGCCACATGTCGGTTGCGTTGATTCAAGTCGGGCATCGACTCTACAAACCATCCGTCTATCGCCACCTTATGATCCAAGTCTGATGCATACGGATCGTATTGCGTAGTCGTTTTGTAAGTCGTTTGCACACATTTATCCGGGAAGTTAAACCAATCTTTCGAGGGTTTATCGACAAACAAGAAGTTATCACTTCCGCAGTGATTAAAGATCATATCCATCACCACCTTCATTCCTTGCGCGTGTGCGTTATCAACAAGTTGTTTAAAACTTTCGTTCGAACCGAAGCGACGGTCTACATTGTAGTAGTCGGTAATCGCATAACCGTGATACGAACCTTG
>DLYT01000131.1:2488-6498 GCA_003447595.1 Porphyromonadaceae bacterium
TCTTTGATATAATCGAGGTGATTGTCGATCCCTTTAAAGTCGCCGCCGTGACGGGCAAACGGATCTTTTCTATCTACGCGAGCTTCCTTCATACCCTTCACCACATCGTTCGACGCATCACCATTGGCAAAGCGATCGGGCATAATCAGGTAAAGCACATCCGAAGCATTAAATCCGGCACGCGCTTGCGAGTCGGCATCGCGTTGTTTCAATTCGTATGCAATCTTCTTGCGTTCTTTTCCCTTTTGCAGCTCGATGTCGAATCGTTGCGGAGCAGCCGCGCTCAAGTCGAGGTAAACCAACAAGTAGTTGGGATTTTCAAAGCGGGTAATCTCTTTGATCGCAACATCTTTCGACGACAGCGTCACGTTGCAATCGGCAATCTTATCGCCATACAAAAGAATCTGCAGTTCGGGATTATTCATGCCCGCCCACCAGAAAGCAGGCTCAAGCTTCTTGATTTCGAGAGCATCAACTCCACGAACTACAGAAAAGAGTAATAGTATAAAAAATAGCAACTTTCTCATATCCTTCATAAAAAAGGCCGGCTCCGCCTCAACAAGATACAGACAAAGCCGGCCGGGTTTGTACGGTTTATACGTTATTCAATTAAAGTCTCTTCAACCCTTTTGTTTGCGCTTTGTCGGTAACAGGGAAGATGCTGATCGCATATCCACCGCCCGGAACCGACAACTGAGACAATTTTGATTTGTTATTCACAAGCACCTTACGGATTTCGTAAGCCTGTGGGTTTGTTTTATAGTGTGCATTTTTAGCATCGCTATAGATCGTAGCCACATACTCTTTGCCCGGTTGAAGGAAGTCGAACGCAATCTTCGATTGGTATCCGTTTTCTCCGGCTACGTTTCCTACAAACCAGTTGTCAGAACCTTTTGCCTTACGTGCCACCGTGATGTATTGTCCCGGTTCCGCTTCTAGGTAATTGCTTTCGTCCCAGTCGATAGCCACATCTTTGATAAACTGGAATGCATCCGGAAAACGTTGGTAGTTTTCGATTACATCCGCAGCCATTTGAAGCGGACTATACATGGTAATATAAAGAGCCAATTGGTTGGCAAGCGTACTGTTTACGTGCGATTGATTGCCCGGATTTAGTTTTTCCACATCCATCTCGAAGATACCCGGAGTATAGTCCATCGGGCCACCGATCAAACGCGTAAATGGTAATACCGTTACGTGATTTGGTTTGTTTCCGCCAAAAGCTTGGTACTCGGTACCACGAGCAGACTCATTGCCGATCAAGTTAGGATACGTACGGCACAAACCTGTAGGGCGAGTTGCCTCGTGCGCATTTACCATAATTTTATAGTCGGCAGCCTTCTTCACCGCATACAAATAGTGATTGTTTGTCCATTGTCCGTAGTGGTGTTCGCCTCGTGGAATGATGTTACCCACATAGCCGCTTTTTACAGAATTGTATCCGTTGTCTGCCATAAACTGATAAGCCTTGTCCATGTGACGTTCGTAGTTGCGAACCGAACCCGAAGTCTCGTGGTGCATCATCATTTGCACCCCTTTGCTTTTCGCGTAGTCGCGTACTTCCGCCACGTTGAAATCAGGATAAGGAGTCACAAAATCGAATACATAATCTTTCGACTTGCCAAACCAGTCTTCCCAACCTACATTCCATCCTTCCACCAATACGGCATCAAAACCATTCGCAGCCGCGAAGTCGATATACTCTTTTACATGTTGTGTCGTTGCGCCATGCTTACCGTGTGGTTTGGTTTTGGTATAGTCCGTAACGTCAAGTTGCACACTTGGAAGATCGCTGGTATAATCCCACGAACTCTTACCCACGATCATTTCCCACCATACACCGATGTATTTTACAGGTTTGATCCATGAAGTATCTTCAATCTTACACGGTTCGTTCAAGTTGAGCGTCATATTCGATGCCAACACATTGCGCGCGTCATCACTTACGATAATGGTACGCCAAGGCGATGAGCAAGGAGCTTGCAAATAGCCTTTGTTACCTTTCACATCCGGAGTAAGCCAAGACTCGAACACCATATTTTGATCATCCAAGTTCAGGTGCATACATGAATAATCTACCAAAGCAGCCTCGTGCAAGTTGATATAGAGTCCGTCGTCAGACTTCATCATCAACGATGTTTGCACCCCTGTTTCAGAAAACGGAGTCTGCGAACAGTTTGGCGTAATTGCCTTGTTCATCAAACCTCTAATCTCCGACAAGCGCGAAGTAGTGTAGTCATATTCCTGCGTATCGTAGTCGCCCGGAATCCAAAATGCAGTATGGTCTCCTGCCATACCAAATTGACTATGCTCTTCTTTCACTACAAAGTAGATCAAGTTCTTTTGCTGAGGAAATTCATATCTGAAACCAAGTCCGTCGTTGAAGAGACGAAAGCGAATGATCAAGTCACGATCCGTTTCGGGTTGATTCAGCGTTACGGCCAATTCATTGTATTGGTTGCGGATGTCTTTCGACTCACCCCAAACCGGTTGCCATGTTTCGTCTACCGATGCAGTTTCCGTATTCATTACCTTGAAACCACTGTATAGATTTGTTTTTGCGTCTTTTTGCTGAGCCGTATTTCCTTCGGGCGAGAAGTCCCAAAACTCACGAGTTACCTCTTCGGGTACCAGTTCAAGACCAAGCGTACTGGGAGTGATTACCTCTTTTCCTTTATAAACCAACGTATAGGTAGGCTTACCCTGCTCCTGCAAATAGAAATTCATTGTCAGTTTTCCGTCGGGAGATTGAATCTCCTGAGCTTTCACATTGGGAATCAAAGCACCAATAGCCAGCGCAAATGATAGGATTGATTGTCTCATTGTATTCTTATTGTTTTTAGAAATTCGGGAGGCATTCCATGGCTACGCCCCCCGCAGATTCTTCATTATTTTACTGTGCCTGTTCCGGCATTAAAGTTTAGTGTCACTGTTTTTCCGCCGGTAACTTGTACACGCTCTTGGTCACCACCATTGCCGCGATACAAAATCTGTCCGTCAATGATGATAAACTCACGTGTCCACCAGTCGGACGTTGCAATCGTAGATCCCGCATACAATCGAAGTTCGCCCGCTGCAACCGTTGTTCCTACCGCTACGTTGCCGTTGTTGGCAAACAATACCGGTTCGCTCCAACCGCCAAAGCAGTCGCCCATTCCATATACTTGAGCCGGTTCGATATAGATTTCGCCGGATTTCATGTTTACATACACCATGTACAAACCATCCGCCTCAACCATGGCGTTACCGTCTTTCTGGATAAAGCCCGTATTGGTATCCAATGCGCTGAAGTCATTTGCCCAAGCACGTTTCGGCGCCCATTTGAATCCGTTGCCTGCTTTGAAGGAACGAATACACCAGAATTCACCCGGCTTACCATTCACCGGAACCATCTCGGCCACACCTGCATCTTCCCAGTTCCAACCACCAAAGTCGGTTCCGATCATAAACAGATTCTCCGGATAAGCACGGCCTTCTTCAAAAGGAGTTACCGTTAGTTGAATAATCTCCGAGTGCAATGTGGGGAAAACCTCTAACGGAACATTTCCCTCTTCACCGCCGTAAGCATTGCTGGTAAGGCGTAGTTGAATGGAGCTCTCCTCTCCCGGAGTAAGACCAAGTTTACCCAATGCGTTGTTCATCTCCTCTACCGTAAAACTTGCTTGATTCGCAGCAAGAGAAGTCAAACGAACTGGACTTTCAAATGTTCCGTCCGCTTTGTCAATCTCCAAAAGATAGCGAACTCCCGTAGGCAATGCATATTCGGCTTTTCCCCACGTAAACGTATCGAGTACCCCGAACTTATTGGCTTTGTCGAGCACATAGGCATCGCCCGATTTAGGATGAGTAATTTGTGCGGCCTTTTCTCCTCCGGCTACATATACCGGATCATGCTCATCGGTACAAGCAAACGAAGCAAGTACCACCGCCATCAGCGCTATGATGTTTGTTATTCTTTTCATAATTCAAGCAGATTTATCAGTTGATCGATTTATAACCCGGGTTCTGAA
>DLYT01000131.1:6924-7119 GCA_003447595.1 Porphyromonadaceae bacterium
ACGAAGTGCGTTTACATATGTAAGAGCCAACGATTTGTCGCCATATCCACGTACCGCACATTCGGCATACATCAAGTATACATCTGCCAAGCGGAATAGTGCGAAATCCGTATTAGGGAAATCGGTCAACGTTACCCTTTTCTGATCCCAACCCAAGTTGGTGAATTTGTAGCAAAGGAAACCTGCGTCCCAATC
>DLYT01000069.1:0-5539 GCA_003447595.1 Porphyromonadaceae bacterium
TATAAAGCTTTTGTTCCTTATTTTAAGCAGGCAAAGATAAAGGTGGATGACTTAACTCGCCTTGTAAAGTTGGGCTTCCCGGTGAGTGTGATGATGGGAGTAGAGTCGGGTTCATTTAGCCTTTGTGTGATTATGATGGGATGGTTTGGCAGTGCGGCGCTTGCAGCTCATCAGGTTGCGGGTGTAATCACGACGCTCGGATTTCTTATTTATTATGGGGTAGGGGCGGCTGTTACGATTTGTATCAGTACGATTTCTGCTTCCGGAAATAAAGGACAGATAAAGGATGTTGCGGCGGCCGGATATCATATCGTATTGGCCGAAACGCTTTTGTTTGTAGCGATGCTGCTAGTTTTCCGTACCAAGTTGTCGTTTATCTTTACCGATTCACTCGAAGTAAACGCGATATTGAGTGCGATGTTGTTTGCTATCATTTTATATCAAATTGGTGACGGTTTGCAAATCGTGTATGCCAATGCGCTTCGTGGTATTGGTGACGTTAAGTTTATGGCATACGTGGCGTTCTTGTGCCACTTTATGATTTCGCTGCCATTGGGTTATTTTGCTGCCTTTGTGTTAGGGTGGGGAGCACCCGGAGTGTGGGCCGGATTTCCTATTGGTTTATCCCTTATGGGTATTTTATTATACTTACGATTCAAAAAAATTACAGATATAATCCCTAATGAAGTCGAGTTGTAACATTATTGTAACAAAAATGTAACACGATAGGCTTTGATTTTAAAATAAGTCTTATATTTGTAACGGCTTGATTATATTATTACGTATTAATATAATATTGAAAAGGCGGTCTGTATTTCAGGCCGCCTTTTTTATTATAAAAAAAAGAGTGCGCTTTAAAGCCCACTCTCCTTTATGATTGTCATTATTTATTTTCAATGTTATCAATACCGAAGTTGAATACATCGTACCAATGTTTATCACAACCGTCTTTCCAACCAGGAAGTGTAGGTTCGATCAACATTTGATAACAACCAGTTTCGAATTTTTGAGTTGTAGGAACACTTGTTTGGTTTTGTAACCATTCGCCAGTATTACCTTTGTTTACGTTAAATGATGCAGTACCAAAATGAACAGGAGTTGTTTCGCCTTTCTTTAGTAAACTGATTTTTACAGTAACTGTTCCTTGGTGTGCTGGGTCACAATATAAATGCCATTTATCTTGTTTAATTTCAGCATTTAGATGCATGTAAATTTTATGACCTTTTGTATATTTGAATTCGCCAGTTTTCCAAGCATACTTGTCTTGACCATGGTTATCTGTTCCAGCTGCAAGCATATATTTACCACTGTTAGGAACACCACCAGGAACGATTGATTCGCCACCACTGAATCCACTCCAACCTTTAGCTACAAGGTCTGTAGTATTATTTACAGTTTCAAAACCTTCATAAAATGCGCCTTCACATTTAGGTGCGCAATCGAAAATACAGAAAGTTTCTCCACAAATTAGAACATCTAGGAATTTGTAAGTGCCATTCCAGCTAGGAGATTCCTTGTATTTCTTCAATTGATCAAGACTAACCACTTCTGTACGTGTAAGGTTACCAGCTCCGTTAGGATCTTTGTAAGTTACAGTAATTAAGAACCATTCTGTAGAATCTGCTTTATCTAGATCATCTGCAAAACATAGATAAGAAATAACACCTGATGCTAAGTTGTCAGTAACTTTACCACCTGTAAATTCTGCAGGAGCAGGTTCTGTTGCTTTATCCTTTTTTTGAAGTGAGATAGTTCCTTCAGCTACGAAATCTTCACCATATCGGTCACAAACGTCGATAAAGATAGGAACACAAGAAACTTCTACACGATTGATGTCAAATTTAGGTTTACCAAATTTTTCAGGTTCGAAACCTCTTGCACAAAGTACCCATACATCAACGATTGGTTTAGTAAACGCTGCTGCTGTAAATGTTTGAGGTAACGTTTGTGATACATAAGGAGCAAAGTTTGCACCAGCATCTACACCAGAGAAGTACACTTGGGATAGATTGGTATCATCTGTAATTGTAAGCGTTTTAATTGTGTAGGTTTTGCCGGCATCTACTGTAACAGGATCTGTAACATACGAGCCATCAGAACGTTTTACGATATTAACCTTCACGTTTAAGGATTGAGGACCTGTTCCGGGACCGGTACGGTCAATAAGCATGTTTGCAACGATAGGGAAGTTTGGATCCGAAGGAATAGGCTTACCTGTAAGTGTATCAAAACCTGACATACATTGTGTATAGTCTTTCCATGGAGTGTCTCCTAATGGATTGTCTGTAATAGCTTTCGATTGGATACCTTCTGGCATTACGATTGCGAAGCTAACTTGTGCAGTTTGTTCTTCTACTGTTGTAGGTTCATCTTGACTGCTACATGATGCTAGTCCAAATGATAATAGACTTGCAAAAAAGATCGATGAAATGTAACGATTTTTCATACTACAAATAGTTTAATTTGAAAACATTGAGAATTAAGATTAAAAAAATTATAAGTAAATCTAAGTTTAAGTCTAAATTATTGATTGCATAAGAAAATGCATTTCTTGTTATTGCAAATGCTGATATCTAAGAATTTATAAGCATTATTCCATGTGTCTAGTTGTTGATAGTTCTTGATAACATCCAATGAAACAATTTCGCTGATGGTATTTGTTTTAGAACTATCGTCCGGATCCTGATAATTGATCTCGATAAGCTGCCACTCGTATATATCTTTGTGGTTTAGATTATCAGAGAAACATAAGTAAGATATTTCTCCAGACTGTAAGCTGTACGATACTGATTGAAGCCTTTCAAAATCTTTCATAGATGGTTTCTCTTTTGAGAATAGCTTCTTGAGTATCAAATTGCCGTTTGCAACAAAACTTTCTCCATCTTTATTGCATATATCGACAAATATCGGGATACAGCTTATTTCAATATCTTGTATCGAAAACTTTGGTTTTCCGAATGCATTCGATGGAAGGCCTCTTGCACAAAGTACCGGAAATTCAACGTGATGCTTCTCGAAAGGGAGCACCGTGAATGTATGCGGTAGCGTATGAGTTACATGAGCCGCTAATTCTGACCCTTCATTAACACCTGAGAAGTGAACCAATGGATTGAGCGGATCAGTACCTTTAACGAGTATATCAGTAAGTTGATATTCTGTATTGGCATCTAGTGTGATTGGCTCTGTTACATGTGTTTTATCTTCTCTAATCACAATGTTAAGTTCAAGTTCAATTGCATCGGGGCTCGTTGATGCACCAGTGCGAACATTTTTGTTCTTTTTTTCAAGCTTAATGTGTGCTTTCAAGCTTTTTTCATCTGTTGGAATCGGTATTCCTTGTTCATCAAATCCGCTTGTGCAAGAAGTGAAGTTTAACCAAGGAGTTTCTCCTAAAAATGATTCCGTTGTTTTTGTTTTCGTATTTACACCCTCAGGAAATACAAACTCAAATTCAATCTGTCCGGTCGGAACGTTGCCGCTTTTATCATCATCATTACTGCATGCAGTAAGAATAAGTAAAGAAGCTGTTAAAATTGGTCCTAACAATCGTACGGTCATAATAATAGAATAATTTGTTGTCGAATAATCTATTTAAATTGAAAACATCCTGCTGAGTGATTTCTTTGAAGAATAAGCGTGTTTTATCTCAGCACACGCTTATTCTAGTTATCTGTTATTGATTATTCTGAATATTATCAATTCCAAAATTAAAGACGTCGTACCAATGTTTTGCTTCTCCTGTTTTAGGATCAATTGCCCAACCGAATCCAGGTAAAGTTGTTTCAAGAATCATATTATAGCATCCTGATGGAATACTCTTTTCAGATACTAAAACTGGTTTGTCTTGAAGCCATGTGCCACTGTTATGTTTAGTTACTTTAAATGTAGCTGTTCCAAATTCAGTAACGCTATTGTCAGTTGTATTTTGCAAACTAACTTTTACAGTAACATAACCGCCATCGTGTCCAGGATCTTTATCATCTGCTTTTGTATTTGAGTTGTCCCAATCATCAAATTTGATGAAGGCATTCAAATCCATCGATATTTTGTCTCCTGTTACATATTGGAATTTACCAGTAGTCCATTTGTATTTGTCTTGGCCTTTATTGTCAGTGCCGGCTGCAAGCATATATTTACCAGAACTTGGGACACCTCCGGGGACTATAGATTCTGATCCTGCAAATCCAGTCCAACCTTTTGCAACAAGATCTGCTGTTTTATTTACATCCTCAAAACCTTCAAAGAATTTACTACTACAATCATTTGGTATGTTTTCACAGTTAAAAAGACACCAATTTGTACCACAAATAAGAATATCCAAGTAGTTGTAAGTGCCATTCCATCTTGGTGATGTTTTGTACTTCTTGAGTGTTTCTAATGTTACGATTTCTTGATGTGTAATAGTTCCACTTCCATTCGGATCTTTATAAGTTACAGTGATCAAGTACCATTCTTCTGTATCTGCTTTGTCAAGATCATCAGCAAAGCATAGATAAGATATACTGCCCGATGCTAGATTGTCGATAACTTTCCCACCTGTAAATTCAGTAGGAGTAGGTTTTGTTGCTTTATCCTTTTTTTGAAGTGAAATAGAACCTTCAGCAACAAAATCTTCGCCATAAATATCACAGACGTCGATAAAAATCGGAATACAAGAAACTTCTACGCGATTAATGTCAAATTTAGGTTTACCAAACTTTTCAGGTTCAAAACCTCTTGCGCAAAGTACCCAAACATCAATAATTGGCTTTGTGAAAGCAGCGACAGTAAATGTTTGTGGTAATGTTTGTGAAACATATGGTGCAAATGAAGCTCCTGATGTAACACCGGAAAAATAAATTTGAGAAAGATTTGTATCGTCTGTAATTGTTATTGAGTTTATGGTATATGTTTTACCTGCATCAACAGTAATAGGATCGGTTACATAAGACCCATTGTCTCTTTTTATAATATTAACTTTTACATCGAGATTGGCAGGACCTGTCCCATCCTCACTACGAGTAATATTCATATTTGCTACGATCGGAAAGTCTGGATTTGAAGGGATAGGTTTGCCATCTTTATCAAATTGAGACATACATTGTGTGTAGCTTTTCCAAGGAGTATCCCCTAAAGGATTTTCTGCTGTAACGGCTTTAGATTGCACGCCTTCAGGCATCACGATCGCGAAGCTTACTTGCGCTGTTTGTCCCTCTACGGAAGCTGGTTGGTCTTCGCTTGTACAAGAACTAATGCTGAATGAGAGAAATCCAGCTAGTAAAATAGCTGACAAATACGGAGATTTCATAAACATTACAGTTTTTAGAATTAATGTTCAAATTAACATGAATTGAAAACGAATACAATGATCATAGAATCAAAACCTTTAAATGTATCTACATTGAGACTAATCAATTTAAAAGTATCTACATTGAGAATAATTGATTTACAGATAAAACATAGCTATGGCTTTTATAGTTTTCCGCATTAACAGAGCTGAGTCTTTATTTAGTATAAATTGCAAGATTGAGGAAATATAAGCATATAAATGTTTCAAAGT
>DLYT01000069.1:5829-9729 GCA_003447595.1 Porphyromonadaceae bacterium
TTTTTGTTGATAAGGATTTATGTTTGTTTAATTGTGTGAATTGTATTTCTTTGTAATAAGTCTATCTTAGATGAGTTAAATATTACATACAACGGTGTAATGTCATCTAATTATTAATTAATATAGATTAGAGAAGAATATGGGACAAGTCGAACATAATAACCGGGAGCTTAGTTGGCTCTCTTTTAATGAGCGGGTCATGCAAGAGGCTCTCGATGAAACGGTGCCATTGGTGCAACGTTTACGTTTTTTGGGCATCTTCTCAAATAATCAAGATGAATTCTTTAAAGTGCGTGTTGCATCTGTGCTCAAGTCGCTTCGTGATAAGATTACATCGCAAGATGAAGATGTCAGTGTTGCTGAAGTAGAACGGCTCCTTGCTGGTATTCGGCAACAGGCTGTAAGTATGCATCATCGTTTTGATGATGTATATCAGATTCTTTGTGATGAGCTACGAAAAGAAAAGATCAATATTGTAAATGAGCAAATGCTTACAGATACACAAAAGGAGTATGTTGCAACTTATTTCTCTGATGAAGTACGTTCACAACTAGTACCTATTCTGCTCGATCGTAACACTTCAATGTCTTTTTTGCAGGACGATCGCATTTACTTGGCTGTTCGGATTGTGGGAGGAGATGTCCCTACAGAAAAAAATACACGATATTCAATTGTTGAAGTTCCGAATGTATTGAATCGATTTGTAATACTTCCAATGAGCGATGATGGAACCACAACAATTATTCTTCTAGAAGATGTGATTCGGTTTAATTTAAAGAAGATGTTTTTTATGCTTCGTTTTCGTACCATTGATGCATTTTCTTTTAAAATTACACGAGATTCAGAGATTTCATTGGGTAATTCATATCGAAAAAGAATGCTTGAGGAGTTGAGTAAGGCTGTTCAAAGTAGGGTGACAGGAAGGCCAATACGTCTGATTTATGATGAGACGATGCCGGAGGATCTGCAGCGAATACTGATTGAAAAACTAGAATTTAAATCGGCCGATTCATTGTTTCCGGGGGGACGCTACCAACACATGAAAGATTTGATGAATTTTCCGATGGTAAATCCGATGTTAGAAGAAGCACGTCCAAAGGCTGCTGTACATCCTGATTTTGCTAGAAGTACCGGATTACTTAATGTTGTAAAGCGGAAAGATGTGTTGTTGTTTTATCCATATCACTCGTTTTCAAACTTTATCGATTTCCTTCGAGAAGCAGCATTTAATAGGCATGTAGAGGAGATTTATATATCCGTATATCGTGTCGCAGAGAAGTCGAAGGTGATGAATGCATTGATTAATGCTGCACGTAATGGAAAAAAGGTTACGGCTGTGATTGAACTCAAAGCTCGATTTGATGAAAAGAATAATATCTACTGGTCTAAATTATTGGAAGAAGCTGGTGTAAATGTGGTGCATGGAAATAAAAAACTAAAAGTACATGCAAAGTTAGCCTTAGTAAAGTTTAAACAAGGGAACAAACAGTATTATTACTCATATATAGGTACCGGTAACTTTAATGAAACTACTTCTAAGATTTATTCTGATATCGGCTTATTTACAGTTCACCAAGGTATAGGAGAGGATGTAGAACGAATATTTTCGTTTATAGAAAAGAAAAGAACGCGCATGAATACAAAGAATATCATCGTATCGCCCGAACGAATGCGTGATCGTCTGAATGATATGATTCGGAGAGAGATTGAATTTGCAAAACAAGGAAAACTTGCTAAGATTGATTTGAAGTTGAATGCGCTCGTTGATAGTAAAATGATCGAACTTTTGTATGAAGCTAGTAAAGCCGGAGTCCAAATACGTATCATAGCTCGAAGCATTTGTTGTTTGCGTCCACAAGTAGAGGGATTAAGCGACTCTATCAAAGCAATTAGCATTGTGGATAAGTATTTGGAGCATGCCCGGATTATGTTTTTTTACAATGGAGGAGACGAGCAGTGTTTCTTGATGAGTAATGATTGGATGGGGCGAAATCTAGACAGAAGGGTCGAAGCCGCAGTTCCTATATTTGACAAAGAGGTAAAATCAACACTGCGAGATGTATTTGAAATACAATGGAAAGATAATGTAAAAGCAAGAGATTTGTCTCCTCAATTGTTGAATAGATATGTGCGCAATAATTCCAAAGAACGCGTAAGGGCTCAGGAAGAGTTGCATGCTTA
Organism: Porphyromonadaceae bacterium; assembly: GCA_003447595.1. Classification (GTDB taxonomy): domain Bacteria; phylum Bacteroidota; class Bacteroidia; order Bacteroidales; family CAMTPD01; genus UBA12018. The sequence continues at coordinate 8,011 of DLYT01000069.1, forward strand.
TTTTTTATCGAAATCTAATTTCTAAAATGTATTGTCTATGCAAACGATGATGACAAATACCTATGGAGCAATCGATATGGGGTCAAATGCAATCAGGCTTCTTATCTGTAATGCCTTTACGCATGAAGATGGAGTTCAATATAAGGTTGTCAATCTTATGCGTGTTCCAATTCGTCTAGGAGAAGATGTTTTTACAGAAGGACGAATTCCTGTGGATAAGCAAATGGCTTTATTAGATTTGATGAAAGGCTTTTATTATATGATGAAGGCATATAAAGTAGAGGCATATAGGGCTTGCGGAACTAGTGCGATGCGAGAAGCAGAAAATGGATCTGAAGTTGCAGAGTTGATCAAGCATGAGTGTGGCGTAAATATTGAAATAATATCGGGAGAAGAGGAAGCTGATTTGATTTTTTCAAGTGGAATGCATGAGGTAATTACACCGGAGGGCAATTATTTATATGTTGACGTTGGTGGTGGTAGTACCGAGATTTCAGTGATTTACAATGGGAATAGAGTTGTCTCAAGATCCTTTAGAATAGGAACAGTGCGTATGTTGAAAGAAGCTGTAGCGGAAGATACATTGTCGGAACTTCAAGAGTGGCTAGAGGCTATAGCCAAACAATATGCACCTTCTTGTATTTTGGGGTCTGGCGGAAATATCAATAGGGTGCGAAAGATTTTAGATGATAAGTCGATTCAATATCAGGATCTAAAAGAGTTGTATAATTCAGTTACAAGTATGACGATTGATGAACGGATATTGAAGTTTGGATTGAATCCATACAGAGCAGATGTTATAGAATATGCTCTTAAAATTTTTATAACAGTTATGAAATATGCTAAAGTGAATCAGTTGCAAGTTCCGAAGTTGGGCTTAGTAGATGGTATCGTAAGGCAGCTTTATAACAAGGCTAAATGATTGTATCTATGACTTGGGATATCAGTTCAATAAATAATTTGCGATTTAATATAAATAATTATTGTAAAACTATTGTTAAATAGATTTCTGTGGTTATATTTGCAGTAGATCATAATCATGTTAGAAAGTTACGATCTGCAAAAGTTGTTTTATAATCATCTTCAATCTATGTTGAGAGACTTTTGAAACGAGATTATTTTAAAACAATAAATCATTGTTAAGGTTAAGAGTTAGTGTAACGACCGGCTGGTGAGATACCACCCGGTCGTTATTTTTATTAAGATATCTCACTTAGTTTTACTTCAAAATCGTTAACTTCGCAGAAAAATTAACAACACTATGCCTACGATTCGATTTCATGCTGTGGATACAGCAAAGCTTTTAACTGTAAGTAAAGAAATGCATAACAGACTTGCCACTATTTACAACATTCCTTTAGACCACATTACTCTTGAAGTTATAGAATCAAGATTTATTTCAGAAGAGACAATGATCCTTAGTTATCCGTTGATTGAAGTATGTGCGTTTAATAGAGAAATAACGTTAGAAGATGAAGTCGCATCTACAATCTCTAATTATTTAGAAAAAGCAGGCTATCCAGAGTCTGAGGTGTATTTCCACCATTTAGCTTCCCGTAACTATTACGCAAACGGAGAGCATTTCTAATTTATTTGTTCTGAAATGAAAAACACCTTACTTGCTACTACCATGGGAACTTTTGCTGCAATTACTACATTGCAGGCACAAACCCAACAGCCTAATATATTATTTATTCTCACTGATGATCAGCAAAGTGA
>DLYT01000069.1:10039-12323 GCA_003447595.1 Porphyromonadaceae bacterium
ATGCCAAGCAGAGCGATGTTAATGACTGGTGTTGGGATATTTGATGTGAAACAAGATGGTCGATATATTCCAGAAGATCAGATAACGATGCCACAGCATTTTAGAAATAATGGTTATCGTACGTTTGGCACGGGAAAGTGGCATAATTGTTTTGCCTCTTTTAATCGCTCATTTGAAGAGGGTGATAATATCTTCTTCGGAGGAATGCATACATACCAATCGAATGGTCATTTTGCGCCACGACTTCATCATTACAATAAGGAGGGAAATTATAAGGAACCCTTTGTTGGTAATTGCTTTTCAAGTGAGATGTTTGCCGATGCTGCTGTTCAGTTTTTAAACAGTACGGCAAAAGATGATCGACCATTTTTTGCATATGTAGCATTTACTTCTCCGCACGATCCGCGTACTCCACCACCGGGATATGGGCAAAAATACATGTCAGACACACTTCATTTGCCGGTAAATTATAGTGATATGCCTCCGTATGATACGGGAGATCTGGATATTCGAGATGAAGTAATCAGACCTTTTCCTCGTACGCAAAAGATGGTAAAGGAAGAGATGGCTCTTTACTATGGTATGGTTAGTGAAGTGGATACACAAATCGGTCGGGTGCTTGATGCATTGGAAAAATCGGGGCAACTCGAAAATACAATTATCGTGTTTGCCGCAGATAACGGATTGGCAGTTGGGCAGCACGGATTACTGGGAAAACAAAACCTATACAATCATAGTGTACGCGTACCATTAGTAATGGTAGGAAAAGGCATTAAGCAAGGAGCAAAGAATAGCAGTGGCTGTTATTTATACGATGTTTATCCTACGGTATGCGAAGCAGCCGGTCTTTCTGTTCCTGAATGCGTAAAAGGTCAGTCTTTTAAATCTTTACTCAGCGGCAAAAACAAGCAGCATCGAGATCTTATTTCTTTAAATTATAGTAACTTGATTCGTGGTATCGTGAAAGATAACTTTAAATTGATCGCATATAATGTAAAAGGTAAGAACTATTATGAATTATATGATTTAGCGGTTGATCCGAAAGAGACAAAAAACTTGATTGATGAAGCAAAGCATGTTGCTCGAATTGCGCAACTAAAACAAATAATGATCGAAGAGTCGAAGAAGAATGGTGATTTCTGTCAATTGGACCAACCTCAATGGAACTGTCCCGAGAAATTATCATGGGATGATGCATTAAAACTAAATCCCTAAAGGAAACGATCTCAAATAAATACATTAAGTCCGCCTTTTAAGCTTGTAATGAAGCTTAAGGGGCGGACTTTTCTGTTTTGGATACGTATTATTCCGTTTCGGGAAATCAGGTCAACCTTATGTAAAGCCCAATTTATTTCTTTACAGTAGAAATGTGACTGAAAAGATAAATAAAATGAGAAAAGTTATTGGATTGTTTTGCCTGAGTGTGTTTTGCCTTTCTTGTAGCGATGGCAAACAAAGTAAAAATGAAAAAGCAGTAGTAAAAACAGTTGAAGTGATAGAAAGTAAGAACTTATCTACACAAAGTTTTTCATTTATTTCAAAGCCATATCGTACCACTGAATTGTCATTTAGAGTAGGTGGACCGATTAAGCAGTTTGATGTTTTAGCAGGTAATCATTATCGTAAAGGTGATTTAATCGCCTCGATAGACTCTCGTGATTTCTTGATTAGAAAGGAAAGAGCCGAAGCTGTTTATAATCAAGGAAAAACGGAGTTTACGCGCATAGAGGCATTATATAAGTTGAATAATATATCGGCAAGTGCTTATGAAAAAGCAAAGTCTGATTACATGGTTGCAAAAGCATCTTATGAAACAGCGGTAAATGAATTGAAAGATACTCAATTGATTGCTCCATTTGATGGTTATGTCGGAGAGGTATATATTGAGAAACACCAAGATGTAAAAGCAACTCAACCTGTATTTTCATTTGTAGAACTTGACAGACTCAAGATTGAAGCATATGTTCCTCAGCAAATTGCCATGATTGCTTCTGACTTGAAAGAAGTTGATTTGTCGTTTGATATACTTCCCGGACAAACATATTCAGCAATGGTAGAAGAAGTTTCTAAAAGTCCTTCGAAAAATAATTTATCTTATTTGTTTACGGCTGTGTTGCCTAATAAGGGGAATGATCTACTAGCCGGAATGTCCGGAACGATTCGTTTCAAGAAGCCTGTTGTTGCAGAAGAACAAATACTAATGATACCTCAATCAGTTGTATGTAATCGACCTGCTCTAGGTAGTTATGTATGGATAATATCAAAAGGAGAAAATGGAGAATCG
>DLYT01000069.1:12588-15351 GCA_003447595.1 Porphyromonadaceae bacterium
CAAAAAGGAGATATACTTGCTGCTTCAGGCCTTCGTTTTTTAACAGATCATGCACAGATAATCCTTCAATAAAATGAAAATCATAAAATATTTCTTGCAAAATAAGCCCTTTACCATTTTACTTTTAGCGCTGGTGTTGCTAGGTGGAATCTTTGCGTATGCGAAAATGGGTAAACTCGAGGATGCTCCTTTTACAATTAAGCAAGCACTGGTTTTAACACCTTATCCGGGAGCTTCTCCAAAAGAAGTGCAGTCGCAAGTGACAGATGTACTCGAAGAAGCAATCCAGTCATTGGGCGAATTATATTATTTAAAAACGGAGAATAGGGTTGGTCTCTCGAAGATTACGGTATATGTAAAAAAAGAGATTCGAGCAGAAGAGATGCAGCAGCTCTGGGATAAATTGCGCCGTAAAGTGGGAGATGTGCAAGGTAAATTACCAGCCGGAGCCGGAGTATCTATTGTAAACGATGACTTTGGAGATGTATTGGGGGTTTTTTATGGGCTCACCGGACAAGGAAAGACATATCGTGAATTAGAAGAACAAGCGAAGTTAATCAAGAATGATCTGCTCAAAGTAAAAGATGTCGCTAAAGTAGAGTTGTATGGTATTCAAGTACCGACGATTGATGTGGAAGTGAGTCCGTCAATTATGGCTGCAAGTGGATTGACAACACAAGATATACGATTAGCTTTTGATGCTCAAAATAAGGTTGTAGATGCCGGTGCGATTGAAACAGATGACAATAGAATTCGCATTGAAGCAACAGGTAATTTTTGTTCGATGGAAGAGATTGGGAATCTTACCATTGTATCAAAGAGCGGCGAACACTTTCGGTTGAGCGATGTAGCGACTGTTCGCGAAGGATATAAAAAACCTGTTTCAAATTTGATGCAAATAAATGGAGAGCCGGCAGTAGGTGTTGCGATATCTACTGTGCCAACAGGGAATGTGGTAGATATGGCAGCGATTGTAAAAAAACGAATCGACTGGTTTAACTCTTCAATGGATGAAGCCTATCAGTTAACTTCGGTTTACGATCAAGGTTATGAGTCGGCTGTTGCCAATGACGGCTTTATATTAAACCTTGTCATTTCTGTAATGACAGTTGTCGCTATTTTGCTGTTCTTTATTGGTTTCAAGAACGGACTCCTGGTGGGAAGTGGTTTGATCTTTTCTATTTTTGCAACCTTGATTGTAATGCTAGCTCAAGGAATTGCGCTTCAGCGTATGTCTTTGGCTGCAATTATAATAGCGATGGGAATGCTGGTTGATAATGCGATTGTAGTATCAGATTCAGCTTTAGTTAATATGCAAAAAGGAATGCGCAAACGTATAGCAATCATGCAAGCTATCAAAGTAACTGCTATACCATTGTTGGCGGCAACAGTAATTGCGATTCTTACATTTCTTCCAATTTATTACTCGCCACATATTACGGGTGAATTACTGTCATCATTGGTTATTGTAATCGGAGTTTCATTGATGTTTAGTTGGATTTTTGCAATGATACAAACACCGTTTTGTATACAGGAGTTTGTAAGACGTCCACGTCCCGAAGAAGTAAAGGCAGAGTTATATACAGGTCGTATTTATGACAAGTTTCGTTTGGCGTTGCGTTGGGTTCTCCGTCACCGAACTGTGTGCATCGCGTCAATGGTCGTTTTGTTAGTGGCTTCAGCTTGGAGCTTTAAGTTTATACCGAAAGTGTTTGTTCCTGCATTAGAGAAGCAATATTTCACAATTGATGTATGGATGCCCGAGGGCACAACGATTGAGCGAACCAATGAAGAGGTAGGCTCGATAGCTAGTTATATTGATTCGTTTGAAAAAGCTGAATTCATATCAACGTTTGTAGGGCGTACACCTCCTCGTTATTATTTATCGAATATTTCATTTGGGCCACAGCCTAATTATGCTCAATTATTGGTGAAAGCATCTAGTGGGAAAGAAGCTGTCGCGCTGCAAAAGATACTACAAGCGAATATCCGTCGTGAATTTCCCAATCCTCTGATTAAAGTAAACCGTTTTGAGTTGAGTCCGCTATCAGAAGCAGTTATCGAAGCACGATTTCTAGGACCGGAGGAAGCAGTACTTGACTCCTTAGTGAGTGTTGCTATAGACATCATGCGTAATAATCCTAAAGTAGCAGACGCCAGAAATGAATGGGGTAATATGTCGATGATGATTAAACCGGAATATGATCCGGTCAAGGCCGGAAAGATGGGTGTAACAAAAGCATCGATGATGGAATCCATGCGTTCGCTTACAGATGGAGTTCCGGTAGGAGTCTATCGAGATAATGAAAAGCAAGTACCTGTTTTGATAAAGAGTCAACAAGAAGGCGAAGCAATAGACATGGATATGATAAAGAATTTACCCGTTTGGAATGGTCGCTCATCTGTACCTTTATCTCAGATTACTTCATCGATACAAACGTCTTGGGAATTTCCACAAGTAAGGACTTACAATAGACAATTGTCTATGGCCGCAATGTGTGGGGTTCAAGAGGGCGCAACGATGTCGGAAGTGCATGGAGAAATAAGAAAAGACATAGAAGCTATTCAACTGCCTGAGGGTTATACTTTCTTTTGGGATTCACAATACAAAGATCAGACCGAAGGTTTGCAAGCATTGGCCAAATATTTTCCATTAGCATTTCTGATGCTTATTCTAATTCTTGTTGCCTTGTTTGGTAACTACCGAGATCCGATCATTATTCTTTGCATACTTCCGTTATCTATCATTGGTGTTGCGATAGG
>DLYT01000069.1:15594-21073 GCA_003447595.1 Porphyromonadaceae bacterium
CTTTTAGGTATGATTATCAAGAACGTGATTGTATTACTAGATGAAATCAAGATACAAACCAAAAGCGGTATCGAAGTGTATACAGCGATAATTGAATCGACCGTAGCGCGTACTCGTCCGGTATTAATGGCTGCGACAACAACTATTTTAGGAATGGTTCCTTTATTATTTGATGTTGCGTTTGGCGGTATGGCTGCTACAATCATTTTCGGACTTACGTTTGCCACCATGCTTACACTTTTTGTAACGCCGGCCTTGTATGCCTTATTTTATAAAGTAAAAAACAAACAATGAAATATTTACTACACATATCACTAGCACTCTGTGTTGCTCTTCCGGGAGCAGCACAAGAGAGTGCATTCTTGCAACAATACAGATCAATGGCTCTAGAATATAGTCATGATTTGAAGTCGGCACAGCGTAATATCGAAGCAAGTATTGAACTTGAGAAGTCGGCAAAAGCAGACTTGAAACCAAAACTTTCGGCGGGTGCAACTTTTCAATATGTTGGTAAGCCATTAGAATTATCGAAGACATTACCAATGCTTGAAAATCCGATCGAGATTCAAGGTAAACATTTAAACTATGGAGCTACGGCATCTATTCTTCAGCCCGTTTATACAGGTGGACGAATCCTGGAAACTATAAAGATGGCCGAAAGCAAGCGGTCTTTAGCTGGTAATCAGTCCGATTTAGTTCGCTTGTCGATTTGTTATCAGACGGATATTCAATATTGGAATACTGTTGCACGTAAAGAAATTGAGGGGATCACAGAAGAGTTTTATCATTCATTATCTACGTTCGCAAACACTATAAATCAGCGGGTAGAGATCGGTCTAACAGATCAGCAAGATTTGTTGATGGCACAAGTAAAGCAAAACGAGGCTGAATTTCAATTCTTACAAGCGAAAGCTGATTTCGAAACAGGGTTGATGGCTCTCAATTCGCTAATAGGAATACCTTTGGAATCTGAAACAACGGTAGATAGTTTGATCCCTGCAGTGACAGCCGACGGACTTAATGCTGTTTTGAATTCGAACAGTCGTCCTGAACTAGAAATAGCACAAGATAAAATCAATATAGAGCAAGTAACAAAACGAATAAACGATTCCAAATACAAACCGCAGCTATATATTGGCGTAGACGGATCTTACTCTGCACCGGGCTATGACTTCAAGTCTGATCTCGATCCCAATTATGCTCTCTACGCCAAGCTGTCGGTTCCTATTTTCGAGTGGGGAAAACGAAAGAACGAACGTCGGGCTGCTAATCTTAAAATAGAAATGGCAACTGATCAATTAAATCAAGTATCCGATCAAGTAAACCTCGAAGTGGAATCATCTCGTGTATCGCTTCAACAAGCTATTAAGCGTGTAGACTTGGCAGGTAGCTCTTTAGATAAAGCATACGAAAATGAGAAAAAAGCAATGGAACGCTACCATGAAGGAAAAGTTTCAGTGATTGAAGTGATTGATGCACAAGTGTATCGACTTACCTCGCAAGTAAATTATGTTCAGGCTAAAGTTGCAGCCCAGTCTTATCTGTCACAATTGAAGAAAGCGACAAATAGTTATGGGGCTCTCTAAAAAAACGATACATTTGAGGCCGGTATTTTTATTGAATTTATAGTCAAAAATGTAAGAATGAGTAAACACATTTATCATATACTTTATTTCATCTTGTTTTCAGGACTTGGATTCTTCTCGTACCTGCTGCTTACCAACTATACGGAATTACCAGCAGGTTCAGAAGAGGCATTAACTTCGGTTGGTGCTCCAGTGTATATTCTTTTTGTTTTCAATATATTGGGGTTTTCTATTTTACAATTTAGCAATTGGATAAATAGAAAATCCCCATTATATCTTATCAAACGAAAACGAATTGTAGGCCTTTATGTCCTTACGGCATTGACGTTATTGCTTTTAAATTATGCCTTTATAGTCCTTGCCAAGATGTTTGTTGGTGCCGCTGAGCCTTTTGTTTTCCCAAATGGTGGCAGTAGGATATTATTTACTGTATGGTTAGTCGAGTTAGTGGTTGTTAGTTTACTTTTAGTGAATCAATCGATACTAAACTCGTTGGCTTTGCAAAAGAAAGCAGCGCATTTACAAGAAGAAAACAATAGGGCTAAATATGTTGCTTTGCAGAATCAAATGAATCCACACTTCTTGTTCAATAGCCTCAATACATTGATAGCGGAGATTGAGTACGACCCTAAAAGTGCTGTTGTGTTCACACGAAACTTATCAGATGTATACAGGTATGTGCTACAAAGCCAACATGTTCCTTTTGTAATGTTGAAAGACGAGGTTGATTTTGTACATTCGTATGTAGCATTGCATCAAGTTCGATTGGGTAATTGTATTGATATTATTTATTCGATTGCCGACTCCTATTTGTCTCGAAGACTTCCTCCTCTGACGTTGCAATTACTGATTGAGAATGTGATCAAGCATAATTCAATAAATACAGCAAAGCCGATGTTAATCAAGATAAAAGTGGAAAATGATATGTTGGTAGTTAGCAATCCGATATGTCCTAAACGTTCGGTTGCTACATCCGGAACAGGACTGCAAAACTTATCCAATCGCTATCAGTTGCTTACCGGACGAGATATCATTGTAGAGCATAAATCCGACTGTTTTACCGTAAAAGTACCATTACTCGATGAATAAAATCAAAGCTATAATCATTGAAGACGAAATACCGGCAGCGCGCCTTCTTTTTAGTATGGTCAAAAAGCTTAGACCTAGCTGGGATTTAGAGATCTTACCGGGAAGTGTAGACGAAGCGGTTCATTGGTTTGAGAATAACGACGAGCCTCAATTGATATTTCTAGATATTCAACTTTCCGACGGAAACTCATTCGAATTTCTAGAGCAAGTGAAGCCGACATCTCATATCATCTTTACAACAGCATATGATGAATTTGCTATTCGGGCATTTACTGTAAATAGTGTAGATTATATTCTAAAGCCGATCAGCGAAGAACGTCTTGATGAAGCAGTTCGAAAATTTGAAAGTATGTATGAGAAAATGAATACAAGTCAATTGTATTTGTCAAATGTATTTGAAGCTTTACGTTCACCAACTAAGAAGTATAGGACGCGCTTTCTTATATCCGGGGTAGATAAGTTATGGACACTTCAGGTGAGTGACATTGCTTATTTCTACACCGAAAACAAAATTACGTTTGCAACGACCTTCCAAGGAACAGAGCATGTGATTGATCTTTCTCTCGATAAGTTAATGGAGCAGCTTGATCCAGATCGTTTCTTTAGGGCAAATAGACAGTTTATTATTAGTGTAGAATCGATTAAGAAGATAGAACCCTATTTTAATAGTAAGGTGATTGTAGTGGTCGCACCACAATCAAAAGAAAAGATAACGATCAGCAAAGAGAAAATATCGACATTCAAGCTTTGGCTTAATTATTAAAGTCATTGTTCGTACTTAATATGAAACAAAAAAGACTTATACTGATCAAATCGGTATAAGTCTTTTTACTAATAGCCTCAAACGGCTTTTTATTTGTCTTCTTTATCTTCTTTGCGTTGGCGTTTGCTATCGCTTTTTGCAAGAAGAAGGATGTTGTAGACATAGTCGGTAATCCATTGCTCAGAAAAGCCCAATGTTTCCGCATACTTACGTACTTTCCACGCAGCTTTTTGTTCGCTCACTTCTTTCCATTCGGTTTTAGTCATGATGTCATGAACTGTTTTCTCTGTCATGGCGCGAAGCATCTTTTTGAATAGCATCGCAAAACGGAATTTGATTTGCATCAAATTGTCCATCAACATGAACAAGTCATTGTTGAAACCTTGGAACTGGAAGAAATACGTTTGAACTTGTTGTTGGTTACGGCAGTTCTTCTTGATCGATTGGTCGATTTCAGTAAAGAACGACTGCGGCAAACCATAATCTTGCATCAAGATCTTAATTACTTTTGATCTTTCTGCAATACCCAACTTATTGTTTTGAGTAGGAATTTTAAGCATGCGTTTAAACAAAGCAAGGTCTTGAAGCATATTCAAGTTGGTAATACCAAGATTGATTGCAATTACTGCTTGATAATATACTCGGATCAACGATGCAAACTCGTCAACAGAACCTTTGCCTGTGTTTTGGTCATTTTCGTCCGACTTTTTTTTGAAAAGCTTGGTCAAAAAACTCATAGGTAGATTGATTATTTATAATTGTACATACAAAAATACAAGTTCCCCGTTAAAAAGTTCAGTGTTTGTGCCGAAAAATTATTCAATCATGTATTTCTTGTTGAAGAATGTTTATTTTGCAAGCTCTATGAAGAACCTTACATTGAATTTAGAAAGATGAAACGATTCTTATTTATTGCAAGCATATTGTTAGTTGGTGGTTTTTTAGGCATTCTCTGTGCCAAGTACGATTTAATGGGAATAACCAATAGTGGAACCAGGGATTGGGGCGATCTTCTATTCAAGATAGCATTAGTCTATGTATTCGCTCTTGCTTTAGGTTATCTTCAGATAATTATTCATGAAGCCGGACATCTCGTTTGTGGACTGGCAACTGGTTATAAATTCGTTTCTTTTCGATTCAAGTCTTATGTTTTGGTCAAAGCAAATGGGCAATATCAGATAAAACGATTTGCAATACCCGGCACCGGCGGTCAGTGTTTGATGGATCCGCCCGGAACCATTGATGCACCTGGGTCGTCTCTTCTCTATTTATTAGGAGGAGTCAGTGCAAACCTTTTGCTAACGATTCTATTTTTACTCTTGGCACTGTTTGGCGTGTTTAGCACGATTGTCAATTTTAGCTTACTAGTAGGTGCATTTGTTGGGCTGGTTATTATCGTTACCAATGGTATTCCGATGCTGTTGTCTGGTATTCCAAACGACATGATGAACATCCGTATTTTGAGGAAAAGTCAAACAGCGCGTCGGGCAATGTTCTTATCTCTAAAAGTCAATGCCCTTCAAACCGATGGAACAAGATTAGCCACCTTGCCATTATCGTGGTTTGACATTCCTAATAACGAACCGGTTTCAAGTTATTTTACAGCAATGATTCTTTTATTACGCGAGGGTTGGTATCTTGATAATTACGCATTTGATAAAGCAAACGAAGTGATGGGTCAGGTAGAGCAGGAAGCAATACAAAAGGACTTTCCTCAAATTCTGCGTTATGAAATGAATGTAGAGAAGCTCTTTCTGTTGATTCTTAACGGGTCAGATAAGGAAGAGGTCAGACAATATTACGAGACGAAAGCCAAATTCTACATCAATCGTACTAAGAAATTTATGTTGGGCAAACAGCGTACTTTGTGGGCGTATGCCTATTTTATTGAGAATGATATCGCACAATCACGTCTCATCTATGAGCAAATGCTTCGTATGCGAGAGCAGTATCCGGTAATTGCAGAGGCACAAAGTGAGATCGACCTTGTCGATTACTTACAAGTGAATGCCCAGGAATATCGTAAAGCATGATCAATTTA
>DLYT01000069.1:21356-22903 GCA_003447595.1 Porphyromonadaceae bacterium
GTACACGCTTTTTTATTGATTTTATTTGGTGGTTTTTTATTATTTATCAGTTATAAGGATTGTTGAAGTCATTCTTTTCAAAGCATACTTGTAAATAGTTTGCAGCGTAGAAGTGTATACTTTAAAGAAGAATGAAACTGAGATCCGTTTTCTTCTAAGAATCTAACTTAATCTTATATCATGAAGAATTTTTATCTGCCCTTGGCGATTGGGCTCCTTGCATCGGCGAGTTTGCAAGCGAAAATAAAAGTAGTTTCTCATTACAATATGGGACGTTCAGGAAACGTTTCGTACGCATCGGCACCGTCTACGCTCGAAGCTACAAAACACGGCAATGCATTAAAAGCAATTGGAGTTCCTGTCTTTTATGCCGATGCTCCCTCTGATAAACTTGTAAAAGGAGAAGGATCCATTTTATTTAGTGGCAAAAACGAAGGCTATTGGCTCGACAAAGCTTATTGCACTCCGGGTGAAAACATCATGATGGAAGTATGGGCAAAGCCAACTGCTGCTCAATCTGCCGATGGGAAACTTGTTCCGGTGCTATCAAATGGTAACGGAAAAGCCGGCTATGTAATCGGACAACGCAACGATAAATGGGTGCTTGTTTCGGGCGGATCTACCATCGCCACCATCGGAGATGTGCAAAAAGACCAGTGGACACACCTTGCCATTGTAGCGTCTGATAGTGAAGGTTCGGTTTGGATCAATGGAAAAGAAAGCGCAACCTTCCCGCTTACCAAAGAATTTGCAAATAACTTCTCGATAGCCTCATCGCCCAATGAGCCAAACGGATTCAACGGATTAGTTTACGAAGCACGTGTCTCTACATTTAAAACCGGCGAGTTTGACCCTACGGCCGACTTCCTTCTCAACTACAAGATTATAAAGGAACAATCGAAACAACGCAAGCAAGAGCAAACCGCATTGCTCAATAAACTATATACTCCTGCTGCCGGAAAAGAATTTGTAACTGTATTTAGCAATACGTTGCAACCGAACGACTGGTTGATTCATAAGGTAGAAAACCCATGCAAACTCAATGTAATCAAAGGTGAGCAAGATGCTCCGGCTATGATGCAGCTTAACAACGGATTGGTAAGTCGTACGTTTTATGTGGGAGACAATGTTGCGTGCGTAGGATATCAAAACCTAACCAACGGAGCAGAGTATGTTCGTGCTATCAAGCCCGAAGCCCGCGTAATGATCGACAGTGTTTGGTACAATGTAGGAGGCCTCGAAGGACAACCCGAGTGTTCGTATCTGCTCGAAGACTGGTACAAAGACTTAGACGCAAATACATCGGCATTTACATTGGCAGATATTGAAACCGGAGGTCCGCTGATGCGTTATCCGTGGAAACAAAAGTTTAATGCCGTAGAAACGGAATGGCCTGCAAAAGGATTGCGTGTAGTAATGAAGTACAAACCAACCTTTGCGATGGAAGCCGTAAAAGACTTGGAAGTACAAGTGAACTATGAAATATACCAAGGTCTTCCGGTAGTTGTAAAGTGGGTAGAGGTTGTAAACAACGGTGACAAACGTGT
>DLYT01000043.1:0-4595 GCA_003447595.1 Porphyromonadaceae bacterium
TGGTAAAGTTCCGCGATGCAATCACGCAGGCAAACGTGACGCACAAGAGTGTGCCAATGATTTTGTCAGATGCATCTGCTACCAATCACAATGCCCTTTATAAGCATAAAAGTGTGATCAAAGCTTTTTCGGAAGCTGGTTTTAAAACGGCATTTATTTCGAATCAAGTCCCGAACCGCTCTTTCATTGATTATTTCTCTGGTCAGGCCGATACACTTATTACGATGTTGGCCGATGCGCAAATAACGTCGGATAGTAAACCCGACGGTGTTTTACTGCCGGTAGTGGATAGTCTGTTGAAGTCAACAACAGAGGATATGTTTATTGTTTTGCATACGTACGGTTCACACTACGATTATCGCTATCGCTATCCTGCCGATTCAGCGTATTGGACGCCCGACTATGTGCCAACGATCTCGTATAAATACAAAGAGGAACTGGTAAATTCGTATGACAATAGCGTGCGATATACCGATTACTTCTTGTCGCAGTTGATGAATGAAATCAATAAGAACTCTACGTATTCGGCATTACTATACATTTCCGATCACGGGGAGGATTTAATGGACGACGATAGAAAGCTATTCTTACATGCGTCTCCTAAAACCACCTACTATCAATTGCACGTGCCGTGTTTGGTGTGGTTTTCGGAAGATTATATGAGAACAAATCCAACGACGATGCAAGAGGCTGTGAAAAATGAAAATAAGCCGGTGAGTACGAATATGGTATTTCATACGTTGCTCGATATGGCAAATATCGAGACATCTTATAAGGATACCACCTATTCCATTATAAGCGACGGATTCAAAGTGCACCCTCGTTACTATCTCAACGACCATGATAAGGCGATTGAGATCAATGATCTCGGATTGAAGCGTGAAGACGTTTTGATGTTTGAGAAGATGCAAATGCAATACTAAGCAGTATCTATAAAAAAGCATTCCCCATTCATTTCCTTTGCAGGTCGTGAATGGGGAATTTTTTTTGCTTAGGATTATTTTGAGAAGAAACAGAGTCGATTTTAGTTCTTACGCTCTATTTCGTTCAGATTTTCCATTTTCTTCTTTTCAAGGAAGCCATAAATATCCTCAAGGTGTTCAGTTACCTTTTTATTGCCAAACTCATATACTTTGTTTACAAGTCCGTCGAGGAAGTCACGGTCGTGCGAAACAAGGATCAGCGTACCATCGTAGTCTTTCAATGCACTCTTCAAGATATCTTTCGTTTTCATATCAAGGTGGTTGGTAGGCTCATCGAGAATAAGCAAGTTGACCGGTTCAAGCAAAAGTTTGATCATAGCCAAACGCGTACGTTCACCACCGGAAAGTACCTTCACCTTCTTGGTCGAGTTTTCGCCGCCAAACATAAACGCGCCCAACAGGTCTTTGATCTTATTACGGATATCCCCTTTCGCAACATCGTCGATTGTTTGGAACACGGTAAGTTCTTCGTCTAGAAGCGAGGCTTGGTTCTGTGCAAAATAACCAATCATTACATTGTGGCCCAACGTAAGTGTACCACTGTAATCGATTTCGCCCATAAGACATTTTACAAGAGTCGATTTACCTTCACCGTTTCGTCCTACAAAAGCAATTTTCTCTCCACGTTCGATCGTGAAGTTTGCATTGTCGAATACATTGAATCCATCGTATGATTTACCCAAGCTTTCGGCGATAACCGGATAATTACCCGAGCGAGGAGAAGGCGGAAACTTAAGGCGAAGAGCCGAAGTATCCTCTTCGTCTACCTCTAGGATATCAAGCTTTTCAAGCATTTTCACGCGAGATTGCACTTGTAATGTCTTCGAGTAAGTACCCTTGAAGCGTTCGATAAACTCTTTCGTCTCTGCAATCATCTTTTGTTGTTCCTCAAAAGCCTTTTGCTGTTGTTCGCGACGTTCTTTACGAAGCTCCAGATATTTAGAATAGTTTACTTTATAGTCATAGATACGTCCCATTGTCACTTCGATGGTACGTGTAGTGATGTTGTCTACAAAAGCACGGTCGTGCGAGATCACAATAACAGCCTTTCCGTTTGAAACCAAGAAATCTTCGAGCCATTGGATCGACTCGATGTCAAGGTGATTGGTAGGCTCATCGAGAAGCAGTACGTCAGGTTTCTTCAACAACAACTTGGCCAATTCGATACGCATACGCCATCCTCCACTGAAATCGGCTGTAGGACGATCCAAGTCTTCGCGGCTAAAACCAAGTCCTAACAAGATCTTTTCTACATCTTCTTGGTAGTTGGTCATGTCAATGGTATAGAACTTCTCGCTCAAAGTCGATACACGCTCGATTAGTTCGTAATAACTATCCGATTCATAGTCGGTACGTGTGCTGAGTTCGTTGTTGAGTGTTTCAATCTCGGCCTCCATTTCAAACAAATGCGCAAACGCCTGTGATGCTTCTTCGCGCACGGTACGTTCGTTTTCAGTCATCAAATGTTGAGGAAGATAAGCAATGACGGTATCTTTAGGAGCAGATACACGTCCGCGAGAAGGCTCACGTACTCCGGCAAGGATCTTCAATAGGGTTGATTTACCGGCACCGTTTTTACCCATTAAGGCGATACGGTCTTTTTCATTTACAACAAAGGAAATATTTTCAAAGAGGGTAGTTCCTCCGAATTCTACTGTTAATGCGTCTACTGATATCATTTATTAAGCTTTTCAAGTACAAAGCTACAGCTAAAAAGCCGTCTACGCAATAGTTTAGAGCGCTTTAGATACTGTTTTGATTTTCTCTCAATTATTTGCAGATGGCAAACAAGGTAGGAGTGTAAATGATGTTGTAAAGCACAAATGTTGTGCAACACTAACTTCGCTTGTGTCGGTGCCGTGGTTTTGTTATAGTTTTGGGCATAATAATAAATCAGGTAATAGAGTAAAGATGAAAAACTACATGGTGGGTCTAGGCGAAATCCTTTGGGATGTATTTCCGACAGGGAAGGTTTTGGGAGGAGCGCCGGCCAATTTTGCTTATCATGCAATGCAGCAAGGAATGAATTCGATTGTAATAAGCGCAATCGGTCGTGATATGTTGGGACATGAGATACGTGAAAGTCTGAATCGAAAGAGACAGAATTTTATGTTGGTCGATACGGACTTTCCAACCGGAACAGTACAAGTGTCGGTAAGTGAAACAGGTATTCCTACTTATGATATACGCGAAAACGTAGCTTGGGATCACATTCCGCTTACGGCTGCTATTAAAGATATCGCCCGAATCACCAGTGCGGTTTGTTTCGGATCTTTAGCGCAGCGGGGCGAAGAGTCGCGCAGTACCATTCGCGAGTTTCTTAGTCTTGTACCCGATCATGCAATGAAGATATTTGATATCAACCTTCGTTTGCATTATTACACTGAGGAGATTATAAAAGAATCGTTGCAGTACGCAACCATCTTGAAAATAAACGACGAAGAATTAGCTGTAGTAGCTCCGATGTTGCAATTGCAAGGAGACGATGCCGCGATGAGTCGCCAACTAATCGAGATGTTTCATCTGCAAATGGTGATTCTTACAGCCGGTAGTAAATACAGTTGTGTATATACGGCCGACGATTGCAGTTGTATCGACACGCCGCAAGTAACCGTGGTAGATACAGTAGGCGCGGGAGACACCTTCACGGCAGTAATGGCATCTTCATTGCTGCAAGGACTTAGCTTTAAGCAAGCCCACGAAAAGGCAGTAGAGACCGCAGCTTTTGTTTGCACCCGTAAAGGTGCGATGCCCGAATATGACTAAGGTTTAATAGAGTTTTTATATAATTGATTGTAGCTTCCCGAGAGAGTGATCTCAAAGGAAGCTTTTTTTTGTCCATTATCTTTGTATCGTCTTATTTAGTAGATCATTTTCTTTGTCATACCTCCATCAATAATCAGATTTTGTCCGTTTATAAAGTTATTTCCTCCTTGCGCAAAGTACAGGCAAGCTTCTGCAATATCTTCGGGGCGACCTACGCGACCCGAGGGATGCATTTCGTGGTCGGCCTCAGATAGTTCATGGTAGTTTGTGTTTTGAATCCAACCCGGACTGATTGCATTTACCGTAATGTTGTAGGGACTCAAAGACATAGCAAGTGCATGCGTAAGGGAAACAATTCCTCCTTTTGATGCGGCATACGCTTCGGAGTTTGCTTCACTCATCAAGTAGCGGGTAGAGGCTATGTTGATGATTCTGCCCTCCGGTTGACTTTCTGATAGTTTGGAGCGGAAAAGTGCCCAGCAGCGAGAGGTGACAAACACGGGACGAAGGTTGGTCTTTAGTGTGCGGTCAAAGCTGTCGACCGTAGTATCAAGGATGGAAGAGAACTGCGAGATTCCGGCATTGTTTACCAATACATCGATATCTCCATATTTGGTAAAAACTTTATTCATCCAAGCTTCCAGCTCCTCTATATGCGTAATATCACCGCACGAGAAATGGAGTTGGTCATTGTATTTATGCTTTAGCTCGATGCCTGCTTCGAAGTTTCTATCAAAAAAGAAAACCTCCGCGCCTTCCTTTGCAAATGCTTCCACAATGGCTTTTCCTATTCCGAGTGCTCCGCCGGTTACAAGTACGCGCTTGTTTATAAATCGTTTAGAGTTT
>DLYT01000043.1:4892-5195 GCA_003447595.1 Porphyromonadaceae bacterium
ATTTATTAGCTTTATATTTGTACTCAGTTTAAATAAGTAACAGTTTTTCTAATATAAGCATATGTCAGGATCAAAGATTATATGTTACTGCAAGTATGTAAGCTATGCCGATATTCGTCAAGCCATGGTTGCAGGAGCAAGAACACTAGACGAGGTTGCAGATGCCACCGGAGCCGGAACCGGTTGTGGTAGATGTGTTTCTGCAATTGAAGATATCATCAAATCGGTATGTGGGTGTACCGGAGCAGGAGTAGAGGATGTAGTCGGAGCTGTAAAGCAAGGACACGATACACTCGAAGCAGT
>DLYT01000043.1:5423-5584 GCA_003447595.1 Porphyromonadaceae bacterium
GAAAATATCATAGAAAATAAGAAATAACAATCGAAGGATTGAAGTTGTAAAGTTGTATTTGGTGCGAAAGCGGTAACAGTGAATAGAGATTCATGTTGCCGCTTTTCTTATTTTATAGAAATGGCAAAAAGATCCCAATCTCATAGAGATAAGAGGTGTTG
>DLYT01000043.1:5815-5960 GCA_003447595.1 Porphyromonadaceae bacterium
ATGAAAATAGACAACGTGGAGTTTGAAAAAGAGGATCGTGGAGTAGGTATAAAAAAAGGAAGGTATGAGTAAGCCGTACAGTAGATATGAACAAACTCCGCATGACAGGATTTGAGTGCTTCGACAACAGCACTGAGATAACCCA
>DLYT01000044.1:0-272 GCA_003447595.1 Porphyromonadaceae bacterium
TGCGACAATCGCACCGAGTTTTCGGTCTGATTCATTACATCGGTATAGAAAAGACTGTTATTCCCTTTGTTCATATTCTGAAAGCTTCCGGCAATAACCATTCCAAACTTATCATCCAACCAGCGATCGCCATACATCATTCCGGCAAGCATGTTTACCGCCGCACTCTTATTACTTAACGTTGCGCTTGCTTTGGTAAAATCGGCAGCCGTTGCGTTGTAGTCGCTACCATAGCGATAGCGTGGTGCTTCTTTGGTGATCCCTTTAAAGTC
>DLYT01000044.1:620-1696 GCA_003447595.1 Porphyromonadaceae bacterium
CGGTCGAGCAATTCACTTGGGAAAATATCGAGTGGTACATATCTGTTTTTATTGTCCGGACTGGGGATCTTCACCCCGTTTACCAATGAATAGTTGTAACGTTTGTCCATTCCGCGTAATACGGCATATTGCCCATCGCCCGAACTACTACGCTCCATCGTAACACCCGATACACGTTGAAGTACGCTTGCCACATTTAAATCGGGAGACACTTCGATGGTTCTCGCACTCACCACATTCATTACATTGTGAGCTTTTTGCTCTAGGTAGCGTGCTGCGTTGTCGGTATTTTTCACCATCTGAGCCGTTACTACTACATGCTCGAGCATCACTTCACTTTCGTTCAAAAGAACCTCAATCTTTGGTTGCTTCGACGATACACTGACCTCTTTGGGCTGATACCCCACATAACTACATACTAATATGACATTTTTTCCACTTGGGAGATTCTTTAACAAGAAAGAGCCGTCGAGACCGGTAACCGCACCTTTTTGTTCGCTACCTTTTACTACAACCGTAGCACCGATTAGTTCTTCTTTCGTGTTAGCGTCACGAATCACACCGCGTAATACATCGGTTGCATAACTATTTACAGATACGAGCAATGTTATCGCACAAACGCAAAACCTATTCATCTATTCTTTGTTTTTCAATTTCGATGTCACAAAAGTAAAAGCCTGTTATTTCATTAATATGTCTAAAAAGTTACATTACGTAAACAGAATCCTTAACGTTATTTCAACCTTTAGATGCATTTTGCCCATAACGAAAACAAGACTCTAATGGTTTTCTAATAGCAAGTCTAATGCAATGCCATTATCTTTGCCCTGTCTACAAATCGATAAAACAAAACGGATGATACATATATTAGTTGTCGAAGATGAAACACGAGTTGCCGATTTGCTCAAGAAAGGACTCGAAGAGTCAGGCTACAATGTATCTGTAGCCTACGACGGTGCTATGGGGTTGCGGTTATTTAAATCGGCAGTATACGATTTTGTAATCTCAGACGTGATTCTACCCAACATGAACGGCTTCGAGTTTTGCAAAGAAGTACGGGCTATCAACAAGGAAAT
>DLYT01000044.1:2047-2713 GCA_003447595.1 Porphyromonadaceae bacterium
AGTTATGCCGATTTGCATGTAAACCTCGACACAAAAGAGGTAAGCCGATCGGGCAATCTGATCCGACTCACCCCAAAGGAGTTTAACCTATTGGTATACATGCTACAAAATAAAGAACGTGTTGTTTCACGCATCGAAATAGCCGAAAAAGTATGGAATACCCACTTCGATACGGGAACCAACTTCATCGATGTATACATCAATTACTTGCGCAAAAAGATAGACAAGGCTTATACCGACAAACTGATTCATACCAAACCGGGCATGGGCTTTATACTGAAATCGGATTATGAAAATTAGAACACGACTTACACTGCGATATGCTGCCGTTTCGGCCATCCTGTTTATGGCTTTTGCCTTGATGGTATATTTCTTTTCGGAAATAAACCGACGAGACGAATTCTACCGAGATCTGAAACGGGAAGGTATTACCAAAGCCAATCTCTTTCTTGAGAAGAAGGTCGACGCACACACCATGCAATCGATCTACCTCAACAACCGGGAGTTTATCAATGAAGTAGAGGTAGCAGTATACGACACCTCCTTTCACCTACTCTACCACGATGCCAAGCAAATCGACTTGGTAAAGGAAACGCCGCAGATGATTGAGCGTATCATACGAGAGAAAAGCATCGAGTTCTATCAAGACAATTATCAGGTAGTGGG
>DLYT01000044.1:2961-15466 GCA_003447595.1 Porphyromonadaceae bacterium
GGCTATGCCAAACTCGAAGCCTTGAAACACATCTTGCTCCTTCTGTGGGTAATGGTTCTTTTTATTCTTCTGATTGTAGGTTATTATTTAGCCAAAAGAGCTTTGATGCCCGTTTCGGACTTGATACGTCAGATTGGTCAAATTACGGCTTCGAAACTACACAAGCGACTTGTATCACCTAAAGAGAAAGATGAAATAGGTGAATTGGCTGCCGAGTTTAATGCGATGCTCGACAAACTAGAGGCCTCGTTTAGTTCGCAAAAGATGTTTGTCAGCAACGTCTCACATGAATTGCGCACCCCGATGGCAGTCTTGATCGGCGAACTCGAAATTGCGTCGCTTCGCCCAAGATCGGAAGAAGCCTACAAAGCGGTAATCGAATCGGCTCTGGGAGACGCCAAGCACATTGTAAACCTACTCGACGGCTTGCTCAATCTGGCCAAAGCCGCCTATCAGCCCGAACAAATCAAGATGGAAGAAGTGCGTCTCGACGAACTGCTGCTCGATGCTTGCGAAATAGCCATGAAAAGCGATTCGTCGTATCTGGTAGAAATCGACTTCGAGCAAGAGTTTGATGACGATACCTTAATTACCGTTGTAGGCAATGCGTATCTGCTTAAAACCGCTTTTGTAAATCTGCTCGAAAACAATTGCAAGTTTTCCGATAATCATACCTCTCAGGTACAAATCTCGGCAAACAATAAAGAGGCTGTAATTCGCTTTTCCGATACCGGAATCGGGATAGCCGACGAAGACCTTCCGTTTATCTTTGACCCGTTCTACAGGGGCAAGAACAAAAGCTTTGCCAAGGGTAACGGCATCGGGATGGCTTTGGTAAAACGGATTGTAGAACTCCATAATGGTAGTATTGAGGTCGTTTCTCATCCCAACGAAGGAACTCTATTTATCTTGAGGATACCTCATATTTTCTAATAATACAAGAACTTATTACATGCTATTCTATATAATATGTGAAAAAATTATAGCTGTATTAGCGACTTTTAAAGGGGAATAATTGTTACTTTGCATGAGTTTATCCGAGAAAAAACGAAAACAATATAGACCTGTCATGAAAAAGACGATTTTGATTACCGGAGCTACTTCGGGTATTGGAGAAGCAACAGCGATACGCTTTGCTCAAGAAGGACACAGATTGATTCTTACCGGTCGCAGAGCTGAACGCCTTGCGAAGTTGGCATCCTCACTGAGACAAAATTACAACTGTGAGGTATTACCTATGGCGTTTGACGTTCGAGACAAAGACCGTGTTCACCATACGCTTTCCTCATTGGCTATTAATGGAGAAGTCATTGATGTATTGATCAATAATGCCGGATTGGCTAGTGGGTTGTCTCCAATCCAAAATGGAGATTTAGACGATTGGGATGTAATGATCGATACCAATATCAAAGGTTTATTATATGTAACACGCGTAATTGCTCCCATGATGGTAAAACAGGGTTTTGGGCACATCATCAACGTTTGCTCCATAGCCGGTGTACAAAACTATCCAAACGGCAACGTATATTGCGCAACCAAACATGCGGTATCTTCACTTACCGAAACCATGCGCATGGATTTGAATGCGAGTGGGATCAAGGTATCACAAGTACTTCCCGGAGCCGTAGAAACTGAGTTCTCGCTCGTTCGCTTCAAAGGTGACGAAGATCGTGCACAAAAGGTATACGAAGGCTTCGAGCCACTTTCGGGAGCAGACGTTGCCGATGCAATTCACTACATGGTACAAGCTCCGGCACATGTCAACATCAGCGACTTAATGATTTTACCGGCTGCTCAGGCTTCTTCTACCATTTTCAAACGCAAACAATAATCGACCAAGCTTATGAAAAGAGTACTGGTAGTAGGCGCAAATGGATTTGTGGGTAGGCAAGTGTTGCAAACTCTCGAAAAAAGCAGCTACGAGCTTTATGCCACATCGCATCATGAAGATATCAATCCGCACGGAAATCATCATTTTGTACAATGTGATTTAAGTAGTATTGAAGAGACCGACAAATTATTGAATAACATTCAGCCACATATCATTATCAATGCCGCAGCGTTATCGGCTGTTGACTTTTGTGAAGAACATCAGGATATGGCCCAGCGCATCAATGTGGGTGCCGTAAAGCAGATGGCTCAATATTGCAAAGTCACCAAAAACAGACTGATTCACATCTCTACCGACTTTGTCTTTGACGGAAAAACAGATCAACTTTACAACGAAGATGATGAAAAGAATCCGGTCAATTTCTACGGACAAACCAAGTCGGACAGTGAGGATCTCGTCATGGAAATGTGCAAATCATACGCCATTGTTCGTGTGGTGGTGGTATACGGTACTCCGCTTCCGGGCCAACATTCCAACATTGTTTTGTTGGTAAAAAACAGACTCGAAGCCGGCGAACCCGTACGCGTTGTAAACGATCAATATCGCACACCTACTTATGTAGGTGATATTGTCAAAGGTGTGGTTTCACTACTCGAAAGCAACCAAAACGGAATCTTCCATTTGTGTGGTAAAGACTACATGAGTATTGCCGATATCGCCTTTAAGGTAGCTGCACACTTCGGCCTCGACAGTTCGCTGATAGAGCCCGTAAGCACAGCGCAGATGAAAGAAAAAACTCCTCGTCCGCAGTACAGCGGACTTTCAATCAAGAAAGCACAGGAGGTTCTCAACTACCAGCCTTTATCATTCGAACAGGGCTTATTCAAAATACAATAACACAACCCAATGTCAACAGGTATAAAACCATATAAAAAACGACTTATCGCACTAGCCTTTTCTGTTTTGTTTCTGATCGTGATTGAAGTATGCAAACGCAACCCTGCCTTTGCCGATACCTATTTTACGTCTGTATATCGAAACATCATGGTTGTGCTCAATGGTATGTCGTCGGTGTTTCCTTTTTCACTTTACGATGTTTTTATTCTTGTTGGCATTGTGTTTATCTTTTGGCAAATCTCTTTCTTTTTCAGAAAGAAATGGGCTTCGGCTCTACTTAATTTAGGATTGTTTGGTGTGGGACTCATGATCTTCTTCGAACTTTCATGGGGAATTAATTACTTCTCGTCCGATTTCTTTACACGAAACAACTTGGAGCGAAGCGCGCCCGACTCTATCGCATACAAATCGTATGTAACCGATTACATCGCGGCTATGAATCATACATTTCAGCATCTCGATACCACTCAAGTAGACTCGATGGATGTGTGGCTTCAGCAAACTTTCAATTCCAAAGAGCGCACCTTGGGGATACTTACTCAGAATGGCTATCGAAAACTAAACAAAGAGTTTGTGATCAACACGATACCCTACTCTGCGCGTGCCAAGCGAATGCTCTTCGGAGACACGTATGCCGGAATGGGAATACTGGGCTACTACGGACCGTTTTTCTCTGAAGCTCATCTGAATCCCAACCTGTTGCCTCATCAGATTCCATTTACCTATGCGCACGAAATGGCTCATCTTGCCGGCATCACCAGCGAAGCTGAGGCCAACTTCTATGCATTCAAAATTCTGACAAATACCAATAGTAACGCGCTTCGCTTCTCTGCTTACTACTCCCTTTTGCCTCATGTGCTCAACAATGCCGCACGATGTATGCCTGAAGAAGAATACAAAACGCTGATCGAGTCGGTAGATCCCAACATCATCAAAATACTGCGCTATACACGTACACATTGGGACAATCTATACTCTCCCTTGATTGGTCAGATACAAGATCACCTCTACAATTATTACTTACAAAGCAATAACATACCCTCGGGACTTCAAAACTATTCGGAAGTAGTAGAACTACTTGTTTCTACCGATAGCAAATAAAAAAATCGTCCCGCATGCAGGAATTGCATACAGGACGACTAGATAAATTATTAACAACTAACAAAAAATCGATTTAGTTTTGGATCGTATCGGATATCTTATTTTCCCGATTCGCCTGCTACAAGCTTTTCGAGAAATTGTGTATACTGCTCAGGAGTCAGCACTTGCTTGATTTGTTGCAAGTCTTGCTGTACCATATCTGACTTAGCTTTTTGCAAGCGTTGTATTTGTTGCACGTAATAGTTAATCGAATCATTTACGGCTTTTTGATTGGTACGTCCTTGTTGCGCAACGTTGTCCCATTGAGACTCTTGTTGTTTCGAAAGGTTTAAGGAAGATCTTGCATGACGATGCCAGTCATGATCCATCCAATATCCGTCCATCATACCAGGACCCATATAATAACCACCGTTACCACCCCACATCATGCCGGGACCCATATAATAACCACCATTGCCACCGTTGCCATTACCCCATCTATCTTGAGCCGAAGCTGTAGCAATTACTGCACTAAATAAAACAACACTTAAAAGGAACTTTTTCATAATCATCTCTCTTAATTCAACATCACTAAAGTTCACTGTCGTATGTAAAACCAATTAGAGCAGATTTTGCTCATCCCAAAGCTTTCTATTATCATTTTTTAGTAATAACATATACTTTCATTCACAATTAGATAGCTATTAACAACGAACCATTTGTAATAAACACACGACATTCATTACATTCTTGCGCTAAAAAAAATGAGATCTAAGCTAAACATTATCTGCTTCCCCATTGTTTTTTGCTTGGTATATCAGATAAAAAACCTCGTTTAGTTCTGAAATAAAGCATGTTTGGTTTTCACAAAAACCTTACTTCCTTTTTTAGAAAAGTATGCTTGGTTCTTTTTAGTTGCTTGTGATAAATAAATTACACCCGATGTATCAAATTTTTAAACGCAACATTTTGCAAAAACCGTTTTTTGTTTAATTTTACAGCATAAACTTTTAAATTATTATTTTTCATGGAAACCATCCACGAGCCGCTAAGTAAGTTTTATTGTGATACTTGCGGAATGCTTATCGAAAACCCG
The DNA here is from genome assembly GCA_003447595.1 of Porphyromonadaceae bacterium. Classification (GTDB taxonomy): domain Bacteria; phylum Bacteroidota; class Bacteroidia; order Bacteroidales; family CAMTPD01; genus UBA12018. Next base: position 7,866 of record DLYT01000044.1, read on the forward strand.
GAAGATGTATCAATCGAATGGTTGGAAGATGTAAACAACGTAGGCAAAATCAAAGCTAAACGTTTTAGACTTGTCCATAACCAAGCTTCATCTCCCAAAGAGGGTATCGATGGGTGCAACAAATTATTAGCGAACAGCTCTTCTTGCGACAACACACTCGATGGCTTCATTGAGTACGCGTATGCCGAACTAATCGAGGATAACGATACCGTAGAAGGTGCTCGCGCTGAATTTTTTGACCTATTCAGAAGACTTACGCTTCCTTATTACGAACAAGCTCGTTTCTATGCCAGACAGGCTTATGATGACGTCACAGTTGATGACATAAAGAAATACAGACAAGAAGATCTTTATGACTACATCAAGACATGTCTCAGATCTGATGGTATCGAAGTTGAAGAAGACGAAGATTAAGCTAAATGCAAAATATAAAAAGGACTATCTGAACATTCGGATAGTCCTTTTTCTTTTTCTACCAACTCTATTTCTACGAAAAATAGATATCAAGTATCACTTCATCAGATGTAACATTACAACGGAATCACAAAAGTAGTCAAGCTCTGAGCCGGAGCAGTATAAACCCACTCGGAACCCCGATCCTGAATATCGGGATAAATGAGCTTACAGTCCTCTTGTGCCGAAGTGCGGTAACTCGTCGGATAGTCGCGAGGGAATACACCTTCTACCATCGTTGTATATTGCATGGGAACCGTATCGGTATTTACCACCGCAACGACCAACTCTTTTTTATCGGGACTCAACGCTGCCATCACTTGCGGCTGATCTGCTTCAAGCAGCGTATAGCCTTGCTTAAAAAACGACGTGATTTGTTTGCGCACATAATAGTTCTTGATCACTTCGTAATCGTGCGTGGTAAAGTTTCCTCTAAACTGGCACCACTCGTTGTTATGCTCTTCCATCATTTGCCAGTCGAGCCACGCTTGTGGTTGCATGATCTTCATATCATCAAAGAGCTTTTGGGTAAGCAACAGATTGCTTTGCAAACCGACACCTCCGCTTGGCCCTGTTTCCGATTGCCAAAACGGAATCTTCTTATCCGCCATCAGTCGATGCAATTCTTCACGTTCGGCATTGGTTCCCGAGTAAGTATGAGTATTGAACTGTCCGAGTTTGGGAAAGATATCACCGGCTTCATCATACGCCTTCACAATCCGGATAGCCGAGGCCAAGTTGGTTTCGTCAGACGCTGCCAACACCGTATTGTTCAGTCCGGCTTTCTTTAGCTTCGGATACAACATGCGGATAATCGCAATCTGAGTAGCCGGATCGAAGTGGCATCCTTCTTGCGAACCTTGATTGTTCCAGTAGCTCGACAGCGATTCGTTGAACGGTTCGAGGGTTTTGAATTCGATGCCATACACCTCTTTATAATGCTTGCAAACTTCAATCAAATAGTCGCAAAACGCTTCGTAGTATTCGGGGCGAAGGTTATCCTTCGAAGGGTCTTCGTGCCCTGCCGCGCAACCACTATACGTCATCCAATAAGGCGGTGAATTCGAGAAAGCCTCAAATACGGCATCCGGCCTCAATTCTTTAATCTTGAGCATTACTTTGCGTTGAGCCTCATCGGCTTTCCAGTTCATCGCACTATCGGGCCGTGGCCAAAAGCCATCCATCTCGGCACGCTTGCCTTTCCCCTTCACCATGTGCCCGTCGGCATGCGACGGATCATCGCCCCCACCAATGTTGTATCGAAAGATATTCATATTGAGACCTTCGGGACTTACCATCAAATTTACGATCTCATCAATCTGATTATCGTCCCAACTTCCCACCTGAGCAGCCCACCAACAGAGCGAACTCCCCCATCCTTCGATGGTTTGCATCGGTTTATTGGCATTGATGCGGACGGTAGCTTTTTGAGGAGATTGTGTTGTTGCTTGCGCTAATGCAAAAAGAGGTAGCATACATAGAATAAATAGCGGATACATCCGCCTGGTGTGTTTTCGCATAATGGAATGTATTATAAAGGTTTCCCTAAATATAATACGTTTCGATCAAACGAAAAAAACTTCTTCAATGAAAACAGTTTTTCATTTTCATTGAAAAGAGAATTGCGTCTTCGACGAAAACTATTTTGCGTTTTCAATGAAAACATTTTGCCATTCTTCCCATCCATTTTATTGAATAGCAGCCACAAAAAAAGAGAGAAAGTAGTGCAACCAGCAACATGCTTTCTCTCTTATACAAACAATTTTAGAATATAAGATCTACTCTTCAGCCAATTGGATTTCAGAATAAACCAGTATTTTATCGTCAAGTTTTACGCCACTCGATTCAAGCATTTTATCCCATTCCATTCCCCACAAACCACGATCAATGCTTCCGTGAAAAGCAAATCCGGCTTTTACATTGCCCCATGGGTCACGATCGAGACCTCTGAATTCGACGTCGAGCTTGATTTGATGAGTCATGTCCTTGATGGTAAGTTCGCCATAAAGAGAGAAGCTTCCGTCATTATCAACAGGCTCTACCGTATTGCCCACGAAATGAATCTGAGGAAATGCCTTACAGTCAAAAAATGCTTCGCTTTTAATATAGGTATCCCACTCTTCGTTTCCGGTATGTACCGATGACGGATTGATGGAACAATCAATCTCTACTTTTGAAAAATCTTCACCCCGTGTATAGATACTTGCATCAAAGTCGTTGAATTCACCTTGTATATATGTAATCTCATTGTGATTTACTTTAAATCCTACTTTACTATGTGCAGGATCAATAATCCACTTTGTTTTAGTGGCGTGCTCTCTTGTTTCCATAATTTCTGTGGTTTTAAATGAGGTTTCTTTTCTATTTAAACAATTGATACGCAAAAAGAGATGTGAAAAATTGAGGTTATCTGCTATAACAAAAACAAAAAAGGCATGCCTATTCAGCATGCCTTCTATAATTAGGTCGGTATTGTATTATTCTACACCTGCCAACTCTGGGTCTACCATGATACGTCCGCAATATTCACACACGATGATTTTCTTGCGAAGTTTGATATCCATTTGTTTTTGAGGTGGAATCTTGTTGAAACAACCACCACAAGCATCACGTTGTACGTAAACTACTGCTAGTCCGTTTCTCGCACTCTTACGGATACGTTTGAATGCAGTAAGCAAACGTGGCTCGATTGTAGTTTCGATGTGCTTAGCTGTTTCGCGAAGTCTTTCTTCTTCTTGTTTTGTTTCAGATACGATTTCGTCTAGCTCGTCTTTCTTTTGTTTCAAGTCGGCCTTACGTTCGTTAAGCGCGTGCTTCGCATCTTCAACCTCTTTATCTTTGATTTTGATGGCAGCATTCGCCTCACGAATTTTCTTTTCAGCGAATTCGATCTCTAGTCCTTGGAATTCGATCTCTTTAGTAAGGTGATCGTATTCGCGGTTATTGCGAACGTCATCCAATTGACCTTTGTACTTCTCGATAAGCGCTTTCGATTCTTCAATTTTGTTCTTTTGAAGTACGATTGACGATTCTAGATCTTTAGTCTCATCAATGTGATTTTGAACACGAGTTTCCAAACCTTCAATCTCGTCTTCCAAATCCTGAACTTCTAGTGGAAGCTCACCTCTAAGAGTCTTGATTCTATCAATTTCTGATACAACCGTTTGAAGCTGATACAGCGCGTAAAGCTTTTCTTCTACCGAATATTCTTTTTCAGCAGATTGTTTCTCTGTAGCCATCCTATATATATTTTATTGGGTTTGAATTTACATTAGAAAAATGAACTGCAAATGTAGGGAATTTTTCCGTAATTATGTCATAAAAAATCTCTTTTGTACACACTTCGGATTCGTAATGCCCAATCACTGCAAGTAACATACGGTCTTCAACATCGTAGTAGTCATTGTACTTTGCCTCGCCCGTAATATAGACGTCGGCGCCATAACTCATGGCCTCTGATATCAACGATGCGCCGCTACCTCCGCAGATAGCGATCTCTTTTACTTTGCGACCTATTGGAGTGGAGTGTTTCACACATTGCAGGTGCAACACTGCTTTCATTCGATTGAGGAAATCAATCTCTTCTTCGTCTTCGGGAAGTTCTCCGACTACACCGAATCCCACCTGACTCCAATCGTTGGCCAATGCATAGAAATCATAAGCCGGCTCTTCGTACGGATGCACCGAAAGCAAAGCTCTGGTCACCGCCGCACGCTTGAAAGTAGGAAGAATCACCTCAATGCGAGCTTCATTCTCGGTATGAAGTTCTCCGACATTACCACAAAACGGATCGGTTCCGCTTCCGGCTCTAAAGGTACCCTCCCCTTTTACATTGTAACTGCACGAGTCGTAGTTGCCAATGTGTCCGGCTCCGGCATTGAATAGTGCCAGACGCAATTGCTCGGCATGATCGGTAGGAACAAACGTTACCAACTTGAGCAATGCTTGCTTGCGCGGACTCAATACGCGCACATTTTGCAGGCCTAGTTTTTCGGCAATGCGAAAACTTACGCCTCCTTGCACACTATCCAGATTGGTATGAGCCGAGTAGATTACCAAATCATGCTGACAAGCTTTGATTACACAACGCTCGATATAATTGCGACCGGTAAGCGACTTGAGCGGTTTGAATATCAACGGATGATGCGATATAATCAGATTACACCCCAGCTCCAAAGCCTCTTCGACTACCTCTTCTGTTATGTCTAAACAAAGAAGTACGCCGTTGGCTTGCTGATACACATCGCCCACTTGTACGCCTGCATTGTCGTAGCTCTCTTGCAATTGAGGAGGCGCAAACAATTCTATTTCCCGAATGACATCTTTGATTCTCATATCGAATTATTATTTAGATCGTATTCGTGTTGCCTTTCTGCAGCGTTCACTCTGTGCAGATCAGCTAATATAGTAACAAAAAACGGTTATCTCGGGTTTCCCCAAGACAACCGTTTTGTTGTTATCTGTAATTCTTAATACCAAATCCTTGAAGGGAATCACCGCAAGATCATGAGAGTACTCATCATCATCAGGCAGTGTGTATATTTCTTTTGAGTCTTACTCTTTGATATCTACCACAAGATTCAGTTCATCTAGCTGAACTTGGTCGATTGGAGATGGAGCATCGATCATCACATCACGTCCCGAGTTGTTTTTAGGGAATGCGATACAGTCACGAATTGAGTCAAGACCGGCAAATAGTGACACCAAACGGTCAAGACCAAAGGCCAAACCACCGTGAGGAGGAGCACCATATTTGAATGCATTCATCAAGAATCCGAATTGCTCTTCAGCTTTCTCCGGAGTGAAGCCTAGCACTTCAAACATCTTGTGTTGCAATTTGCTATCGAAAATACGGATCGAACCGCCACCTACTTCAACACCATTGATTACCATATCATAAGCATTGGCACGTACCGCACCCGGATCCGTTTCCAACAATGGAATATCCTCTGGTTTCGGAGCTGTAAATGGATGGTGTTTTGCAAAGAATCTGTTCAATTCTTCATCTTTCTCTAGCAATGGGAAGTCTACCACCCAAAGGCAAGAGAATGTATCTTTGTCGCGAAGACCAAGGCGAGCACCCATCTCAAGACGAAGTTCGCACAATTGTTTTTGGCATTTTTCTGTTTCGCCGCAAAGCACAAGGATCAAGTCGCCCGCTTTAGCGCCACAACGATCAGCCCAAGCTTTCAAATCTTCTTGCGAGTAGAATTTATCTACCGACGATTTGAACGAACCATCTTCTTCACACTTCACGTATACCAAACCTTTGGCACCGATTTGCGGACGTTTTACGAAGTTAGTAAGTTCGTCAAGTTGCTTTCTTGTATAGTTTGCGCAACCTTCGGCACAAATTGCACCTACGTATTCAGCACCGTCAAATACAACGAAATCACGACCGGTAGTCAAATCTTTCAACTCTACGAATTTCATTTCGAAACGCGTATCAGGTTTGTCACAACCGTAATATTTCATTGCATCCGCATACGACATACGAGGGAAGTCTGCGATATCGATTCCTTTCAATTTCTTGAAAAGGTGTTTTGTCAATCCTTCAAACACTTGCAATACATCTTCCTGCTCTACAAACGACATTTCACAGTCGATTTGTGTAAACTCAGGCTGACGATCGGCACGCAAGTCTTCATCACGGAAACATTTTACAATTTGGAAGTAACGGTCAAATCCCGATACCATCAACAATTGTTTGAATACCTGTGGTGATTGAGGCAATGCATAGAATTCGCCCGGATTCATACGTGATGGAACCACGAAGTCACGAGCACCTTCCGGAGTAGATTTGATAAGAACCGGAGTTTCTACTTCCATAAATGCTTGCTCATCTAGGAAACGACGTACTTCGAACGCCATTTTGTGACGAAGCTCAAGATTATAGCGTACGGTATTACGACGCAAATCAAGATATCTATATTTCATACGGATGTCGTCACCACCATCTGTTTCGTCTTCGATTGTAAACGGAGGAGTTTCTGCCGCATTCAATACATTCAATTCTGAAACAATGATTTCGATCTCGCCTGTAGGAATATTTAAGTTTTTGCTAGAACGTTCTTTAACAGTTCCGGTCACCTGAATTACCCATTCACGACCAAGTTTGTTTGCTTTTTCGCACAACTCAGCGTTTACGTCCTGATTAAAAACCAATTGCGTAATTCCGTATCTGTCGCGGATATCAACAAATGTCATACCGCCCATTTTTCTTGCGCGTTGCACCCAGCCGGCCAATGTAACTATACTATCTACATTCGCTAATCTTAGCTCTCCGCAGGTCTGTTTTCTGTACATAATTATAGAAAGTGTATATATGTTTGTTTCTCTGGTGTAAAAGTAGTGTAAAATTAAAACATAAGGATGCTTCGCACACTTTTTTTGAAAAAAAATGCGACAAACTTTGCATATTAAAAAAATTGCTTTACCTTTGCACTCGCTTTTGAGAACGAAACATTCTCTAAAACATTCGAGGTGTAGCGCAGCCCGGTTAGCGCATCTGTTTTGGGAACAGAGGGTCCCAGGTTCGAATCCTGGTACCTCGACAAAGAAGCGATCTTTTATAGTACTGAACAATATGTAAAGATAATCATTTTATCGAGGTGTAGCGCAGCCCGGTTAGCGCATCTGTTTTGGGAACAGAGGGTCCCAGGTTCGAATCCTGGTACCTCGACAAAAGAAATGATCTTCTTAATAATCTGCAAAGTAAAACTTTTCGAGGTGTAGCGCAGCCCGGTTAGCGCATCTGTTTTGGGAACAGAGGGTCCCAGGTTCGAATCCTGGTACCTCGACAAAGCAATCATTTTCTAATAGAAAGTGGTTGCTTTTTTTTATACACACTTTTCAAGTGATCACACATTCCCCTTTCAAAATATGGGGTGAGCCATAAAACATCCACAAAACAGAACCCCTATAAGACAAAAAGCGCTTCAAGTTTCGCAACTTAAAACGCCTTTGTATTGGTTTATCTAGCTTTTATAAGCTATACCAATACATGAATCAGCCGTAGCTGATATTTGATGACCCCAATTAAAAAAATTATTATATGTCTATTTTCTGTCGTTATTGATATACAACAAAAGTAATTAAACTTTTTTTACTTATCCCCGAAACTATCATTAATCCTGGCAACGAATCAA
>DLYT01000044.1:15805-19532 GCA_003447595.1 Porphyromonadaceae bacterium
GAAGTCCTTTATCCCACTTTTTTATAGTTAAATATCGCCCATCCGTTAAATACGACAGCAAAAAGACCGATCGCAATCACTTCCGGAAGCAAATCGCGAAAGCCACTCCCCTTCAAGATTATCAATCTTACAACCTCCGTAAAGTAAACTGTCGGTATAAACTTCGTGATCCATTGCGCCCAATGAGGCATACTACTGATGGGCGTAAAAATACCACCCATCAAAAAGAAAATCATCAAAAAGAAGAATGCGATAAACATCGATTGCTGCTGCGTTTGAGCAAAAGTAGACAAGAGTAGTCCAAAACCGCCGAATGCAATCATATACAATCCGGAGATTCCATACAACAGCAGCACACTACCCTCACTCACGATTCCATACAATAAATAAGCTACAATCAATCCGAGCGTAAGGATTATATAACCAATCACCCAAAAAGGAATCAATTTGGCGAGTATAAAATATTGCTTCTTTACAGGAGTTACATTGATCTGCTCAATGGTACCCACCTCCTTTTCGCTCACAATATTCAAAGCCGAAAGAATACCACAAATCAGCGTTATCAGCATCACAAGCACACCCGGCACCATATAGAGCTTATAATTCAACTCCGGATTGAAGCGGTAATTAGGAATCAACTCCAACATCGGCTTCACACGAGGCGCTCCATAATCCTTCAATATCGAAGAGAGATACCCTACACCGATACCGGCCTCGTTGCCATTTACCGCATCTGCCCCTACCCAAACCGGAACAGAGAGATTCGATTTCATATTGTTTGCAAAATCAGACGGAATCTCCAGTATGATCGTAGCCTTACCATCCTCAATAGCCTCGGTAGCTTCTTGCATCGAATTACCGGATCCTATCAATTTAAAATACCCCGAAGAACAAATCTTATTAACCATTTCGACAGATCGATACGAACCATCGAAATCAACCACCCACAGTTTGATCTCATTCACCTCAAACGTAGCCGCAAAAGGCAATATGATCAGCTGAATCACAGGCATCATAAATATCAATGGCAAAATAACTTTATTCCGCAGAATCTGCTTAAACTCTTTCTCCAACAAAAAACGTAATACCCTCATATCATTTCAGCTTTATTCTAGTCTTGTTTTAAAACGCTTCACACTCACCAGCACAAATAGCAACAACATACCCATCATCACGAGTAGTTCTTGCCAAATAAATACAATATCCAACCCCTTTATCATGACACTTCGAATCGAAGCAATGTACCAACGAGCAGGCACGATATTGGAGATAATTTGCAAAGGCATCGGCATATTCTGAATCGGAAAGATCAATCCCGAAAGCAAAATCGTAGGCAACATGAGCCCCATCAACGAAATCACCATCGCCACTTGCTGATTGGGAGCAACCGTAGAGATCAACACTCCCAGCGACAGCGATAAGAGAATATAGATGATACTACTTAGAAAGATCAACCCCAGATGACCTCCATACGGAATCCCCAACACAAAATAAGCGAGCAACAGGATGGTACTCAGGTTGATCATCGAAAGCAGAAAATAAGGCACCACCTTCGAAATCACAATGTATACCGGTTTGAAGGGTGATACAAGAAGTACCTCCATCGTACCCATCTCCTTCTCCTTTACAATCGACACCGATGTCATCAGCGAGCAAACCAACAAAAAGATCAACCCCATCACCCCCGGCACAAACAAGTATGCACTCTCCATCTGCGGATTATAGAGCATTCGAATCTCGGGCAGCACCAACGCATTCTCATTGTGAATAAAAGCCTGTTCACTACCGGCCACCACACTCCCCTCCGATATCAAGATCGAATTCAAGTAATTAATCACCAACGTCGTTTCGTTCGGATCAGCCGCATCTACAATCAGTTGTAAAGGGGTAGACTTATCCTGCGCTTTATTTTGCTCCAATAGCCGATCGTACTGATCGGGAAACACCAACACCGCCTTCGCTTCATTTCGGCGAAACAGCCGCTCCACGTCGTCCATGTTAGCAACCGTTCCGATCACATCAAAGTAAGGGTTTCCCGAAACTTTCGCCACCAGTGAAGCACAAGCGTTACTCTGATTGGCATGCATCACGGCAAGCTTGGTCGTCTTCACCTCCGTTGTGATAGCAAAACCAAACAAAATCATCTGGATCACCGGCATCAGCAGCAAAATCAGCATCGACTGTTTATCGCGCAAAATATGCCAAATCTCCTTTTGTATAAAAGCTAACAAATACTTCATATTCAATCTGCCTTATATTATTCGCTACGTTGTGCCTTGCGCGCCAAACGGCGAAACACACCATCCATACTATCCACTCCAAAAGCCTGCTTTAAATTGGCCGGAGTATCCATTGCCTCAATTCGTCCGTCTACCATCACCGAAACCCGATTACAATATTCCGCTTCGTCCATATAGTGCGTAGTCACAAACACCGTTATTCCGCGTTGCGAAGCATTGTAGATCAGTTCCCAAAAGCGACGTCGCGTCAGCGGATCCACACCTCCGGTAGGTTCATCCAAAAACACAATTTCCGGATTGTGCAAAATAGCCACCGAAAACGATAATTTCTGTTTCCACCCCAACGGCAAATCCCCCACCAACGCATTGCGATGATCCTCAAAATCGAGCTCCTTCAGCAACTGATCGGTCTTTTCATTGATCTCTTTGGTCGTCATTCCATAGATACCACCAAACAGACGAATGTTTTCCCACACCTTAAGATCATTGTACAATGAAAATCGCTGACTCATATAGCCAATGTGTTGTTTGATCTTTTCCTGCTGACGTGTTACATCAAACCCAGCCACAACACCCTCTCCGGCAGTAGGAATACTCAGTCCGCAAAGCATGCGCATTGCCGTAGTCTTCCCGGCACCATTGGCACCCAGGAAACCGAATATCTCCCCCTTCTCCACGGCAAACGAGATGTGATCTACGGCCACAAAACTTCCAAATTGCTTGGTAAGCCCTTTTACTTCAATTACATTCATAAGCGTAAGAATCTATCGGATTAGATGTTGCGTACACAACAATATAAAGTAGTCTTCAATCGAAGGACTCAATGGCTCCAAAAGCTCAACCTCCACTCCATGACTTTGCAAAAAGGATTTGAAAGCATCTACGCGATCTATTCCGTCGGCAAACCATAAATGCAAGTTATCGCCAAATGAGAAGCAATTGCCAATCCCATCAAACGAGCGAACAATCCCCAGCGTTTTATTTACCTCCTTACACCGAAGCAACCACAACGGATACGGAAAAGCCCGAGTCAATTCCTCCGGAGTACCTTCGTTCAGTATCGTTCCATTCAGCATCAATGCCATGCGATCACAACGAGCAGCCTCGTCCATATACGGAGTAGAAACCACGATGGTGATCCCTTGCTCTTTGAGGCGTCCCAGCATATCCCAGAACTCCTTTCTCGAAACCGGATCAACACCCGTCGTAGGCTCATCGAGCAGCAAGATCGAAGGCTTATGTATCAATGCGCAGCAAAGCGCCAGTTTTTGCTTCATCCCCCCCGAAAGCGCACCCGCCCTACGCGTCTTGAAAGGCTCCAACTGCGTATAGATCTCTTTGATCTGATCATAATTGGCTTCGATAGAAGTATGAAACAAGGTTGCGAAAAAGTGCAGATTCTCCTCTACACTCAAATCCGTATAAAGCGAAAAGCGCCCCGGCATGTATCCGATCATATCGCGCAAACTTCGATAATCGGCCCTCAC
>DLYT01000044.1:19770-20863 GCA_003447595.1 Porphyromonadaceae bacterium
ATAATACGAAACAACGTTGTTTTACCCGCACCATCAGGCCCGATCAGTCCGAATATCTCCCCCTTGTTTACCTTGAACGAAATATCCCGCAACGCCTCAATCACCGCACCCTTTTTAGCCGTTTTGTACGATTTAGACACCCCTTGCACATCAATTACACACTCCATAGCTTCATTTATTTGGTATCAACTACGTCGCCATACATACCCATCTTCAGATATCCGTCGTTCTTCACGGCAATCTTAACCGCATACACCAAGTTGGCACGTTGATTTTTGGTCTGAATCGTTTTGGGCGTAAACTCAGCTACATCCGAAATCCAAACAATCTCCCCCTCATACAAGCGCTCATTATCTCCATAGTCTGATGCAACGGTCAACTTATTCCCTAGTTTTAGATCAAACAACTGATCACCCGTAAAGTAAGCCTTCAACTTTACCGTGTCCGGATTGGCCACTTTGTAAAGCGGTTTTCCTGCAACGGCAAACTCCCCTTGCTCGGCATACTTAGCCAACACAACTCCCGTGATCGGATTCACAATATGTGCTTTCTGCAACAGATCTTCCACCTGCGCAATCTGAATGTCGATAGCCGAACTCTGCGCGTCGATACTGCTGATATTAATGGATAGGTTATTCTCAAGAGCAGCCAGTTGCCCCTCCAATATCTTCACCTGAGCATTGGTATCATCCACCTGCTTTTGCGTAGCAGCATCTCCTGCAAAAAGTTTCGACACGCGCAATTGCTCCGTTTTGGCATTTGCGATAGACTCCTTTAGTGCCGCTATTTGCTTCGTCACATTCGGAAGATGCGTTTGGGTAGCCGTGCGATTCTTATACAGCAACATCTTCTGCAAATACAACTGCGTGGTATCTACATAGCCAAGCAAAGCTCCGGCATTCACCCGGTCCCCCTCTTCGAGAGCCAGCTCCTCAATTACACCGGCACTTTGGGCAGACACTACCACCTCTGTGGTTTCAAACATACCCGAAGCAATCACCTCTTGCTTATCGCGCTTGCACGATGTGGCAATCAAACCAACCACCGCAAGCCATATCATCCATCTATATTTCATGTTATTATATCTCTTTTT
>DLYT01000044.1:21154-35030 GCA_003447595.1 Porphyromonadaceae bacterium
GATGAATATCCTTTTCGATACGCGCATTCCCTTCATTATTAATACTGCGCAACAAATCGGAAGTCGTAATCACCCCATTGGCATATTTCACCTCAAAACTCTCACGAATACGTTTGCGAAGCTCCACAATCTCATCATCGTTGCGCATCAAATCCATGTAGTTCTGCATTTGCATTTGCGAAGAGATCAATCCGAGTCGAAGATTGTATAAGAAATTAGCCTGCTGCACATCCACCTTATTCCTATCGTTTTCGATCTGCCTCAAATCATTCTTACGCGTATACAGCGCCCCAATATTCCAGCTCACACTCAATCCACCCAGTAAAAGATGGTCCAACTTCTGATTCAGCAAATCAATACCCGGAGTCGTATAAATCGCTTGCGCAAACACCCCAACCCGAGGCATCAATGCCGCTTTTATCGCATGTTCCCTGCTCGAAATCTGAGCTTTACTATTATCAAACAAAGCCAATTCGGGACGCGTAATCGGCAAATCCGGAAGAGAAACATCCGTGTTCAACACAGCAGGTTGCTGAAAAGAAGCCCCCTCATCTACCTCCAATCCCGTCATATAAGCCAACATCCGCATGTAAGCTTTTTGCGTATTTGCAACTGTGAGCAATTGCTGATCCACATCCAATATCGAAGCCTTCACCTCATCCACATCCGAGCGAAAGCCAGCCCCATTGGCCAAAGCAGCCTCTACCCGTTTTAAGTTGGCCGCCAACGTAGCCTCCTGCAACCGAAGCTGTTTCTGCTGCTGCTCCAATGTCAGAATCCCGAAGTAAATCTCATTTACCCGCTGCCTAAGCGCATACATCGACACATCATTCTGAGCCACTTCCACCTGTGCACCCGCCTCAATCATTTTACGTTGCGCATGCGTAGCACCACCATCCCATATCGCCTGATCTACGCGAGCCACCCCCGCAACCTGATGATTCGAAGCCTTTTGCGCAGGCATATTCGGAAGAGCAATCGTAGGAATGCCATTTATCATCACCGCATAGCCCGATATACCCAACTGCGGAAGATACGCCTTCGACGCATTGGATAGCGAAAAAGCCTTCGATTTCTCGATCAGCTCATATTGCCTCACATAGGGATAATTCTTTTTAGCCTGCTCCTGACACACCTCGAGCGAAAGAAGTTGTGCAGCCGCACTCCCCCAACATGCACTCCCGATCAAGAGAAAACCCACCAATCTATAAGTCATTCAGTTGTTTATTTTAAGTATTGAGATTATCAATCAACCAATTCGATTCAATTGATATAATAAATACACCAATCACCGATCAATTGTTTTGCCGTCAACAAAGAAACAACATAAAAGAATATGTTTTTTTTACAAAAGTAAAAAAGGGCATGCCGATTTACACGACATGCCCTTTGGCTGATGAACCAATCCATTCAAACCCGTTTCACCATTTTTCGTGGTGAATATTTTCTTCTTTAAACTTCTCTTTCGGTACAGATTGCGAATCGGGATAACCCACCGGTATCACATTGAGTGGCACAATATGATTGGGAAGCCCCAACAACTCAGAAACATCCTTAACCCGACTTTCTACAGGATATACACCAGTCCATACAGCTCCTAAACCGGCAGCATGAGCAGCTAAAAGAATATTCTGAGTTGCCGCAGCAACATCTTGCACCCAATACTCTGACTCAATTCCGAAAAAACCTTTTGACAAATCACCGCAAGCCACAATAGCAACCGGAGCATGAGCTACCATCCTTGCATAAGGAAGTTTCTCCCCCAGCAACTTAAGTGTTACAGTATCTCGAATCACAACAAAAGCCCAAGGCTGTTTATTCCCTGCTGTAGGAGCAGCCATTGCAGCATGAAGCAAAGAATCGACCGCAGCCACCGAAACAGCTCTATCTTGATAGGATCTCACACTTGACCGAGTCTTAATTACCTCATAAGTATCTGTTGCCACCTCCGAAGTTGCAATCTCAACCTCATTTGTAACACGAGGCATCTTCACCACGAGAATCAGCAAGGCCAAAGACAGAAATAAATTTAATATCTGCGCTATATTTTTCATCTCATTATTATTTAGTTCGTTGACTCATTTTCAAAAGAGCTCCGGTAGGGCAAACAAATCGACAATACGGGCGATCCACAAAAAAAGACATAAGCAATACACTAGCTCCAAGTATGATTACAGGAGTAGAAGCCGATGTGAAAATAAACACCGAAAAAACCTCATATTGCATTAAATCAAGACCTACACCAAGCCACATCAAAAAAAGCAGCGATAACAATATCAAGTCACGCATTGTCGTCAAAGCTTTTGATACTCGAGGAGAAGGAGTGATACTCATTTTTGAAGTTTTAGAAATCAATTCTTGCAAAGCTCCCATCGGGCAATGAAATGTGCAATAGTGCGATTTCTTACCCAACAATGGCATCAACATAGCAGCAGCAGTAAGCATAAGTGTCACAATAGCACCAACAAGATTCAACCCGTTCGAAAGCCAGTTGACCCACAGCGATAACGACAAAAAGCTACCGCACCACAATCCCAGTACAACCACATTTAAAATCAAAAGCAACAATCGCAACCTCTTCGACTGCGTTTTGAATCGAGACATGAGAAAAGGCATTATCAAGCCTAAGAATACGACCAATAAACCCACTACTACTTTTATCGAAAGCAATGGTATATCGAGCTGGTTATATGTTTGACCCTTTACATAAGCAGCAACCTGTTTCATCGTCTCGATAATTGCCACGGAACTCATTGTTGCCCCTGATACTGCATCAACCCGAAGCTCCTCTACCTCTGCAATTGGCAAACCGTCCCACCGCTGAAGCAAACCATCATCTATAACTACAGCCATAAACTCTTCACTTTCGCTATGAGGCAAAAGTGTTACCGAACGCACCGTATCGTCTTTCAGATATACTTTTAAAGGAACCACCCCCCCATATCCATATACGTTAGATGCAATCGTAGCCGCATTGATAACCAAGGTGCCATCCTCTAGCCATTCCTCTGTTGCAGGTTTAGGCACCGCCCCTTGCACTTGCCACAAATGGTCTGCCGAATACCCCAAAATCTTCCCATTCTGACGCACAGCAACAGTAAGTAACAATACCGTAATAATTGCCAGATTAAGGCAGTACCTAAATCGTTCCATTAATATGCTCCTTGCGAATAAGTCATTTCGTACGAGTGCGTATATATTTCAAAAACCACACCAAACGGATCTTCTACATAACACATTTTAAAAGGCTTCTCACCCGGATAATACTCACGGATCGGCATACGCTGCTTGCCACCGGCCTCTACAATCTTCTGTACCAACCCCTCAATATCGGGATCTTGAACAGAAAAATGGAACAAACCCGCATGAAACGGATCAAAGTCGGGACGTTTCTCGGCTGCCTGTTTGAACTCAAACAGTTCAATACCCACTTTATCAGAAGTAGCCAAATGCGCAATTCTAAAATCACCCCATCCTTCGCCAAACACATCGATACACATTTGTCCGATTGCAGTCTCTTTTTCCTCAACAACCTTCGTTGGCTCCATGATTACATACCAACCCATTACATCTCTGTAAAATTCTACTGCTTCATCTAGATTAGGTACAGTAATACCAATATGAGAAAACGCCTTCGGATACACTTGTTCTTTCTTTTTCATAGCTATAATTTGATATTTATTTCGTTGATTAACCGAATCTGAAATGCACAAACGATCAAGATCGGCAATCACAGATCCCGTATAACGATCTTGAGCAAAAACACCAGCAACCGTGGTGATAAGTATAATAAACAATAAATTCAGAGTCCTCATCTGCTTTTTTATTGCAAAGTAACGAGCTAACTTCTACTTTTGCAAGTACTTACAAAATAGTTATATAGTAACCAAAAGGAGTAAAATATGGAGAATCAATGCAATACAACATACATTTTTGACAAAAAAGAATACACCTGTTCATTGGAATTAGCCATGGAGCTTATCGGCGGAAAGTGGAAAACAATGATGTTGTTTCATTTGAAAGATGGAGCTATGCGTTCGGGAGATCTGCAACGCACATTAAAAGGAATCGCCAACAAGATGTTTACCCAAACAGCTCGAGAGCTCGAAAACTACGGGCTTATCAAACGTATTGTTTATCCCGTAGTTCCGCCCAAAGTGGAATATCAACTGACCCCAAAAGGAGAATCCGTACTACCTATCATTGAAGATCTAGCACAATGGGGTATTGACATCGCAGAAAAAATTCAAAAACCTTAAATGATTTACTTTGCACGAATGCGACTGAGGGATACCTGCGAAATACCCAAGTAATGCGCTATATCGCCAAGGCTAATCCGCTGCAAAATCGCTTTATTCTGAAGGATAAACTTATTATACCGCTGCGTAGGAGTCTCTTGAAGCATCTCCAGAATACGCTCCATCATAACCATTGCCGCATGCGTGAGCAATTTCCGATAGAATGTTTCTACACAGTGATACTTTGCAGCTAAGCGCTCGATCTCAACATAAGGCATATACATTATCTCACATAGCTCTATAGCCTGTATTGCATAATCAGAAGGTTGCTGAGTTGAGAAACTCTTCAACTGAGTAAACATAAGCTCATCCCAAAAGAAACGCATGATAATCTCTTTATCGTTCTGCATAGAGATCACCTTCAGCAATCCACTATTAATAAAATAAATATGACGACAAATCTGCCCCTTACGCAACAAGAACTCCCCTTTTTGCAAAGACAGTGTGCGAAGAGATGCCAATATTTCAGCTTCTGCTTCCGGTTGCAGGTTCGATATCTTATTGCAATACCCTAAAAAATCAATCATTTATTTTAAACCTATATATAAATTATATTATAAACATGGCTATAAAACACATAAAAATTACTAATACAACCAAGCAAAGAAAAAACACACAAACTTTTGCAAGTTACCTCTGTTATTGATAATGTACAACATAAACTAATTTTAATTTGTAATACAAATGTCTAAACTAGATGCATTATTTGATCTTTCCGGCAAAGTAGCCATTGTAACCGGTGGTGGTGATGGTATCGGAAAAGGTAGCTGTGAGATCCTATCTCAAGCAGGAGCTTCAATCGTAGTAAGTGATCTTGATATTGAAAAAGCACAAGCCGTAGCAGACGAAATCAAAGCTGCCGGAGGTAAAGCTATCGCAGTACCTTGCAACGTGCTCAAAGATGAAGACCTTGTAAACGTAGTGGATACTGCCGTAAAAGAATTCGGAACTGTAAATATCTTGGTAAACAATGCCGGTGGCGGCGGTGGTGGACGTGAAAATCCATTCAAAGTAGATCGTGCATATTTCGAAAAGATATTTAACCTCAACCTATTCAGTGCATGGCGTTTGTGCCAATTGGTGGTACCTCACATGGGCAAATCGGGCTACGGAAGTATTATCAACATTACCTCAATGGGCAGTATCAATAAGAGTCCGAATATGAGTGCTTACGCAGCATCAAAAGCAGCGCTTAACCACATGGCAGCAAACTTAGCCTTCGACTTCGGACCAATGGATGTACGCATCAACAACGTAGGACCGGGAGCCACTAAAACACACGCACTCGAAACCGTATTAACTCCCGAAATCGAAGCACGCATGCTTGCACATACACCAATCAAACGCTTGGGAACCGTTCAAGACATCGCAGGAGCTGTACTTTATTTCGCGGCACCCGTTTCTGCATGGGTAAGCGGACAAGTACTCTTCGTAAACGGAGGCGGTATTCAAACGCTAGACTAACAAACAATCAATATCTAATTAATACTATTTATATCATTAAAAACCAAATAATCACCTTATGGAATCACTAGAAAAACTATTTAGATTTGACGGTAAAGTCATCATCATCACCGGTGGAGCCGGAGCTATCGGAAGTGCAGCAGCACGCGTATTTTCTGCACTTGGAGCACATGTTGTTATTTCCGATATCAATGAAGATAAGCTAACCAAGATGGCAGCCGATATACAAAAAGAAACCGGAAATGAAGTATACGGAATCAAAGCCGACTCAACACTAGAGAGTGATATGAAAATGTTGGTAGACAAAACCGTTGCTAAATTTGGCAAAATCTCAGGTCTTATCAACAACGTAGGTTGGGGAGCAGCCACTCCACTATGGGGCAGTGATACCGAAAAAATGGTAAAATCATACGTTCTAAATACAGTAGGCGCATATAACCTTACAAAATATTGTATGCCTTATCTCGAAAAAGAACCAAACGCGTCTGTCGTATTCTCTAACTCAATGGTAGGAACCACACCATCTCCTGAGTTTATCGAATACAGTACAGCAAAAGCAGGTCTTCGCAACATGGCGCACAGTATGGCTGTAGCATCCGGACCAAAAGTTCGTTTCAATGAAATCGTAATTGGCTCTGTAGACAATGGAGATGCTACGCTAGAAGCCGGATACGATCCTGAAATGCTACGCAAAATCTCTGAAGGTATTGTAATGAAGCGTAGAGGTCTACCTATCGATATCGCTTATGCAATGATGTACTTGATGAGCAACGCCGCATCTTGGATTACAGGCATTGAAGTTAATGTAGATGGTGGTGGTATGTACGAAAGCAAAATGCCGTCGTAACAATCCACATCTGTGTATAAATCTTATCAATGCAAAGGGTAGTGTCGTATACTACCCTTTGTTTTTCGATGAAAACAAACAACCAAAAAACCACACATGAAATCACTTCTTTATACACTATTGGTCTGGTTACTTCTCTATCCCATACATTTGTGCGCACAACAAGATCAAAAAGAATATACATCGTTGCGGGTATACCCCGAAACCAGTGAAGGATTACCCATACGATCTGTTATTATACTGATTCATAAAGACGGAAAAAGTTATACGGCAGATAGTACCGAGACAGCCGGTTTTTATAAAGTAGCATCCATCTATCCCGGATCTTCGTTTAACCGAAGCATCACGAATATGGCCATGCGCCGCATAGCCGAAGACACGCGCGTATCACGTGTAAACTACGACTTATACAGCAACAACCTCACCTCTCCTGTGGTACTAGTCATCAACATTTACATTCTGGCACCCGGAGAACACAAAGTATACGATGGAAAAAAAGGAATGTTCGCATCTCGTTCTATCCACGACTTTCCACTCCTTATCGAAACAAATAAAGCCGAGCTCACCTTGATCCTCAATGGCGGTACCGGCTTTTACAACGAAGTGAATCCGTTCTTTTCGCAAGGAGAAGCCTTTACACAAGGCAATCCGATCGCAAACGATCCGGGCGGAAAAGGCGTACGCTTTTGGGGCGAAGGCTATGTAGAACCCGGTATTGGAGGCATCATCGAATTGGGCAACTCCAACATCTATACCTACGGAGCCGTAACAGGGTTATTTAGTGCCCGCAACACAGCAGACATTTATTCGTCCGGGGCTGCAGCCTACGGAGCCATCGAGCGACTTTATGCCGGAGTGGTATTCTCTCAACTTGGCAAAAAGGATCTCAATTTAGACATCTCCTATGGTCGTCAAACGTTTCAGCTCAACGACGGATTCCTGATCTCGAAATATTCGGGATCATCCAATGCCGGCGACAGAGGCAGTGTATACCTCAATTCTCGCACCTCATTTAATAAGGCCGGACTTTTGAAGTTCAACTCACGCCATTGGTCGTTGCAAGGCTTCTATCTCGAACCGCAAGAGCTTTCACGTCACAACAAAGCACATACAACCTATGCGGGAGGCTATCTCGGATTCAACAACAACAAACACTGGGATGTAGGTTTTGCATACATCAACCGGGTAAGAGGAAAAGGCTCGTATCAAACCAACGACGGCACCATTTCTCAAAAAGGACTCTATGTTTTGAATCCGAAGATCTGGATCACCAACATTGCCAACAAAGGACTATTCCTCAAAAGCGAATACGCATTCGAGGGACATTCTAGTGGCAATATGAGAGCCAACGCTTGGTATATCGGTGGCGGTATCGACCTTAAGAATACCGTAATGAAACCCATGTTTTATTACCGATATGCATTTATGCAAGGGCAAAAAAGCGACAGTAAATACTATACCCGATTCGATCCGTTGCTTACCGGCGGACTCGGAGACTGGGTGCAAGGGATCAACATGCGAAAGGTTTTGGGCAATGGCAATATCATTACACATCGCCTCCAAGCCCGCATCAATCCATCCTCTTCGGTCGATGTTTCCATCGATTACTTCCACCTCAGAGCCGACTCGTATATCAATGTAGGAGGTTTAGCCCCTATCACCCAACTCAAATCGAAGCGATTGGGCGATGAAATCACAGTTACCTCACACTGGTATATCAACCAGCACTTCATGCTTTTGGGTCTCGGATCGATCGCCATACCGGGCAAAGCCATTCGCGAGTCGGTACCGGGTCCTATCAGAGATTGGAGTTCGATTCAACTTGCACTATTTATGTTCTTCTAATTTTAAACATACACACAAATGGAAAAGAAAGAGATTCTTAAAGGTTCCATTATCGGAGCCATTATCAATGCAATCATCAATGGTGTAATCAACTGGTTTATGGTACGAGGACAAAGTGAAATCCTACTTACACAGGATCTTATTTCTTCAGATACCGAAACTATATTTTCAGGAATAGTACCACTTGCCACCTCACTGGCATTCATTCTCACTACAGTAACGTTCTTTACATTAAAGATACCGGGCAAACCTCGTTATTTCCCTAAAGTATTCTTTCTTGCACTCCGAAATACGTTCATGGCCTTCGGTATGGTAATCGCAATTGCTATTATGATTCAAAAATTTGCAGCAGACGTAGTAGCCACACCAATTACCAGTGCCATTATAGCCGGTATCACAGCCGGAATTGTAGCCGGACTAGTTGATTATATAACTAAAAATGATATTATCGCCATTAGCCATAAACAGTTTTAACAACTATACATCAGGCAATTATCTCAATCACCTATTGTAATATAATACTAAAAAAGCGCCATTTAAAATTCTTCACCGAATTATCAAAATGGTGCTTTTTCTTCGTTTAAGGGCTATACAATTTATCTTTTTATCCATATAATGATGGATTATCAATCAAAAACACCTGTATTTATCTTACTCATTTCCCTGTATAATTTCTTTCATTATGTAGTTTTTTTTATAAATTTGAGACCAATAACCAGAGTAGAGAAGCCTCTATCTTACTTTTTTGTTAATTTTTAATCGATCATTTATTATATATGATTCTAAAATAAGCTTATTATGCCGATATTAGAAAACCTTTTAATCAGAGGGCTTAAAACGACAGAAGATTCCTGTATAAGCAGTCCCTTATTAAAAGCAAAAGTAGAAGCAATGGCTACATTAGGTCATCACTTCATGTTTTTAGCCGATCAACGACGACAGACGTTTACATCGTTCAATTATAATCCCGATTTTTATCCATTATTCGGATCAAATCCATATGCAATAAAACTTGAAAAAGTTCAAAATCAGATCAATTCATCAGAGCACTCTTTACTGACCAAGTATGTTCAACTCATAAATACTCAATTCACCAATAAAAATAAGCAATCCGATCAAAATATATATTTCACTATCGAACACACGTTTGATGTACACAAAGCACCCGAAGGAGCCTGTATCAAAATACTCCCCTTTCTTTACGATTCTCAACACAACCTTCTTGCTACACTCGCAATCATTGAACCGATACAGTATGCAGGTAGTGCCGTTCTAAAAAAACATTACACAAACGAGAATAGAACGGATGTTTACAACATATCTACGAAGCGATTTATCCCAGAAGAATCAACTCAACTATCCGATATCGAATGTCAAATCCTCCATTTATCAGGAATGGGAGTCAAAGAAAAAGACATTGCGAAACAACTGGATTTAACCTTACCCGTACTCAAACGAATCAAAACCATCATTTTTGAAAAACTAAAAGTCAATTCAATCTCCGAAGCAATTTTTGTTGCTTACAAACGAAGACACATTGACTCCGAACCTATTCAATGAATTATATGGGACTGCAATTTAAACCTTTTGATGAATTATTGACCAATGAAGCATATCAAGACATCGATCCGGTCGCATTTAAGCAAACCGTACACGATCTTATCCGACATGCTTCCGTATATAGCAAAGCAACGAACGAAGCTTTTATGATCGCCTCTACACTTAAAGGTGAAGTATACTACGTTTCAGATGACCTGATAAAACTAATGGGCTATACCCCAAAAGAGCTTCGTGCAATAGGAAATGAGTTTATTCGAAAGCTCATGATCAAAGAAGAAAACGACTTGATCAGACAAATGTCTTTTCAAGCATATGAGGAAGTCTTTAAATTGCGAACAAAGGATAAATCAAGCTATCACATTGCCTTGTACAAATTTCGAATCAAACACAAGCTCGGCCATTGGGTCACACTCGAAAATATGGCCTATCCTGTATGTCATCTCAATCAGAAATCTATGTTTGTCGTTTGCTACGTAAAAGAAACAACAAAGTTTACACGTACCGAACTTGAAATCTTTTACCCTCAAGAAAAGCTGCGATATATCTACAATCACTCGCAAAATAAATTCATAAAATCGGAAAAGATTCAGCTCAACCCCACCGAGTATCAGATACTAAAACTCACAGCAACAGGGCACAAAGAGTATCAAATCGAAAAAGAAATGCAACTCGACATCAACTGCATCAAGTATTATAAAAAGAAGATCATGCAAAAAATGTCGGTAAACAGTATGCCCGAAGCGATATATCTTGCCCTAAAAAACGAGATGCTCTGATGCTATCCCATTCAACAAATTAAAATGGAATACAAGATTATCTAAATTAATAAACTCTATAATCAAGTCTTTGTTAATTTGACAAAGGCACTAATATATGCTCAAGAAAAAACTACCACTACAGTTCGATATCAATGAATATCTAACCCGTAGCAACAAAATGGAATTCGACAAAGAATTGCTAGAAAAAGCAACAACCGATTTCTTGCGAAGTTCCATTGTCTGTGGTGATGCTTTAGAAAAAGCAACACTCATTACTTGTGCCGATAGAAGCAATGTCTACTATATGTCAGACTCTTTTCTTAAACTTACCGGTTATACTCGTGAAGAAACCGATTTTTTTGGTCCTAACTTCATCATGCACATTATGAGAAAAGAAGACCTACAAATAATGCCCGGCATTCGCAAAATGGCCATACAGGAAGTTTATTCACAGCGTAATAGAGGTTTTAAACGACATCTTTTACACATGATACAATATAGTTATCCTATCAAAAGAAAAGACGGAAAATGGATTTCAATCGAGTGCTCAGCTTATCCCGACTGCTTCATCAAGAACAAACACTATTTCTTTGTATCCTACATCAAACAAACCAAAAAAACAGATCGCTTATCTATACAGATCTATTTCTTTCGAGAAAACATTCGCTTGATATACAATCACATAAAAGGAAAATTTATACCGGCCGAGAAAATTCAGCTCAATGAAATAGAATATGAAATATTGCAGCTTACAGCAACCGGACATAAAGAGCATCAGATCTCGAAAAAAACTGATCTAGATCACAACAGCATTAAATACTACAAGAAAAATATAATGAAGAAAATGTGTGTCAATAGCATGCCCGAGGCCGTTTATTACGCACTCAAAAACAGTATGCTTTAAATCCGGCGAAGCAACAGAGACAACAAAGACCACCCAATATACACTTTTTTCACAAACCTATTATATGTCTATTCTAGAACACCTACTTATTCCCGATCAGCCATTTGCTGAAAAAGACGAATTCAACATCCAATTTTTGAATGCAAAAATTGAAGCAATAGCCTGTGTATATAAGAAGTTAATTCTTGTTTTAAATCATGTAACACAAGAGTGCATTACATACAACTTTGATGAAAACATCTACCCCATTACCGGAATAAACCCCTATTTACTGAATATCAAAAACACTCATTCTCACATTGAAGACTCTGATATAAATCTAATGTGGAAGTACCTGGAAGTCATCAATAAAGCATTTATCGGAACCAGACATCAAAGAGATGACGCTATTTATTTTTCAGTAGACTTTGTATACCTAAACAGCAAGAAAATAGACGCTTGTTGCACCAAAGTCATTCCTTATCAGTACGACAAAGATGACAATCTGCTTGTTACGTTATGCATCATCGAACCCATCAATTTTGCAGGCTCTGCCATCTTACGCAAGCATGACTTAAAGACAAAAACAACATCAATTTACAACACCAACACCAAGCAATTTGAGCACGAAGCAAACCCATACCTCTCTGAGGTAGAATGCAACATCTTGCACTTATCGGGACAAGGCATCAAAGAAAAGGACATCGCTAAACAATTAAATATGACACTTCCCAAGCTGAAACGCATCAAGACCCTCATATTCGAAAAGCTCAACGTATGCTCCGTCTCCGAAGCCATCTACATATCCTACAAAAGAGGCTACCTCGATGCAATGCCCAAAAAGTAACTATTTAAGATATTTATATAGAATGTGAGAACAAGATGAAACTATTTCATTAACTCTGATTAATACTCGAGCAATAACTTCTGCATTGATAAACTATATCAAAAACTGTCTGTTTCATTTAAGGATTTAGACCAATAAACTTATAGTAATTATTAATTAGATCATGTATGAAAACGTTCAATCAATGTTTTGCAATCTTTGCAGGGTTCGTCATTCTGTTATTCAACCTATCTTGTTCAAATGAAGATACAAATGAAGAAGAAAACAAACTGAATAGTGAGAGAATGAAAGTGGGACGTCTGCTTCTGGAAGTACAAGCACCCCAAGTAGCAGAAGCAATCCCTTATTACACAGACGATATCGAATACCACGACCCAATCGTCAACATCAAAGGTATAAACGACATGACTGCATTCTTGAATCAGCTGATCGTAGGAGCCTCTCCAAACCTTGTCACCATCGTTGAAGATGAAATTCTTATCAATGATACTTATTCTGCAACTTGGGTTATGAGTGGTGATTTTCTAGGGTCGCCTTATCAAGCCAAAGGCATTTCAATATTCAAGTTTGCACCCAACTCCACGCAAGTGTATTATCAGAGAGACTACTATTCGGAAGGAGATATCATGGCCACAATTACCGGATTAGATTCGGCAATTATAGGTTTCAGAACCTTCTATAAATGTTCGGTAGATCCAACATTCGAATGCCCATTTGCTCCGGCATCGGATAATGAGATAACTAAAAGCTCGTCTCAATCACAAAGTCAAATTAGTAAAGATCAATTGACCATTGCGCGCCTGTTGGTTCAACTGGATGCAGAAAATTGGCCCGGCGTGATACCTTCCCTTGCCAACAATTATGAATATCATGACCCCATTGTCGATATTTATGGGCCTGAGACAATGACAACATTCTTAGGACGTTTGTTTGCCGGATCTTCCGATCTGTATACCGTAATTGAAGACGAGAGCTTATCAAACGATATTTATATGGCAACCTGGACTATGACCGGACTATCCAACGGAGCTACAATCACTGCACCAGGCATGTCTATCGTGAAATTTGTGAAAGGAACAACAAAAGTATATTATTCGAGAGACTACTACACCGAAGGAGATGTTATGATTGGCGTTCCTCAACTTGCCGACGCGGTTCGCGGATTTCGTCATTATTACCTTTGTGCCGTAGATCCGCTCTATGATTGCAACAAATAGGAATCATAAATCAAACCAGGTGTTTGTGACCAACTTACACTTATTTCATGTTATACAACACACAATCAACAGGTAAATGTTTATTAATTTTTACATAGATTCGCAATGTGAGACTGTGTGTTTCACAACTTAAGTATGAATCTCATAGATTATGCTG
>DLYT01000099.1 GCA_003447595.1 Porphyromonadaceae bacterium
CCTCTTCTTCGCCTTTAAATGCCGGAATACTGATGTGGTATTTTACAGCAATGATGCGAATGCCAATAGTGCCGGCAGCGGAAAGACATTGAGTAAGGGTTTCTTCAAGGCCAAGAAGAAGCCCGAAGTAATAAACGAGTCCGCCGAAAACACATGCCATTGCGTACACGTCTTTTCTGAATACAAGCGGAATCTCATTGATAAGTATATCACGCATGATACCTCCGGCAGCTCCGGTAAATGTACCCATAATGATAGCGACCCACATTGGGAAACCATACGCAAGCGTCTTTTCAATCCCAACTACTACAAACAATGCCAATCCGATGGTATCGAATGTAAAGAAGGTGTTGTTTTGTTTGATCAATAACTTGCCAAAGAAAATTACATAAAGAAGAGAGAAGCCGGTCCAGATGATGTATGAGGGTTGCGTCATCCAAAAAGGAGTTGCACCCAGACAAATGTCCCTTAAAGTTCCACCACCTACAGCAGTGATTAAGCCCACTACATAGGCGCCAAACCAATCAAACTTCTTAGCAGAAGCAAGTCTAATACCACTGATTGCAAAAGCAATCGTACCAATAATGTCAAGAATATTAATAAAGCTAAACATAGTTCAAAATTTGGGCGCAAAAATAATGGAATAATTTCTTTGCAGCTAGTTTAGCTTGAATTATTTATCTTTGTAGCTTAAAATATATTTGAATGTACTCGAAAGAAGAACTAAAGAATTTAAAGATAGAATTTTGGGAAGGTTTTGACAATTACTGTCGAACGCAATCGTACCTGCAAGGAAGAGATAAGATGTGGGTATTGTATGATACTAAAGTTAAGAATGTTGAGTTGAAGTTTGATGCAACCCGTGATGGGGCTTCTGTTATATTAGAGATATGTCATCGCAGCGACGATGCACGTCTTGAAATGTTTGAACGTATTTCGTGGCACAAAGCAACGTTAGAGCAAGATTTAGAGGATGAATTAATCTGGGATTTAACTTATACGCGTGATACGGGTAAACAAGTTTGTCGTATTTATTGCTTTTGCGAAGGATTGGATATACATCGTAGAGCCCATTGGGATGGATTCTATGAATATATGGCACGCAAGATGTTTTTATTGGAACGCAATTTTATGGAAATAAGAGATTATTTGCAGGATTAATTCCAATTAAACAAAACTTCTTCTTTTCGCTTTAATATATAAGTAGCTGTTATTACTTCTTGCAAACCTAAAAATAGCTGCTTTATATTGAAGATGAAACACCTGTTTTTTATAGGGCTAATGCTGTTGTTTTTATTAAATAACCAAAGAACTTTCGCTCAGCGTTATCCTGAAGTACATAAAATTCATTTTAATTCAGACTCAGTAACTGTGCTGCATAAACGACCTTGGCGAGCAGCGAGTGAAGTAGTTGGTCTTAATATCGGAGTCTGGGCCTTTGATCGCTATGCATTGAAAGGTGATTATGCATATATTAATTGGAGTACCATTAAACGTAACTTCAAAACTGGACCATTGTGGGATAACGATAAGTTTTCATCCAATCTTTTTGCGCATCCTTTTCATGGATCTCTTTATTTTAACTCAGCACGTTCGAATGGATTAAACTTTTGGCAGTCGATGCCATATGCAATTGGCGGAAGTTTGATGTGGGAGTTCTTTATGGAGTGTGAGTATCCGTCGACGAATGACTTACTTGCGACTTCATTTGGCGGTATGGCAATTGGAGAGGTTACCTATCGTATAACAGATTTATTGATTGATAATCGTACTACAGGTATAAATAGGATAGGGCGTGAAGCTTTAGCTGCAATTATAGCTCCTACACGTTTTTTCAATCGATTGATTGCCGGAGATGTTTGGCGGCATTCTCGGGTGAGTGGAAAAACAATTGATCCACCCCCTATTAATTTTGTAGCATCGGTTGGAGGACGCTTCTTGTCGCAAGAAGATGCATATAATGATGGAGAATATGGCGTGACAATGTCTTTTCGTCTTGATTATGGAGATGCTTTCTTTGAGGATGAGAAGGATCCATACGAATGGTTTCAGTTTCGCACGATTCTAAACTTCGCATCCAATCAACCTATAATAGGAACAGTTAATGCTGTAGGTGTATTGCGTGGATGGAATGTATATGCAAAGAATAACCATTATATTAATCTTGGTTTGTTTCAGCACTTCGATTATTATGACTCTCAAATAACTTCTAAAACCGCTAAAATAGCACCTTATAAACTAGCAGAGGCTGTAGCTTTTGGAGGCGGTATGATTTATCAATCACCCATCAACCGTTATGGGTGGCAGTTCTCAACAGAAGTATTTGCAAATGCCGTTTTATTGGGCGCAAGTATTGCAGATTATTATCATGTAGATGAAAGAGACTATAATCTGGGTAGTGGGTTTAGTGATAAACTCTATCTTACTGCAAACTATCAGCAGCGGTTTTCGGCAACGTTTATGTTTGAGAATTATCAGCTTTACACATGGAAGGGGTATCCTCGTGACATTGATTGGGAAACTGTCAATGTAAAGAAGTTGAATGCTCAAGGAGACTTAGGGAATACAAGGTTGTCTATTATCGGAATGCGATTCGTTTACTTTTTCAATGATAAATTAAATCTAGGACTCCTTTATCGCAACTTTAGGCGGAAGTCAGATTATAAATATCACGAAGATGTAAACTATAATACATTTGATACAAACCTATCTCTTGGGTATTCTTTTTAAGATGCTTAAACTACTTGTGCTTGTGTGTAAAATATGTTTATGTATAGGTTAAGATTCTCTTCTAATCATTTGTTTGGCTATCTCTTTTTGAGTTGTTGTGGAGCTTCTTGATTTGTATTTGATGAATTAATAAGATTTTATTATTGTTACTAAATATGTAATTTTTGAAAGTGTTATAGAATCCTGCTTTCTTTGTATACCTTTTATAAATGTTGTTGAAATTAAAACGGTATAAATGAGAAAAATCACGCTGTTAATCCTCTGCTTTATCTGGATCATAGATCTAATGGCGCAGAACACGTCTCCCAAGAAAGTTGGTGACGATTATGTGACGTTATATTCAAAAAATACAGTAAAAGAAACTACTGATACAGTAATCAAAAAGAAGAACATCTTTCGAAAGATCAACGATTACTTTCAGTCTTCGAATGAAGATAAAACATTGACAAAGAAATTTGACTGGAGTATTATCGGAGGGCCACATTATTCGAGCGATATAAAGCTTGGATTGGGATTGGTAGCAGCAGGATTGTATCGAGTTGATCGTGATGATCTTTCGATACCACCTTCTAATGTTTCACTGTTTGGTGATGTAACAACAACCGGATTCTATATGTTAGGTATCCGCGGAAATACATTTTTTAAAGGAGCAAAATACCGTCTCGACTATACATCTTATTTCTATTCAATGCCTGCAAAGTATTGGGGTATTGGGTATGAGCATGGAGCAGCTCGGGATAGTTTCACGACATACGATAGAGATCAAAGTCAGATTAAGGTCGATTTCTTATATCGTGTATTCAAAGATGCATATGTAGGAGCAACTGCCGGCTTTAACTATGTAGCCGGGAAAAAGTTTGAGAAGCCTGAATACCTAAACGGTGAAAAGGATAGTTACATCAGTTCTTCTCTCGGTTTGATCTTGATGTACGACTCGCGAGATATCATAACCAATGCCTATGAAGGGTGGTATTTGCGTTTTGAACAAAACTTCTTTCCGTCTTTTATGGGTAATAAAATGGCCTTTTCTCGCTCTTCTTTTTTTGCCAATCATTACAACGAGCTCTGGAAAGGAGCCGTGTTGGCTAGCGAAGTACATGGAGAGTTTAATTATGGAGACGTGCCATGGACACAAGTTGCTATGTTGGGCAATTCGTATCGTATGCGCGGATATTATGAAGGTCAATATCGCGACCGCAACATTTTAGAAGCACAAATAGAATTACGTCAAAAGATTTGGCGCCGCAATGGTATCGCCGTGTGGGTGGGAGCAGGAAATGTGTTCCATTCATTCAATCGATTTAAATGGAGTCATACACTGCCCAATTATGGTGTTGGTTACCGATGGGAGTTTAAGAAACGGATGAATGTACGTCTTGATCTTGGCTTTGGAAAAAAAGAAACAGGTTTTATATTTAGCATAAATGAAGCTTTTTGATTATTTAAAACAATTACTCGAGAACCCGAAGACGTTGTTCTTCTACTCGCTTTTCAGTTTGATGTTGCCATCATTCTTTCTATTCTGTACCGAAACAATGACGTTGCCGGTACGAATTGCTTTTATTCTGATTCCATTATCGCTTTATGCAATCGTATATAGTGTGTTTCGAAAGATTGGAGTATTGACATTGGCAATGCTACCATTTATGGTATTAGGAGCATTTCAGTTAGTTTTGCTTTATTTGTTTGGAGAATCTATCATTGCGGTAGATATGTTTTTAAATCTCTTCACAACAAATGCATCGGAAGCAGGAGAGCTATTGGCCAATCTTTGGCCGGCAGTTGTCTTTGTATGTGTGGTATATATCCCAATGATTGCTTTGGGGATCGTAGGAGTTGTTAAGCATCTTTCTCTATCGGTTCGCTTTAGGAAAATGATATTCG
This sequence comes from Porphyromonadaceae bacterium, assembly GCA_003447595.1. Taxonomy (GTDB): domain Bacteria; phylum Bacteroidota; class Bacteroidia; order Bacteroidales; family CAMTPD01; genus UBA12018. The sequence goes on from DLYT01000099.1 coordinate 4,615, forward strand.
GTTGTGGATTTGTAGCATTATTAGCCGGTCTCGGCTCTGCTCAGTTCGCAAAAGAGTTTTCACCAAAGCTAGACATCTATCCAATCAACGTATTGTATAATATCTACTTTACGAAAGTAAAATGGCAGAGAAGTCTCAATTATCCTCAAACCTCAGAGGGTTTTGAGTTTGAGGCAAAAAGAACAAAAAAAGTAGGAGAGCGCGAGGTTTACTTTTTGATTATAGGGGAAGCCTCGAGAACGACCAACTGGAGTATGTTTGGTTACGATCGCGATACCAATCCACGTCTTTCTCAAATGCCAAACCTGGTAAAGTTCCGCGATGCAATC
>DLYT01000009.1:0-212 GCA_003447595.1 Porphyromonadaceae bacterium
GTAAGAACCTTGCATGGTTTTAATGTGTTGACAATGTTTCAATTACGCACACCATCAACTTTGCAAATAAAACGTATACCCACAATCTAAGTTATAATCATACCCAACATATTAGATAATACAGTTGCAAAAAGCATGATAAACAATATAAATAAAACACCGATCGTCAGAAAGATCCATTTCAATAGAAACAAAACACGCCCCACATAACG
>DLYT01000009.1:501-6730 GCA_003447595.1 Porphyromonadaceae bacterium
TCAAATGGCAATACCGAATATACAATAGCAAGGACAAGCCAAAATATAGCTTTACTTCTTCTTGTTTTAAGAAAGCGGCCTCCAATATGCTCTATCATCTTTTTCATCACCATATTCATTTTACAACCTATAGGAGTAACAAATAAAAAGAAAGAATGGAATTCAAACCTAATACTATTTATCTAAAATAAAAAAACCAATCGCTTGCCATAAATGACAAATGATTGGTTTTCAAGTCGGGGTGACTGGATTCGAACCAGCGACCACACGCCCCCCAGACGTGTACTCTAACCGGGCTGAGCTACACCCCGCAATTCAGAGCAAATTTATTTAATATAGACTAAAATCCAAATGAATCTCTATAAAAATCGAGCGACTCATCTATTAATTTGCGATCAACATTCTGATCAATCATCACCTCTCCTACATCTTTGAGAAGTGTAAAGTTGATTACACCACCCTCATTCTTCTTATCATGAAGCATATAAGCATATAGTGCATCAAAATCGGTACAATCAAACACAAAAGGAGGGTAAAATTCTTTTACAAAGGAAACAACCTTTGATAGAACTTCCCCGGGAAAACCACACAGTTTGTATGAAAGATATAATTCACAAATTAATCCGGCCGCAACAGCATGACCGTGCAATAAAGGCTTATCTTTCTTAAACGACAAGCTTTCAAATGCATGACCGATTGTATGACCAAGGTTCAATGCTTTGCGAATTCCTCTTTCAAACGGATCTTCCTCTACTATGCGTTCTTTTACCTCAACTGATGTTACGACTAACTCTTTTAGCAAAGCCAGATCTGGTGTATTCAAGTCAAAGCTCAATGTCAAAGCTAGCGTTTGCTGATCACTCAACAATGCGTGCTTGATCATTTCACTATAACCAGACAGCAAGTTGTCATGATCTATCGTTTTGAAGAATTCGGTTTCAATAAACACACACAAAGGAGGATAAAACGATCCAACTTCATTTTTAAGCCCATTGAAATTGATTCCGGTCTTTCCACCTACTGCTGCATCAACTGCAGCCATTAGTGTAGTAGGAATATTAACCGACTTCATTCCTCGCTTGAATGTAGCAGCGGCAAAACCACCCATATCGGTAATCATACCACCACCAAGGTTGATCATCAGTGAACCTCTGGAAGCTCCACCATTAGACAGAAGCTCCCAGATTTCACTTAATTGATTTATATTTTTGTTTAAGTCGCCGGCTTTTACAGTAATAACTGTTGCATCATTTATTTGAGAGACCTCTTTAATAAGCGGGAAACAATGTTCCAACGTATTCGTATCCGTCAATACAAACAATCGATCATACGATGTATTCTCTAAAAACGTTGCAATATCCTTTTTGAGGTCACTGCATCTTACCACACGACTAAACTTTTCCATAATTTATAAACCTGCTTTTTGAATAATTTCATCTACTGCGATTGACAAACCGCTTGCATCTTTACCTCCGGCTGTTGCGAAATGAGCTTGGCCACCGCCACCACCTTTGATGTGCTTAGCTCCGTCTCTAACCAATTGAGATGCATTTTTACCGGCAGCAACTAAATCATCACTCATCATTACTTGAAGAAGTGGTTTACCATCGGTTTCTACACCTGCAACGAAGAAGAATGAACCAAGTTCACCTTTCAATTGGAATGCGATGTCTTTCATTGCATCAGCGCTAGCATTACCTTTGAATACAAGAAGTTTTGTACCGTTTACATCTTGTGCAGATGCTACGATCTCTTGCTTCAATTGTTTTGCTTTTTCTTTTGCGAATTCAGCCATTTGTTTTTTCAACTCAGCGTTTTCATCAAGAGACTTCTTCACAGCTTGAACAAGATTTGGCATGTTGTTCATCATTGCACGAAGTTCTTTCAACACATCTTGCTGAGCATAATAGTAGTTATCAGCAGCTTCTGCGGTTACAGCTTCGATACGGCGTACACCTGCAGCGATTGAACTTTCTGCCACGATGCGCAATGAACCGATATTTCCGGTTGCCGAAGCATGCGTACCACCACAAAGTTCTACCGATGAGCCATATTTAACAACGCGAACCTCATCACCGTATTTTTCACCGAATAGAGCCATCGCACCCATTTCCTTCGCTTCTGCGATAGGTAGATTACGATGTTCTTCCATCATGAAATTGGCACGAATCTTTTCACCTACAATCTCTTCAACTTTACGAAGCTCTTCATCAGATACTTTGTGGAAGTGAGAGAAATCGAAACGTAGCATTTCAGGAGAAACAAACGAACCTTTTTGTTCAACGTGCGAGCCAAGTACTTCTCTCAATGCCTCGTGAAGCAAGTGAGTAGCAGTGTGGTTACACTCTGATTGTTTGCGTTTCTTTTCGTTGATTTTAGCTACGAATGTTGCCGTTGGATCTTGAGGCATTTTTGCCAAGATATGCACCGCAAGGTTGTTTTCACGTTTAGTATCTAAAACTTCTACGGTTTCAGTTTCTGAAATCAACCATCCTGTATCTCCTACCTGACCACCCATTTCTGCATAGAAAGGAGTTTTCTCAAGAACAACTTGGAATAATTCTTTATTTTTTTGTTTGATCTTGCGATAACGAAGAATCTCCGTTTCACATGCTGCAAGATCATAACCTACGAATGTACTGTCGCCATTTTTCAAAGAAACCCAGTCTCCGGTTTCGATAGCAGCAGCATTTCTAGCTCTTTCTTTTTGCTTTTGCATCTCTGCGTCGAACTCTGCAACATTTACAGACATTCCGTTTTCACGAAGAATAAGCTCTGTAAGGTCAAGAGGGAAACCGTATGTATCGTAAAGTACAAATGCATCTACACCGCTCACCTCAGTTTTACCAGCAGCTTTTGCTTCATCCATACGTTTCTCCAACAAACGAATACCAGTTTCAAGCGTACGAAGGAATGATTCTTCTTCTTCTTTGATAACCTTTTCGATCAATGTTTTTTGAGAAACAAGTTCCGGATAAGCATCTCCCATTGTATCGATCAATGCAGGAATCAACTTATACATGAATGCTTGGTGCTGACCAAGGAATGTGTAGCCGTAACGTACGGCACGACGTAAAATACGACGAATTACATAACCGGCTTTAGCATTTGACGGAAGTTGGCCGTCTGTAATAGAAAATGCAATTGTACGGATATGGTCGGCAATTACACGCATTGCGATGTCTTTTTGCTCGTCTTTGCCATATTCTGTACCGGCTAGTGCAGCCATTGCTTTGATAATTGGTTGGAATACGTCTGTATCATAGTTTGACAATACACCTTGCATTGCCATACACAAACGTTCAAATCCCATACCTGTATCAATAACCTTCGCAGGAAGGCCATCTAATGTACCATCTGCTTTACGGTTGTATTGCATAAATACAAGGTTCCAGATTTCGATAACCTGCGGATGGCTTTCATTTACCAAAGTAAGACCATTTACTTTTGCACGTTCTTCGTCTGGACGAATATCAATGTGGATTTCTGAGCAAGGACCGCAAGGACCTGTGTCACCCATTTCCCAGAAGTTATCTTTTTTGTTACCGTTGATAATTCTATCTTTTGGTAAAAACTTTTCCCAGTATGAAGCAGCTTCATCATCGCGAGACAAACCTTCTTCAGGGCTACCTTCAAATACGGTTGCATAAAGTCTGTTCGGATCAAGCTTAAGTACATTTACTAGATATTCCCAAGCCCATTCGATTGCTTCCTTCTTGAAGTAATCACCAAACGACCAGTTACCAAGCATTTCGAACATGGTATGGTGGTATGTATCGTGACCTACTTCTTCAAGGTCGTTATGCTTACCGCTTACGCGCAAACATTTTTGCGAGTCGGCAACACGTGGATACTTAATAGGAACATTACCTAGGATAATGTCTTTGAACTGATTCATTCCGGCGTTGGTAAACATCAAAGTCGGATCGTCTTTAATTACCATCGGAGCAGAAGGAACAATCTGATGTCCCTTAGAAGCAAAGAATACTTTAAATGATTCTCGAATCTCTTTTGCTGTCAACATAAATACTTATCTGGTTGTCGTTAATATTCTGAAATGCAGTTTGCAAAAATACGGCAAATAATTATTTTTGCCACAAACACTTCGTTAATTAATTTATCAGTCGACCACAAATGCGCAAAAAAACATACTTTCTGTACAATCCGAAAACTTTAACGTATGAGCGGGTCTATCCTTCATTCAAGCAAAAGATGTTTGGAGTAATACGCCATTTGAGTATCGGTATCGTTATCGGAGTCGGTTTATTTTTCGGTATTACCTACCTTTTCGAATCTCCGCTCGAAAAGCAATTACGTAAAGAAAATAAGTTGCTTCAAACTCAATACGAGGTACTTTCTCTGCGACTCAATAGCGCATTGGAAGTACTCGACGACATACAAGAACGGGACGAAAACTTGTATCGCGCCATATTTCAAGCCGAATCGATTCCGATCTCGGTACGTAAATCGGGCTTTGGAGGGGTAGACCGTTATGAACACCTTACCAGTTTGTCGAATCCCGACTTGGTGATTTCTACAACCCGCAAGATGGATATGCTTTCGAAGCAATTGTATGTACAGTCAAATTCCCTCAATGAACTTGTCGACATTGGAAAGTCGCAAGAAGAACGTCTAAAATGCATCCCCGCAATTCAGCCTGTTTCGAATAAAGATCTCACCAGACTGGCTTCGGGATATGGTATGCGTATCGACCCTATTTATCGTACTCCTAAATTTCATGCAGGAATGGACTTCACTGCAAAAAAAGGGACCGATGTGTATGCTACAGGCAATGGAAAGATTACCTTTGCAGGATGGAGACAAGGATATGGTAATTGTATCATTGTCAATCATGGCTTCGGTTACGAAACCTTATACGGTCACTTGGACAAAATCAAGACTCGTGTAGGTAAAACGGTAACCCGTGGCGAAATCATTGGAACCGTTGGAAACACAGGAAAGTCAACCGGCAACCACCTTCACTATGAAGTAATGGTAAGAGGTAAAAACGATAATCCGGCTAAATACTACTTCATGGATCTTACTCCTGAAGAATATGAACGCATGATTCAATTGGCAGATAGCCGTGGACAGGTTATGGACTAATTAAATTGGACTAAAATTATGGCACTAAATAAGAATAAAGATCTAAAACTATTCTACTCGATTGGTGAAGTAGCCAAGATGTTTGGAATAAATGAGTCGACACTCCGTTTTTGGGAAAAAGAGTTTGACATTATCAATCCGCGTAAATCGGGGAAGGGTACTCGATATTATAAGAAAGAAGATATTGAGAATGTACGATTGGTCTTCCATCTGGTAAAAGAAAGAGGTCTTACTCTTGCCGGTGCCAAACAAAAAATCAAAGACAACCCTGAAAACACAAAGAAAAACGAGGAGGTTGTTGCTCGCCTGAAGGGTATAAAAGAAGAGCTTCTCGCTCTCAAAGATATCTTTGATGCAATAGATAAAGCATAATAACAGATCAGCTTTAATAAAACGATCATCAGAATAAAGAAAGCTCGGTTATTTGTATTCTACGAAATACAAATAACCGAGCTTTTATATATACCTGTTGTTTTTATCGTTATTCGGCAACTCTAGCTACAGATTTCACATTCTCAACCTTTGCTAGTCTATTGCAAATATTCTGAATATCTGAGATGTCATGCACATACAATTGCACTCTGCCTTCAAAGAATCCATCTTTTGCTTCCAAAACAATCTTTCGCATGTTGACAGAAAACTCTTCCGAAATCGTACGTACAATTATATTTAAAATACCCATCGCGTCAATTCCTTTGATTTCTAAGGTAGCCGGATAAGTAAAGCTACTGTGATCTGACCATTCGGTTGTAAGAATACGTTCTCCGAAGGAGCTCATTAATCGCAATCCAATAGGACAAGAGCGTTTGTGAATCGTTACCGAGTTGTCGTCATTGAGAAACCCAAAAACTTCATCTCCCGGTATTGGTTTACAACAATCTGCAATCTGATAGTTTCTTTCAAATGCGATCTCCTTCAATTGATAGATCTTTTTCTTATCTATCTTTTGTTGTGACAAATCACAATGAGGCAGTTTCTCTGTTTCTTCTTTTCCACCAACTCCAAATGCTTGTTTTACGTAGTTGAAAAAGCCGCTCTTCTTCTTATTATAATTAAGAATCTTGGCTAGATTATCTGCAAGTTCTATATCCCCTTTTGCAACAGAGCAGAAAAACTCATCGCG